>CAMFLL010000191.1 GCA_945957405.1 uncultured Mycolicibacterium sp. | reverse complement strand
GGCGTTCCTGCCCGATCGCTGCACCGAGCATCATGCCCACCGGCATGCCGGATTCGGACTGGGCCAGGGGCAGCGAGATCGCCGGCTCCCCGGTGGCGTTCTGCAGCGGCGTGAACGCCACCCAGTCGATGAGCCGGCTCATGATCTGCTCGTAATCGGCGGTCGGGTCGAGGTGCCCGATGCGCGGCGGCTCGTGGGCCACCGTCGGCATCAGGGTCACGTCGAAAGTTCGGAAGAGCTGGTTCGTCGACCGACGGGTTGAGGCCAGCCGGGCCATGGCCATCGGCAACCGGTGCAGGTTGGCCGCGGCGCGCCGGTCGAGGCCCAGCGTCAGGCTGTCCAGCCGGGTGCGATCGAAATCTCGGCTGATCTCGCGGTGTCCGCTGCGGACCACTGCGAACGCCAGCAGCGCCCAGTAGTGCAGGAAGTCATCGACGAAACCGGCCCGCACCGGGAGCCGGTCGACGTGTTCGACACGGTGACCCAGTGCTTCCAGCTGCGCCGCCACCTTCAGCGTCGCACCGTGCACCTCGGGTGCGCACTCCCGGACCAGCGATCGGGTGAAGACCGCAACGCGTAACCGGCGCCGCCCGGGATCCCGGACGTCGCCGACCGCGGGTAGCGCGCGCGCCGGCCACGCCCGCTCCATCTCACGCAGAAATGCGGCGGTGTCGCGGACCGACCGGGTCAGTACGCCGTTGACCCCCAGCCGGATCGGCATCTTCTGCATCTGCCGCTCCAGCGGCAGCCGGCCGCGGGTCGGCTTCAGCCCGACCAGCCCCGTACAGGCGGCCGGGATACGGATGGAACCGCCCCCGTCGTTGGCGTGTGCGATGGGCACCGCGCCGGAGGCGACGAACGCCGCCGCACCCGAGGACGACGCCCCCGGCGTGTGGTCGGTGTGCCACGGGTTGCGCACCGCGCCGTCGCGGGGATGCTCGGCTGATGCGCTGAACCCGAATTCCGGCATCCGCGACTTGCCCAGCGGGTTCAGTCCGGTGGCCAGGAACACCCTGCCGAACTCCCCGTCGACGGCCGCCGGCCGTGGCCGCCACGCATCGGTGCCGTGCATGGTGGGCATGCCCGCGACGTCGACATTGTCCTTGACGAACGTCGGCACGCCGTCGAAGAAGCCGCCGTACGGATGGCGGGCCCGGTGCCGCGCCCTGTCGAATGCCTCGTACGCCAACCCGTTGAGTGCCGGGTTCACCTTCTCCGTGCGGGTGATCGCGGCGTCGGTCACCTCGGAACGGGATACCGTGCCGCAGCGGATCGCCTCGGCGATTCCCACGGCGTCCATCTCACCAAGCGCGTCGTCGTCGAACGCATGCACGTGCGGCATGCGCCGACGTTAGCAGCGCGGTGTCCGGCGTCGGTCAGGGTCGGAGAGCGGCCACCGCTTCCAGCACGGCCAGGTGATCGTCCACGGTGGCCAGGCCGGCCCCCATGGTGTTGACCGACACGTGGGTGGCGCCCGCGGCGGCCCAGGCGCGCAAATCGGCGGCGATCTTGTCTCGATCGCCGGCCCAGCTGACCCGGCCCTCCATGCCGAGCGCCTCTGGATCGCGGCCGGCCCCGGCTGCGGCTGCCTCGACCTGTCGGCGGGCATAGTCCAGGCCGGGACCGGGCTCCATCATCGGGAACCAGCCGTCGCCGAGTCGGCCCGCCCGGGCGTACGCGCGCTCGGACGCCGCCCCGAACCACACCGGGATGGGACGCTGCACGGGCAGCGGCGCCAGCCCGGCACCGGTGATCCGGTGGTAGCGACCCTCGAATGTCACCGACGGTTCGGTCCAGAGCCTGCGCATGACCTCGACCTGCTCATCGGAGCGTCGACCGCGATTGGTGAAGTCCTCCCCCAGCGCCTCGTATTCGACTGCGTTCCAACCCAATCCGACACCCAGCCGGAGGCGGCCACCACTGAGCAGATCCACTTCGGCGGCCTGTTTGGCCACCAGCACCGACTGCCGTTGCGGCAGGATGATGACGCCGGTGACCAGTTCGAGGGTGGTCGTCACGGCGGCCAGATAGCCGAACATCACCAACGGTTCGTGAAATGTGGTCTTGACGTCGTACGGGCCCTGCCACCCCTGGTGGACCAGTGGGTCGGCGCCGACCACGTGGTCGTACACCAGCAGATGGTCGAAGCCCAACTCCTCGGCCCGCTGCCCGTAGGCACGTACCGCACCCGGGTCACCGTCGAGTTCGGTCTGGGGAAAGACGACTCCTATGCGCATGGCTGCTCCAACAGTCCGGGAGGCGATCTGCTTCCCGACAGGAAAAGCCCCGCGCCGCCGGGATCACCGGCATTGGCGCGGGGCTTTCCGCGAGCGGTTGGTGCGCCGCTCAAATCTACTGTCGAGCGACTAAGCCTGACCGACCTCGAAGCGGGCGAACCGCGTCACGGTCACGCCGGCCTCGTCGAGCAGGGCCTTGACGGTCTTCTTGTTGTCGGACACCGACGGCTGATCGAGCAGCACGACGTCCTTGTAGAAGCCCGTCACGCGACCCTCGACGATCTTGGGCAGCGCCTGCTCGGGCTTGCCCTCGGCCTTGGCGGTCTCCTCGGCGATGCGACGCTCGTTGGCCACGATGTCTTCCGGCACGTCCTCACGGGTGAGGTACTTGGCCTTCAGCGCGGCGATCTGCAGGGCGACGGCGTGCGCAGCCGCCTTGTCACTGCCGGTGTACTCCACCAGCACACCCACGGCCGGCGGCAGATCCGCGGCCCGCTTGTGCAGGTAGGTCTCCACGGTGCCGTCGAAGTAGGTGGCGCGACGCAGTTCGAGCTTCTCGCCGATCTTGGCCGACAGGTCGGCGACGGCCTGCTCGACGGTGGTGGAGCCGAGCGGAGCAGCCTTCAACGCATCGACGTCGGCGGCCTTGGCCTCCAGCGCCGCGCTGACGACCTGATCGGCCAGCGCCTGGAACTCCGCATTCTTGGCCACGAAGTCGGTCTCGGAGTTGATCTCGATGAGCGCGCCGTCCTTGGCCGCGACCAGACCTTCGGCGGTGGCACGCTCAGCGCGCTTGCCGACATCCTTGGCACCCTTGATGCGCAGGACCTCGACGGCCTTGTCGAAATCACCGTCGGTCTCGGCCAGCGCGTTCTTGCAGTCGAGCATGCCGGCGCCGGTCAGCTCGCGGAGCTTCTTGACGTCGGCAGCGGTGTAGTTAGCCATAACTCTTTCCTCGAGAAGTTCTAAGAAGCGTCAGTGGTGGTCTCGGTCGCGACGGCGGTGTCGCCGGTGGTCGCGGTGGCCGAGGCCAGCAGTTCCTGCTCCCACTCGGCCAGCGGCTCGCCAGCGGCGGCCTCGGGCTTGCCGTCGCCGGCAGCGACGCCGGCCCGGGCCTGCAGGCCTTCAGCGACCGCGGCAGCAACGACCTTGGTCAGCAGCGCGGCCGACCGGATGGCGTCGTCGTTACCCGGGATCGGGTAGTTGACCTGATCCGGATCGCAGTTGGTGTCGAGGATCGCGATCACCGGGATGCCGAGCTTGATGGCCTCGTTGACGGCCAGGTGCTCCTTGTTGGTGTCGACGACCCAGATCGCCGAGGGCACCTTCTGCATGTCCCGGATACCGCCGAGGCTGCGCTCGAGCTTGTTCTTCTCGCGGGTCAGCATCAAGATTTCCTTCTTGGTGCGACCCTCGAAGCCACCGGTCTGCTCCATCGCCTCGAGTTCCTTGAGGCGCTGCAGACGCTTGTGGACGGTAGAGAAGTTGGTGAGCATGCCGCCCAGCCAGCGCTGGTTCACGAAGGGCATGCCGACGCGGGTGGCCTCGTCGGCGATGGACTCCTGGGCCTGCTTCTTGGTGCCGACGAACAGGATGGTGCCGCCGTGGGCGACGGTCTCCTTGACGAACTCGTAGGCCTTGTCGATGTAGGTCAGCGTCTGCTGCAGATCGATGATGTAGATGCCGTTGCGGTCGGTGAAGATGAACCGCTTCATCTTGGGATTCCAGCGACGGGTCTGATGCCCGAAGTGAGTGCCGCTGTCAAGCAGCTGTTTCATGGTTACAACAGCCATGAGTGCATGATTCCTCTGTGTCGGTTGTCGTCCGGCGTCGGGTGATGCCGAACCCTGGCGTCCGCGGCATACCGGACCCGCATCGCTGATGCAGGACCGCCCGGCATGCGTGTGCAGCCTTCAAGTGCAGGGCTGCGGCGCAGACGCGCGAAGTCAATCCGCCGAAGCGAATTGCGGATACGAGTTTACACCGTCCCAACAGGTGCTTTGACCACTGCTTTGACCGATGCTTTGACCGCGCAGCGATGCACAGTGCCCACGCGGTACACAATCCGTGGATACCTGGCTGGCTTGCCGCATTTCAGTGCGCTGAACTGCGGTGATGCGCTGGATTGTCGTCACCGTCGTCGTCGGGGCCCTGTTTGTCGCGGCCGCGCCGCCCGCGCCTGCACAGGTCGACCGGCTGTCGTGGCCGCTACGACCCGACCCTGCGGTGGTGCGGGTTTTCGACGCCCCATCGCCGAATTGGCAGCGCGGCCACCGGGGTGTCGATCTCGCCGGTGCGGTCGACCAGCCCGTGTACGCGGCGGCGGGTGCCACGGTGGTGTTCGCGGGCACCCTGGCCGGGCGGCCGCTGGTGTCGCTGGCCCACCCCGGCGGCCTTCGGACCAGCTACGAGCCGGTGCGCGCCATGGTGCGTGTCGGCCAGCGTGTCGATGCATCCACCGCGATCGGACTCCTCCAACCGGGTCATCGGGGGTGTTCCGCACCGGCCTGCCTGCACTGGGGCGCGATGTGGGGCCCGGCCTCCCGCGCGGAGTATGTCGATCCCCTGGGTCTGCTGGCGGCCACGCCCATT
The DNA here is from genome assembly GCA_945957405.1 of uncultured Mycolicibacterium sp. Classification (GTDB taxonomy): domain Bacteria; phylum Actinomycetota; class Actinomycetes; order Mycobacteriales; family Mycobacteriaceae; genus Mycobacterium. The sequence goes on along the minus strand of CAMFLL010000191.1, from coordinate 9,243 downwards.
CGACTCAAGCCACTGCACGGGTAGCGCCTAACGTCGGGGGTATGCCGGCGACTCAGGGACATCGTGATCGACGCGTCCGTTTCGGACTGCACTGTGCGCAACCCCGCGGTGGACAGTGGGTGCGCTTCGCCACCGAGGTCGAGGCGGCCGGGTTCGACATCCTGACGATCCCCGATCACCTCGCGCCGACCGTCGCCCCGTTCGCGGGATGTGCCGCCGCGGCGGCGGCCACCACCCACATGCACACCGGCACATTGGTGCTCAACAACGATCTGCGTCATCCCGTCGACACTGCCCGCGAAGCCGCCTCGATCGCCGACCTGTCCGGTGGGCGCTTCGAGCTCGGCCTCGGTGCCGGGCACATGAAATCCGAATACGATTCCGCGGGAATCGGATTCGATGCCGCCGCCACCCGGGTGGAACGGCTGATCGAGTCGACGGAGCTGATCCGGAGCCTGCTCGACGGTGCGGCCGTCGACGTCGACGGCCACCACTACATGGTGCGGGCCGACGCGGGCGCGCTGGTGGCCGCGCCACCGTGCCACGTCCCGCTGCTCATCGGCGGCAACGGCACCCGGGTGCTGCAGCTGGCGGGCCGGCTCGCCGACATCGCCGGGCTTGCCGGGTTCAGCCACAACGCCGATGCCACCGAAGTCCGGCTCACCCACTTCGACCCGGCCGGACTGGACGATCGCATCGCCGTGGTCCGCGAGGCGGCGGGCGACCGCTTCGACGCGATCGAACTCAATGCCCTCGTGCAATTCGTCGTGGTCACCGATGACCGCGACGGGGCCGCGGCGGAACTCGCCGTCCAGTTCGGCGACGTGACCGCCGGCTATCTCCTGGACTCACCGTTCGTTCTGATCGGGACGCATGAGCAGATGGCCGAGCAGGTGCTGGAACGCCGGCGCCGATACGGGATCAGCTACTGGACGGTGATCGACGAGTACGCCGGGCGCGCGTCGGCCATGCCTGACATCGCGAAGGTCATCGACCTGTTGCGGTGAGTCAGGCCCGCGGATGTGCCTGGTCGTGGACGGCACGTAATCGGGCGACGGTCACATGCGTGTACAGCTGTGTGGTGGCCAGTGTCGAATGACCCAGGAGTTCCTGAACGATGCGCAGGTCGGCGCCGCCTTCGAGCAGATGTGTTGCCGCGCTGTGCCGCAACCCGTGCGGCCCCATGTCGGGTGCGCCGTCGACCGCGGACACGGTGTCATGGACCACGGTGCGGGCCTGCCGGGCGTCGAGACGCCTGCCCCGCAGGCCGAGGAGTAAAGCGGGCCCCGAGGCCGGGGTGGCCAACGCGGGCCTGCCGTCGGCGAGCCAGCCCCGCAGCGCCACTTCCGCGGGTTCCCCGAAGGGCGTGGTGCGCTGTTTGTTGCCCTTTCCCAGTACCCGCAGCAGCCGCCGCGGCATGTCGACGTCGTCGATGTCCAGCCCGCACAGTTCGCTCACCCGGATGCCGGTTGCATACAGCAGCTCGACGATCGCCAGGTCTCGCAGGGCCTGCGGATCACCTTCGGCCGCACCGGATTTGGCGGCGGCCATGGCATCGATCGCCTGATCCTGGCGTAGCACGGCGGGCAGCGTGCGACGGCCCTTGGGAACCTGCAGCCTGGCCGCGGGATCGGTGTCCATCAGGCCGCGCCGGGTAGCCCAGACCGTGAACGTCTTGACCGCCGACGTCCGGCGGGCCAGCGTCGTGCGGGCGGCACCACCGGCGGCCTGACCGGCCAGCCACGACCGCAGTGCCGGTAGGGTCAGCGCCCCCAGGCCCGCGCCCGGCGCGCGCTGATCGAGGAAGTCGAACAGTGACCGTAGATCGCCCAGGTAGGCGCGCTGCGTGTGCGCCGAGCGGCCGCGTTCGAGCTCGAGGTGCTCGGCGAACTCGTCGAGAACGGCTTCCAGCGGCGGCTGCACTCCCCTACGGTGTCAGACTCAGTTGGAATTTCCGGCTTCCGCCTCGGCGAGTTCGCGCTTCCATTGACGGAACGTCTCCTCGGTGCGGCCGCGACGCCAGTAACCCGAGATGGACCCGGCCCACTTCGCGTCCACACCCCGTTCCTTCCGGATGTACGGCCGCAAGTTGTGCATCACGGCCTGCGCCTCGCCGTGGATGAAGACGTGGACCTGCCCCGGCGACCAGAGTGCCTCCTTGACCGCTTCGATCAGCGGGGCATGGTCCCCCGCCTGATCCTCGGAGACCAGGTCGGCGCGACCGCCGCGGTAGATCCACCTGATCGTGACACCCTCGGGGGCCGTCAGCCCGATCTCGTCCTCGGGACCACCGACCTCGATGAACACCTGGCCCACCGCGTCGGAGGGTAAGGCTTCCAGCGCGGTGCTGATCGCCGGGATCGCCGCTTCGTCACCGGCGAGCAGGTGCCAGTCGGCGGCCGGGTCCGGGGAGTAGGCGCCGCCCGGCCCCATCAGGTAGGCCGGGTCGCCCGGGGCGACGTTGGCTGCCCAGGGCCCGGCCACCCCGTGTTCACCGTGCACGACGAAATCGATCGTGATCTCGCGTGCCGCCGCGTCCGCACGGCGCACCGTGTAGGTCCGCACCGTCGGCCGGTCGGTGGCCTCGAGACCCTCGAAGCTGTCGAGCGTCAACGGTTTCGGAAGTGCGTCGACGTCGACACCGGCAGGTACGAGCACGATTTTGACGTAGGAGTCGGTGAACTCGCTCGGCGTGAAGGTGTCGAAGCCGTTTCCGCCCAGCACAACTCGCACCATGTGAGGTGTCAGCTGTTCGGTGCGCACGACGGTGAACGTGTGAATGGGTCGGCCTGCCATTTCACCGACTATACGAGTTCCGCGCCTGCCTGCGGTGTCTCCCTGTCACAGCATCCGGCGGAGTTGGCCGTTGCGTCGGACCACCGTGTGACGCAGCACCAGCCCCACGTGAACAGCGATGACAAGCACAAACGCCAGTTGAGCAGCGATGTGCACGCCCAGCAGCCCGTCGTCGACCACGAGCAGTAATCCGCTCAGCGGAACCACGAACAACGAGACGAGCACCAGCTTCTCGACGACAGACTCGAGCATCTCCTCACGTGCGCTCAGGTATGGCGCCCACGGGGGCAACGGCGTCGCGCGGCGCCATGCCACCCGGACCACACCGAGCACCAGTAGTGACACACCGAGTAGGACGTGGATTTCCGGTAGTGAGAGGCCCTCGCGCCAGAACGAGCCCGACACCACATCCGCGAAAGCCGATGTGATGTCGTCGTCGTGAGCATCGAGTTCATCACGCAGTCGGTCGATCTGGTCGTCAAAGGTGTCCTCGGCCGCATCGCCGTGGCGCTGTGCCGCATCCTCGCCGGCGTCCTCCAGGGCGTCGATCCGGTCGTCGGCACGCTCGACCGCCCGGTCGTCGGCTTCCATGGTGAGCCCGACTGCGAACTGACCGGCGACCAGGACGACGGTGAGCCAGTGCAGCGTCTTGGTGATCAGGCCGTAGCCGTGCTCACCGTTGCGTAACCGCACCCAGCCAGTATCATCCCCGAACGCTCCGCGCGATTCCCCACCGGCCCTCCCTGTTCTCGGCCAGCCCGGCGATTTCGAGCATCGCCAGCGGCCCGAGGACGCTCTGCACCCGCAGGCCCGAGCTTGCGGAGATCTGCTCCACGGTGAGCACGCCACGCCGGGGCAGCGCCTCGTAGACCTGACGCTGCTGATCGGTCAGACCGTCCAATGCTGTGCGTGGCCGGTCCGGATCGGCAGCGAGTTCACCTGCCCGGCCGACGATTTCGATGACTTCTGCCGCCCGCGTCACCAATTGGGCGCCCTGCCGCAGCAAGTGGTGACATCCTGACGACGCCGCCGAGGTCACGGGACCCGGCACCGCGCACGCCACCCGCCCCATCGCGTGCGCCCACGACGCGGTGTTGGCCGCACCGCTGCGCAACCCGGCTTCGACCACCACGGTGGCACCGCCGAGCACCGCGACGAGCCGATTACGCGCGAGGAACCGGTACCGGGCCGGCCGCACACCCGGCGGGTACTCGCTGAGCACCAAACCGCTCTCGGCGATGCGGCCGAGCAACCCGGCATGCCCTGCAGGGTAAGGAATGTCGATACCGCCGGCCAGGACCGCGACCGTCATGCCGTCCGCGGCGAGGGTGGCGCGATGTGCGGCTGCATCGATACCGTACGCACCGCCGGAGACCACCGACACGTCATGTTCGGCGAGCCCGGCGGCGAGATCGGCCGCCACGTGCTCGCCGTAAGTGGTTGCCGCACGCGTGCCGACGATTGCCGCGGCCCGGTCGGCGACGTCATCGAGTGCGCCTGGTCCGACAGCCCACAGCACCAGCGGCACCCAACCCCGGCGCTTGCGGACCTCCTTACCGTTGAACGCCGTGAACGACAGAAACGGCCACTCCTGCGCGTCGCCGGTGATGAGCCGACCACCTCGGCGATCGAGGATGTCGAGATCCTCTGCGGCGCAATCAACTCCGCGGCGTGCTTCGACGCAGTCGGCAAGCTCGACAGGTGATGTGCCTGCCTTGATCTCGGCGGCCGCGGTGACCGGTCCTACCGTTGCGACGTAGTGGTTCAGCAACACATTGGGCGGTTCGGCGACGCGCGACAGGTATGCCCAGGCACGCATCGTGATGTCGTCGGTCATCGCACCGCCCCGGGCTGGCGGAAACTCAGCGCGATCGACACGTCGTCCTGACTCGGTGAACTCCGGCCACCCAGGTCGCACAACGACCACGCGACCCGCAGCGTACGGTCCACCCCGCGGATGCTCAGCAGGCCCTGATCAAGTGCCCTGCGCACCGGCGCCATCGCCTCGCGGCTTGGTCGAAACCCACGGCGCAGCACGGGCCCGGGTACCTCGGCATTGGTTCGCACACCCAGCACCGCCCACCGCTCCGCGGCGGCAGCGCGTGCCGCCGCGACGCGGGCCCGAACCACCGACGTCGACTCGGCCCCCTCATCGGTGAACGCACCGGCCCGCACCGGATGCATCTCGACACGCAGATCCACCCGGTCGAGCAGTGGGCCGGACAGCTTACCGAGATAGCGCCGTTTCACCGCTCCCCCGCAGATGCAGTCCTTGGGGTCCGCGGGCGCACACGGGCACGGATTGGCAGCCATGATCAGCTGGAACCGGGCCGGGTACCGGGCCACGCCGTCACGACGGGCCAGCCGAACCTCCCCGTCCTCCAACGGTGTTCGCAGCGCTTCCAGGACGCTCACCCCGATCTCGGCGCATTCGTCGAGGAACAGCACACCGCGGTGGGCACGACTGATGGCACCCGGCTTCGCCGTGCCGGTACCGCCGCCGACCAGCGCTGCCACCGACGACGTGTGGTGCGGGGCGACGAACGGCGGCCGCGTCACCAGAGGTGTGTCACCCGAGAGTGTGCCCGCCACCGAATGGATGGCCGTGACCTCGAGCGCCTCACTGTCGGTCAACGCCGGCAGCAGACCCGGAAGCCGTTGCGCCAGCATCGTTTTCCCCACCCCGGGCGGTCCGGTCAGCATCAGATTGTGTGCACCGGCCGCCGCGACCTCCACGGCGTAGCGGGCGTTCGCCTGCCCGACGACGTCGGCGAGATCGGCGTCTGCCGCATCAGGCGTGACGGTGATGGACACCCGCTCGGACAGTCGGCCCGAACCTTTCAGCCAGGCCTGCAGTTCGCGTAGCGTCGCGGCGCCCAGCACCTCGATACCGTCGACCAGACTGGCCTCCGCGAGGTTCTCCATCGGCACGACCACCGTTGGCCAACCCTCGCGTCGCGCGGCCAACACGGCGGGCAGCACCCCGCGCACCGGCCGGGCGCGACCGTCGAGTGCCAGTTCTCCCAGCAGGACGGTTTTCACCAGCCGGTCGAACGGCTTCTTGCCTGCCGCCGAGAGCACCGCGCTGGCCAGCGCCAAGTCGTAGACACTGCCCATCTTGGGCAGTGTCGCCGGCGACAGCGCCAGGGTGAGCCGCGACATCGGCCAGTCGTAGTCACTGTTGGTGATCGCCGAACGGACCCGGTCGCGGGATTCCTGCAGTGCCGCATCGGGAAGACCGACGAGATGCACGCCCGGCAGCCCTCCGGTGATGTGCGCCTCGATCTCGACGACGTCGCCGTGCAGCCCGTTGACCGCGATCGAGAACGCCTGACCCAGCGCCATCAGCCAATACCCTTGAGGTGCATGATCTCCGGGGTACGCCGGCGGCCGACCCGCACGCCGATCACATCGATGCGGACCGCGGGCCATCGCGTGTCCTGCTCGGCGAGCCAGGCCGCCGCCAACCGGCGCAACCGGCGTACCTTCTGCTCCGTCACGGCTTCCGGCAGGCCGCCGAACCCGTCACCCGAGCGGGTCTTGACTTCGACGAAAATGACTGTGGTCCCGTCGATGTCGGTTGCGATCACATCGAGTTCGCCCGTTCGGCATCGCCAGTTCCGGTCGAGGATGCGCAACCCGAGCGCGATGAGGTGGTCGACTGCCACCTGTTCACCGAACGCGCCGAGTTCGCCGTTGCTCCACTTCATCGGTGTGCTCATGGCTGACAGCGTGCTGCTTCGGGGCGACAGCGGGTGACACCCGATGTCGACCGATACCGCGTCAGCGGCGAGTTGTCCACAGTGTCGGCTTGCTCCCCAGCAAGGCCGACGTCGAGTTACTCCGGCAGGCGCAGTTCGGGTTTCTCGACTTCTTCGATGTTGACGTCCTTGAACGTGATCACGCGAACCTGTTTGACGAAGCGCGCGGGCCGGTACATGTCCCACACCCACGCGTCGGCCAGCCGGAGCTCGAAGTACACCTCACCGTCGGCGTTGCGCGGTATCAGTTCGACGCTGTTGGCCAGATAAAAACGCCGTTCGGTCTCGACGACATAGCTGAACTGCCCGACGATGTCCTTGTACTCGCGATACAGCGAGAGCTCCATCTCGGTTTCGTACTTCTCGAGATCCTCAGCGCTCATCTGTCCAGCAGTCCTTCGTGTAAACGACGCAATCCATCTTCACCTATCCGTTTTCGCTGCGCTGCCCAGGTTCGCACGGTGCCGCGGCCCGGCGCACGTTGATGAACGAATACCTGTGTTCGGCGCACGGCCCCAGGTCGTGCAGCGCCGCACTGTGCATCGGGGTGCTGTACCCCTTGTGCTCGGCGAACCCGTATCCCGGGAACTGGGTGTCCATCTTGACCATCAACCGGTCGCGGCTGACCTTGGCCAGCACGCTGGCCGCCGCGATACAGGCCGCGGCGGCGTCACCACCGATCACGGGTAGCGAGGGCATCGGCAGCCCCGGTACCCGGAACCCGTCGGACAGCACGTACCCGGGCCGCACCGACAGACCGGCCACCGCACGTCTCATGCCCTCGATGTTGGCGACGTGCACACCGCGGCGATCCACGTCGACCGACGGGATGAACACCACGTGGTAGGCCAGCGCATAACGCCGGATCACCGGAAACAGGCGTTCGCGTTCCTTCTCGGTGAGCTTCTTGGAGTCATCGAGCAGCGCCAGGCTCTCCAACCGGTTCGGTCCGAGCACGCACGCCGCGACCACGAGGGGGCCGGCACAGGCTCCGCGGCCGACCTCGTCGACACCGGCCACCGGCCCCAGCCCACCTCGGTACAGCGCCGATTCGAGCGTGCGCATCCCCGAGGATTTGCGGATCACGGCTCGCGGCGGCCAGCACCGGCTCGTCGGCGCCACTCATCCGCCTTGCTGCGGATTGACCGAGTCGACACCACCCCAGCGCGACGGCGGCCACGCGATGAACTGGGCCTTTCCGATGACGTTGGCGACCGGGACGGTGCCGTTGGTGGGGTCACCGGTGCAGATGAGGCCCTTCGGCGCATCTTCGGGCGTGCTGGTGCAGTGCGCCCGCGAGTCGGCCGAATGCGTGCGGTTGTCGCCCATCACCCACAACCTGTCGGCGGGGACCTTGACCGGCCCGAACTCATTGCCGAGGCAGGGGTAGACAGCCGGGTCGGCCATCATCGTGGTGGGGTCCAGGTAGGGCTCGTTCAACGGTTTGCCGTCGACCGTGAGACCGGTGTCGGCACGACACTGTACGGTCTGACCACCCGTCGCGATGACGCGCTTGACCAGGTCGTTCTCATCCGGCGGGACGAAACCGATGAAGGAAAGGGCGTTCTGCACCCAGCGGATCGCGGTGTTGTCGGACCGAATCGACTTGTATCCCGCATTCCACGACGGCGGGCCCTTGAACACGACCACGTCGCCGGGCTTCGGATCGCTGAAGCGGTAGGAGACCTTGTCCACCATGATGCGGTCACCCACGCAGCCGTTGCAGCCGTGCAGAGTCGGTTCCATCGACTCCGACGGAATCAGGTACGGCCGCGCCACGAACGTCAACATGACGTAGTAGAGGACGATCGCGATCGCGACAAGCAGAGCACCCTCGCGCAGCGCGGATTTCGGCTTCTTGTCGGACTTCTCGTCCGGCTGGGCGGGTTGCGCGGCGTGCCGCGAAGAATCGGCCGAGTCCTCGGTTTCGGTCACGGCATCAGCGTAGCCAGCCGGGCCGGGAAACCGGCCAGCGGTGTGCGGCGCGCGCGCAAATTCAGCGCTTTTCCTTGATCTTGGCCTTCTTGCCGCGCAGCTCGCGCAGGTAGTACAGCTTGGCCCGGCGCACGTCGCCGCGGGTCACGACCTCGATGTGGTCGATGTTCGGCGAGTGCACGGGGAAGGTGCGCTCCACACCGACGCCGTAGCTCTCCTTGCGGACAGTGAACGTCTCGCGGATGCCACCACCCTGGCGACGGATCACGGCACCCTTGAAGACCTGGATACGCTCCTTGGTGCCCTCGATGACCTTCACGTGCACGTTCACGGTGTCGCCGGGGCCGAAGGCCGGGATATCGTCGCGAAGCGACGCCTGGTCGACGAAGTCCAGCGTGTTCATCGGTGACTCTTCCTGATCGCGGCCGTAGACAGCGGTTCACGCTCGGAATCGAGCGAGACACCGTCCAGCCGAATGGTTGGGGCTTTCGGGGTCTGCGCGGACGCCTGACAGACGAAAAATCTGCCGACCCGCGCGGACAACTGCTCAATTGTGCCAGATGGCGCGCACCCAGAGAAATCGCGGCGAAATCCCCGATCGCGCCGCGCCTGGGTACGCGCTGGCAGTATGCACCGGTTAGGCTTACAAGTGCGGGCGACGGCGATGCGATCGAGCCCGTTTTCCATAGGTGTACAGGCGTTTCGAGGAGAAGAATGCGTCGGCGGCCGTCGATCCTGATCAAGGTAACGG
>CAMFLL010000190.1 GCA_945957405.1 uncultured Mycolicibacterium sp. | reverse complement strand
AGACGCTAACGCCCGCCTTCTGCAGGGCTTTTGCGGACTTTTGCGTCTGCTCGCGGGAACTCGGCTGGAACTCGGCAGGAACAAAGGGCAGAAGTGATGGGGTTGTAATCAGCTCGCATTGTTCAGTCGGGCTACGCAGAAGTTAGGCTATGCGCAATGGTCCCGCTCTGGTTCACGCTGTCCGCACTCTGTTTCGTGGGTGCGGCTGTGCTGCTGTACGTCGACGTCGATCGTCGACGTGGCCTGGGTCGTCGCCGCAAGTCATGGGCGCGGTCTCACGGCTTCGATTACGAACCCATGTCCGCTGACATCCTCAAACGATGGAGCCGCGGCGTGATGTCCACCGTCGGCGATGTCACCGCGCGCAACGTGGTGCTCGGCCAGATCCGCGGTGAGGCCGTCTTCATCTTCGACCTCGAGGATGTCGCCACGGTCATCGCGTTACACCGCAAGGTGGGCACCAGCGTGGTGGTCGATCTGCGGCTCAAGGGCATCAAGGAACCCCGCGAGAACGACATCTGGCTGCTCGGCGCCATCGGCCCCCGGATGGTGTACTCCACCAATCTCGATGCCGCCCGCCGCGCCTGCGATCGCCGGATGGTGACGTTCGCCCACACCGCGCCAGACTGCGCCGAAATCATGTGGAACGAGGAGAACTGGACGCTGGTGTCCATGCCGATCTCCAGTTCCCGTGCCCAGTGGGACGAAGGCCTGCGCACCGTGCGGCAGTTCAACGATCTGCTGCGCGTCCTTCCGCCCATGCAACAGACGGCGATCGCCGCGCCGCGCCGCAATGCCGCCCCGGGCCGCCCGTTGGCCGCCGCCGGGCGTGCCGAACTGCCGCAGCCGGTGCGGGGCGAGGCCGCCCCGGTGAGCCGCCCGCCCGAGCACGCCAGGCCCGAACCGGTCCGCCGGAGCGCGCCTCCGCGCAACGGCCGGCAAGCATCCCACTATCAGCGGTAAACCGGCGACGTGGGTGAATCAGGTCTGACGCCTTCTGCGCGCGCGGAATTGGTGCGGCTGGTGCAGCAGCTATCGGTCGTCCGTGGTCGCGTCGTGCTGTCCTCGGGCAAGGAGTCCGACTATTACGTCGATCTGCGCCGCGCCACGTTGCATCACCGTGCGTCGCGACTCATCGGCTCATTGATGCGTGAGTTGACCGCCGACTGGGATCACGTCGCGGTAGGCGGCCTGACCTTGGGCGCGGACCCGGTCGCGACGGCCATCATGCACGCTGACGGTCGGCCGATCGATGCGTTCGTGGTGCGCAAATCGGCGAAAACGCATGGGATGCAACGGCTCATCGAGGGTTTCGACGTCGCGGGCCAGCGGGTCCTGGTGGTCGAGGACACCAGCACCACCGGGGCCTCGCCGTTGACTGCCGTGCAGGCCGTGCGCGAAGCGGGTGGCGAAGTGGTGGGTGTGGCGACGGTTGTCGACCGTGCCACCGGAGCCGCCGAGGTCATCGAGGCCGAGGGCCTTTTGTACCGCAGCGTCCTGGGGTTGGAAGACCTCGGGCTGGCAAACGACTGATTGCGCCTCCATACTCGTAGTTGTGGATCAGACCGAGCGGCGCCGTGACGGCCAGCGCGGGCAGTCGCCACTGGAGACTCTCCAGACGATGCCAGCCCTCGTCGTGCTCGAGCGCTTCCCGGTGCCTGTGGCCGCGGTGGGCCCCGACGGCGACATCCTCTTCGCGAATTCCGCGTTCGCAGCGATGCTCGGGTACTCGCCGGCCGACGCGCAGCAGTTGCGCTTCGACGACATCTTCCAGACTGTGCCTGCTGACGAATCCGCGGTGGACGTCGTCCGCGGACATGCCGATCTGATCGTCGACCTCCGGCACTCCGACGGTTCGACGGTGCGCGCACAGTTGAGCAAGTCGGCGTTGTTGCGCGATGACGATGATGTCGCGCTCGCGGTGTTCCAGGACGTGACCGAGCAGTTGTGGCTCGACGAGGTCTAGCGACGGGCTGCCGAGCAGACGCAGATGGGTGCACGTCTCCGCGCAAGCAAGGGCCCTATGTGTCTGCTCGCGCGGGGGGAAGTTGGCGGAGGGCCTCGCGCTCCAGGAACTCCATGAAATAGGGCACCGACGCGGGATCGACGAGGCGCGGGACGAGCACGCTCCAGATGCGCCGCATCCGCGTCGCGAGGCCGTCGGTGGCGGTGGGGCCGATGGACATCAGTTCAGCGCCCAGATAGCTGCTCAGCAGCAGTTCGGCCAGCGCCTCGGGGTCGACATCGGCCAGGAGATCACCTTCGGTGGTGGCTTGTCTGGCCTGGTCCACCAACACCGCGCACATGCCCGCATAGGTCTGGTTCGCCGTGCTGTTGAACTCCGCCAGCGCCCGCATCAACTGCGAACCGGTGCGCGCCATCGGATCGTTGGTGACGATCTCGCCCACGACGAACGAGCTGTGGATGAGGCTCTCCAACGCGGGCGCCGTGGAATGGTGGATGGCGTCGATGGCGGTGAACACGGCAATGGCGCCCTCGGTGATGATGGCGTCGGCCAGTGACTCCTTGGAGTCGAAGTGGTAGTAGAGCGCGCCCTTCGTCAGCTGGGCGCGCTCGATGATGTCGCCCAAACCGGTGTTGGTGTAGCCGTTTTCGTCGAAGAGTTCCATCGCCGCGGTCAGGATCTTCCGGCGGGTGGCCTCGGACCGCGCCTGCTGCGCCATGTGTCTCGTTCCACCTCCCGGTTAGTTTGCGAATCTAATCTAACAACTCTGGACCTTCCGAATGGCCACCACGGTGCGTCGCCGGATGAACCTGTCGAAATACTCCATCCGGCCCGGTGCAACGAACCCGGGGATGATCTGGAGCCAGATGGCCTCGAATCTGCGCAGATAGCCCTCGGCGTCGGCGAGGTCGTGGATCTGGCGCAGCCCGGAATTGACCGCGATCACCAATCTGGCGACATCGGCCGGATCGGCGGTGGCCAGCAGGTCGCCGTCGGCATGCGCCTTACGCGTCCACTCGGTGAACCCCAGCACCCACTGGTCGATGTAGGTGGTCTGGATGTTCTCGGTGCGCCCGATGGCCTCCAGCAGGTACAGCGCCGCGCGGGCGATGGTGTCGGTGAGGTCGCGGATGACCAGCAGATAGGCCATGTCGATCAGTGTTTCCAGGGCCGACAGGCGGCTGGTCAGGATCTCTTCGACGGCGGCCCGGGACAGCGCCACCTGCTGGTCGATGATCGCGACCGCGAGCGCATGCTTGGAGCGGAAGTGGAAGTACATCGCGCCCTTGGTGACCTCGGCCTGCGCCAGGATGTCGTCGAGGCTGACCTGGTGGTAGGGCCGATGGGCGAACTGATCGGCGGCCGCGCGGAGGATCTGTTCGCGCGCGGAATCCGTACGCGCGTCATGTGAGCCGGTAATTGCGCCACCCCGTTGGTCGCAGACGTGTCCGGAGTTGTTCCGATCCCAATGTAATCATCCTGGAGAAGTACTGTAAGTCATTGAGTTGTGTCGAAAACATCCTAAAAGTATGTAAACTAGCTGCCGTGAGTACCACTGGTTTGTCTCGCAGTGGGGGGATGACCACGCGTGACCGCGTGCGGGAGGCTGGCGGTCGGCACGGCGCGACGTCGGAGAGTGGCCGCGACCTGCCGACCAGGCGACGCGGCATCTCGGTGACGATGGGCGGATTTGGTGAACGCTTGAACGGATCGCGACGGAACGGCTCCAGCGGATCGTCGGGCTCGGGTAGAGACCGGCGATACGGTGCTGCCCTGAATGAGTCCGAGGCCGGTTCGGTGTCGGATGCGATGGACTGGGACGACGAGATCGACGTGGTCTGCGTCGGATCCGGGGCGATGGGTGTGGCGGCTGAGATGGCAGCCCGCGCCATCGGGTTGACGACGCACGTCGTCGGCTCGGCGCCGACGGGCTCGGGTGATCTCGCGGCCCGGCTGGGTATCGAGGACGCCGAGACCGTCGAGTACCTGCGGTCGGTCACCGACGACATCACCCCGACCGGTGTGTCCGCCGGCAATGAACTGCCCATCCGCTTCGTCGACGGACCCGCGGCGCCCGCGCGGCCCGGGGCCGGTGTCGCGACATTCTTGGGCGCCGCCCTGCGCACCTGGGCCGCGACCTGCATGGCCTCGCCGTGCGCCGTGCTGACCACCGAGGTCTCCGACCCTCGGCTGACCACCACGTACCGCTGCTCGGGTCAGGCCGTCGAGGCCGTGGTGGTGGGCTCGGTGGAGTTCGGCCCGGACACGCCACCCACCTTCGACGACTGGCTGACCAGCTGGGCCCATGACAGCGGTCTCGTGGTGGACGGGGCAGTCGCCTTGCAGCGCTTGGTGTTCGACGACGGACGAGTCGTCGGCGCCGTGCTCGACGGGCCCACCGGCACCACCGCGGTGCGGACCCGGTACGGCGTCGTTCTGCCGCTCAGCCAGAACAGTGTGCCCTGCCGCTGGCCCGCGGAGGGACTCGACGGGGTCCGCGAGGCCGATGTCGCGCTGGTGACACGCGCAGCGAGCCGGTTCGGTCGCCTCGAACTGTTCGTGCCCAACCCTCGGCAGTGATCAGGGTCTGGCGATCAACGGGGTGTTGAAGGGCAGATCGATCCGCCCGCGCGACAACAACGATTCCATGGTGACGCCACCGATCGGGCGCGACAGCAGGTAGCCCTGCGCGCGGTAGCAGCCGTGCACCAGCAATGTGCTTGCCGCGGATTCGGTTTCGACGCCCTCGGCTACCACGCCCAGGCCGAACGCCTCCGCGAGCGCAATGACGGCCCGGACGATCGCGAGATCGCCGGCATTGGAACCGAGGTCACGCACGAAACTCTTGTCGATCTTCAGCGTGTCGACAGGAAGCGATTTCAGGTGGGACAGCACGCTGTAGCCGGTGCCGAAGTCGTCGATGGCGATGCGGACGCCGACGGCCTTGAGGGCGGCCAGCGTGATGCGCGTCGTCTCGATGTCCTGCACCACCATCGATTCGGTGATCTCCAGGCACACCGACTCGCCGGCCAGGCCGAATTCGTCGAGCGTGTCGGCCACGGCGTCGGCGAAGCCGTCGGCCACCAACTGCACCGGCGACACGTTGATGCGCATGATCGCGTCGAGACCCAGGCCCCTGGCGCGCCACTTCCCGAACTCCGCGCACGCCGCGCGCATCACCCACCGGCCCAGTTCACCGGCCAGGTTGATCGACTCGGCGACCCCGATGAACGAGTCGGGGAACAGCAGGCCGCGGGTCGGATGCTGCCAGCGGACCAGGGCCTCGGCGGCCATCACCTCGCCGGTGCGCATGTCGATCTCGGGCAGGTAGTGCAGCACCAGGGCGCCGCTTTCGATGACGCCCTGCAGGTGCAACTCGATGTCGTTGCGGAACGCGGTGCGCATCGACATGTCCTCGGAGAACACCGCGATCTTGTTGCCGCCGGCGCCCTTGGCGTCCAGCACCGCCTGATCGGCGCGCCGCAGCAGATCCGATGCGGTGTCTCGGCCCGGATAGCCAAGGGCCACACCGACACTCACCGTCCGGGTCAGCATCTCGCCGTCGATGGCGACACGCTCACGCAGTGTGTCCTGCAGGCGGGTGGCCAGGTCTTCGGCGTCGGTGGCGTCCATGGGATCGGCGGGTACCACCACGAACTCGTCACCGCCGAGCCGCGCGATCAGGCAGTCGTCCTCGGTCTTTTCTCGCAGCCGCTTGGCGAAGACCCGGATGAACCAGTCGCCGGCGTTGTGCCCGAGGTAGTCGTTGACGGCCTTGAGTCGGTCCAGGTCGAGGAACAGCACAGAGACCGGCCCGGCCCGGCCCGGCGTCAGCCGGTCTTCCAGGTGTGCCACCAGTGCGCGCCGGTTGTAGACGCCGGTCAGGTCGTCGTGCTCGGCGAGGTAACGCAGCTGTTCCTCCGCCAGGATGCGGGCCTGCACCTGGGCCAGCAGCGAGGCGATGGCCTCCAGCGCGTTGACTTCCTGGGTGAGCCATTCGCGGTCGCCGAACTTGACGAACCCCAGGACGCCGGTGGTCAGATCTCCCGACACCAGCGGTGCGGCGGCCAGCGTGCTGGCCGGGATGCCGCCGGAGTTCTCGATCCGGCGCTGGAAGTCGTCGGTCGCGGGTTCGGGGCGGAAGACCGCGGGCTCCTTGGCGTGCTCGGCGATGGCGAACACCGGGTCGGCGTCGAAGTGGACGATGGCCAGCGGGTCGGGGTCGGGGATGAACGGCCGCGGCGGCCACTCCGCGACCAGTCGTGAGACCCGCATGGCGTGATCGTTGTAGCGAAGAAAACTGTGGTCCACGCCGAACACGTCGACCAGCTCGGCGAGCACACGCTCATAGACCTGACCCGAATTCGCCGAGTTGGCCGCCATCAGCTGCGTCGCCACTGATGTGACCACCAGATCCAGGCTGCGAGCCACGGCGTCCTCCTAGCGGTGGTCAGGTGCGACGGCGGAGCGAACGCGTGTGACGTCCCGGCGGCTTCGCACTGATGCCCGGGGTGCGTGGGCAAACCTGAGCATCAGCACCGCTGATTCGTCCGCGCGGCCCTCCACCAGACCGTCGAACTCGTCCTTCAGGGTACTCAGCATCGGCGCGAAGTGGGGCGAGAGGGCGTTGAGTTCTTCGAGGTCGTGTGCGTGGAGGAAGAGCGGAGACACAGGTTGGACGGCCAGCCCGCGGTCTTCGGCGGCGATCCACACCGATTCGGCGGCCGCGCCACCTCGGGCGTAGTCGGCCAGTGTCGAGCCGTGGACCCACAGCATTCCGAGCGCTGAGCTGGCCCGCACGCGATCCCGGGTGTCCTCGCCCAGCAAGGTGCCGGCGTCCCAGTCGGCCAGGTGCGCCATCACGTCGCCGCGGCGCAACACCTCGAGGACGGCGACATCGCTGGCGTCCAGTTCGAGGCTGCGGATGTCCAGGCCCGTGTCGGGCTCGGGGTCGCCCGGCCACCGCAGTTCGGAAACCATCTCGGTGTGCAGGCGCGGGGTCAGGTACCGCACCCGGTCGGCGGCGGCCAGGATCTCGGCGGCCGCGTCGATCGACTCCCGGGTGGTGAGCACCCGCAATCTCGCGCCCTCACCGCGCGCGGCGGCCTCCAGGTGTTCGACGGTCCCGGTGTCCAGCGGTCCCGGGTCACCGTGCCTGCGGTTGCTCTCGCGACGCATGACTGCCGGGTACCGCTGCGCCAGGGCGGGATCGTCGCCGTCGGCCAGATGCAGCGTGGCGCGCAGCGGGGTCGCGTCGTCGCCGGTGTTGAACTCGGCCGGCCCCATGACGCCGCGCGCTGCGGCCGCGACGCGTGCGTTGAACAGGGCCGCGCCGACCGCGATCGCGCTGCTGCGGTAGCCGAGGTCAACCGTCGCGGTGTGCTTGGGCTCCACCTCGATGGTCACCGAATCCCGGTCGGCGTCGATACGCCACGGCTGGGCGTTGCCGCCCGAGGGCGCCCGCAGCGCCGCGTCGACGATCGCCTGGATATCCGATACCGCGGTGACGTCGGTGAGTTCGGGTGCCTGCGAGTCGGCGTCGTCGGCCGCCACGCCGGTGTACGGGTCGTAGAGCTCGTCGAGCGCGGTGCTGACATCGATGCGGTTGCGGCCCGACGGCAATGGCTCACCGAGCCCGATCCGGCGGACGGCTTCGGCCACGGCGGTGGCGCCGAGCACGACGTCGCCGGCCAGCTGTGGCCAGGTGGTCAGCGTGACACCGACCTCGACCATCGACGCCGCGGCGCGCGAGGAGGCGCGCGGCACATCGAGATGGCCGAGCATGTGCGGGATCTTGTCCCGGGCGGACATGGTCGACAGCAGTTGGGAATCAACATGCCCGAGCAGGCCGTGCAGGATGGGCCGATCCGGGTCGGTGTCGAAACGCTCGACGTCGATCAGCCCGCGGTCGCTGGTGGCCATCAGCACCGGCAGCCGGCGCGTCCGTGCGCGTTCGCGGACCACGGCCTTCATGTCGAGCGAATCACATTCCTCGACAACGATATCCAGCCCGGCGAGGAAGTCCTCGACCGTCTCTGTGGTGATACCCGCGGTCAGGACGTCGACGGGCAGGTAGGGGTCGAGTTCGGCGATGCGGCGGGCGGTGACCACGGCTTTGTTGACACCGAGGTCCAGAACCGTTGCGGGAACACGGTTCAGGTTGGACAGTTCGAGTCCGTCGAAGTCGGCCAGCCGGATCGCGCCGCACAGCCCCTCGGCGGCCAGCGTGTGCGCGATGACGTGGCCGACACTGAGTCCTGCCACGCCGATCCGCAACTGGCCGAGCTGCCGTTGTTCGGTGGCGGTGATCAGGTTGCGGTTACGGTCGAGCCGGACGGCCCGGAACGCCTGCGGGCCCAGCACTGCGACGACCGTTCGACGCCAGGGGTAGTACGCCCATCGCGGGCCCTCGTCGGGAAGCCCCCGGTCGACGGTGGCTTGCAGCCGGTTGACCTCGGCGCGCTGGGCAGCGCTCATGTCGAGAAACTCGATGCGCGGGTCGGCGCGCAAACCGGCCAGGACCTCGCGATCGGTCTCGTCGTGCTCATCGAGCACGCGGGCCCGCCACTCCTGCGGCGGTGAATCCGGCTGTGGATCAGTGCGCATCGACATTCCCGGATTTGTACACCCGTCCCAGCTTGGTACCAACTCGGCGGTGTATCAACTCCCGCTGCAAAGCGTGCGTCGGCGCACCTGTGCCGGGATGGGGCCATCCGCGGTCATCGTGAAATGCAATGCGACCGGGAAGTCGTCGTGCAGGGACCGGATCTCGGAGGTGCGGATGAACGTCGCCAGCGCGAGGGTCGCCTCGAGCATCGCGAAGTGGTCACCGATGCACGACCGCGGTCCGCCGCCGAACGGCAGGTACTGCCAGCGGTCACGCGTGGCGGACTGCTCGGGCCCGAACCGGTCCGGGTCGAACGCCAACGGGTTGTCCCACAGGGCGGGATCGCGTTGGACCGCCATGCGGCCGAACGCCACTGTGGTGCCCGCCTCGATGCGGTATCCGCCCACTTCGAGATCGCGGGTGGCCAGCCGGGTTCCGGTCGGGGCGGGCGGGCACAGCCGAAGACCCTCCTGGATGACCTGTTTGGTGTAGGTCAGCCCCGGCAGGTCTGCCGTCCCCAGCGGGTGGGTACCCAGTGCCGACACCTCGGCCAGGACCCGGTCCTGCACCTCGGGGTGACGGCCTAGCTGCCACAGCGCGTAGGTCAGCGTGGTGGCCACCGTGTCGTGCCCGGCGAACAGGAAGATGATCAGCTCATCGCGAATCTCGCGATCTGACAGCGCTTTGCCGGTGACCGGATCCTTGGCCGCCAGCAGCGCGTGCACCAGGGGGGCATCGCGGTCGGGATCCTGGCGGCACGCCTGCAGGATGTCGTCGGCCAGGCGGTGCAGCGCGGCGCTCGCGCGGCGAGCCTTACGCCGTGCCGCGGTGGGCAGCCAGCGCGGGGCGCGCACCGGTCGCAACGCCCGACCGACCGCGTAACCCATTGCGGTGCGCAGGGGTTCCTCGACCTGCTCACCGCTGCCGTCCAGGTCGAGTCCGAACACCGACAGCCCCAGCGCCTTCAGCGTCAGTTTCCGGCACTCGGCGTCGAGGTCGATCTCGGTGTCGTGGCCCCACTGACCGCTCACATGTTCGGCGGCCGCCGTCATGTGGGTCGCGAACCGGCCGACGGACTGCTTGGTGAACACGGGCTGGATGGTCCGGCGCCGCGGGACCCACTCCTGGTGCGGCAGGTCGGCGAGGTTGTCGCCGACGATGCGCCGCATCTCGGCGAACACCGGCGACGACTTCTCCGCGGTGCCGTCCTTGATGGTGAGGATGTCCCGGATGGCCTGCGGTGAGGTCGCGAGCACGATCGGGGGCATCAGCCATTTCGGGCCCAGGATGATGCGGGTGACGGGTCCGCCTGCGTCACGCAGGATCTCGCTACCGGTGTGGTAGGTCTTCACCGCGGCCAGGCGCTGCCGCAACGGCAACGGGTTCAGCGGCGCCAACGGCAACGCGCCGACGACGTCGATCCCGGTGATATCGCCCAAATCGGGCGCGGGCGCGATGTCCGTGGTGGGGGCGGGCAGCAATGTCGTCATGCGAGTGCACCTCCGGTGCCGACAAACGCGGATTGGGCAGAGATGGAGCTGTCGTCGGGGTTGTAGGTGATTCGACGCAGCATCTCCATCTCGCGGAGAATCGTCGAAACCTGATCCGGCTCAGCATGATTGACGAATGTGCGGCGGTCCCACCACATCATCTTCGTCTCGTAGCGGTCGTCGGGGTACGGCGTCGGTGGGATGTGCTCGGCCACCACGCCGCCGGACGACCGCCACCGGTCCAGGACATAGGCGCCCGCGGTGGCCATGCAGAACTGGATGTCCATCAGCGCCATGGCGTGGAAGCCCGATCGCGCGATGGCCCGCGTGAGCGGTTTGGCCCGTGCGCGGTCATCGGTGACCCACGCCGACTTCATCTCGAGGATGCCGAACGGTGCGCGGTCGTCGATCATTTTCCGGACCGCGGGCAGGCCCGGTCGTCCGGCCCATTCCACGACGGCATGCGAGTCGTCGGCGTCCACCAATGGGCCCTTGGCCCGCACGCCGGCCACCATCCGGCCCGTGGGATCCAGGGCGGTGAAGAACAGGACGGTGTCCGTACCGTCCCGGATCGACTCGAGATCGAGCGCCGTTTCGACGCCGTGCTTGAGGTAGCTGTGAAGGGCCCCTTCGAGGTACTCCGACCACAACTCGGGCTCGTCGCGGGGTCGCGACAGCACCAAGGTGCATCCGGTGTCGGGGTCCCACCACCTCGCGCTCGATTCCAGCCGCAGGGTGTATTCGGCGAATTCGACCAGTTGGAGATTCAATTGTTTCCTATCCCTAGGTCAGTCCGTCAACGGCGTTGATCGGTGCTGACTATTTATTTGCGCGCCCCCCGGTCGTGCTAATAAGCACCTCCAATTATCTCGCGTCAGGGCCGCTTCGCTATACCATTCCCGCTGTTCAGGGCCATGTTCGGGCGTCTTTGCTGATGGCGTCGCCTCGTATGACACGGCCCGATATGTGACGGCGTTCACAACCCGCCGGTAACCCCCCCGAATGGGGTCCTGCGTAGCAATCCCGGCGTCCTCGCGGAATATTTGCGAGACTTGCGAGTTTGGTCATTTTGGCGGTAAGTGTCATTTCTTTGCGGGGTTGGGGCTAGCGGAATCGGGACGAGCGGCTCAGAATCGGGACGGTGCTCGAGCGGCGCGCGCGCGGCTGGATCGCGCGGCGACATACCCCCGAGCCGTACCGCCGCTCGCGGCGCGATCCGCGATGAGCGAAAACGCCGTGCCGCTAATCTTGAAAGTTTGCTATGCAAAGACCGGCAATGATCCACCCGATTGCGGCCACGAGCCGTCGCAACCACGCGACGTACAGTGCAACGGACTTGGTCAACCCCATGGAGCCGACATATTGCACACCGTTCGTTTCTTCGTCCGTGCCCTCGCGGGTCTGACGGCCCTGCTTGTCGTGGCTGCCTCGGCCGGCTGCGGGGGGCACGACGACGGCGCCCAGCCGTACGGCGCACAGGCGGCAGCCATCGGTGAGTCGTTGGCGATCATGGGCTGGAACATGTCGGTGGCAAATCTGCGATTCGCGGCCGATCACGTCCTGATCGACATCGACGCGGCACCCGCCGATCCGTCGGCCCCGCACGCCAAGCCCGAGGACATCCGCTTCGGGCTGTACGGGTCCCTGGTCCATCCGATCGAGGCCACCGGCATCGGCTCCTGCGCCCGGGTGCAGGGTTCTGACATCGCGCCGCTGTCCGCTCCGGGTCCCGACCGGCTGACAGGCACCGTCTGCCTCGGGCCGATCCGGGATCAGTCCCAGGTCCGGGGCGTTTACACCTACTCTGCGACCGACCGGATCAAGGACACGACGGTGGCCTACCCGGCGGCGTTCCCGGTGGGGGTGCCGCCGACCAATGCCAGCGACACCGGCCTGGTGGTGAGCACCACCAGCGTCGAGGCGTGGCGTGCCGACGGCACCCAACTCAGCCAGGCCTCCCTGGGTGACCCCGCGGCGTTCAACGGCAACGGCTACATGCTGATGGGCCTGCAGGTCGATGCGGTGGCCGCGGAGTACCGCGACGAGTCGGCCAAGCGCGGTGGGCCGATGATGGTGGTGGTCGCGCCGACCCTGCCGCCGCCCGGTCTGAGCCCGGCCTGCTCGGCCTACGGCGCATCGGTGTTGATCCTCCCGGAGGAGTCGCTGAACTCGGTGCACCTCAACGCGTCGTTGTGCGCCCAGGGCGAGATCAACGCTGCCGTGCTCTACGCGACGGTGTCGGTGATCGGCACCCACGCGGCCGTGTGGACTCAGGAGAAGAGTCCGTGAGCGAACACCACGGCGATCAGGATGACGTCGACGGGCAACCGGGTCCTACCGAATGGGGGAAATCGGTCAACGGGGTCGGACCGTGGTCGGCGCATCACGACGATCCGCCACCGGATGATCCACGGTTCGATCCGGAACTGCTGCGCACCGGCGATACGCGCAATGTCGTCGACGCCTACCGGTACTGGACCCGACCGGCGATCATCGCCGATATCGACAAGCGTCGCCACGGCCTGCACGTGGCGATCGAGAACTTCGGCAACGACGCCAACATCGGGGGTGTGGTGCGCACCGCCAATGCGTTCGCGGTCGACACCGTGCACATCGTGGGGCGGCGGCGGTGGAATCGGCGTGGCGCCATGGTCACTGACCGTTACCAACGGCTGCACCACCACGCCGACACCGCAGGCCTGCTCGATTACGCGGCGGGGGCGGGGCTGACCGTGGTGGCGGTGGACAACGTGCCTGGCGCGGTGCGGCTCGAGGAGACCGCGCTGCCGCGTGACTGCCTGCTGGTCTTCGGGCAGGAAGGCCCGGGGCTGACGTCGCAGGCGTGCGACGGCGCGGCGATGGTGGTGTCCATCGCCCAGTTCGGATCGACGCGCAGTATCAACGCCTCGGTGGCCGCCGGTATCGCCATGCACACCTGGATAACCCAATGGGGTGACCTCAGCCGCGCCTGGTAGGGCAGGATACGAAGACATGGATCAGGTATGGGCCAACCGCGCGGCCTCCGCTGAGGCCGCCATCGCGACACGTCACCTGAAGAAGCTGTGGGGGCTGCCCGGCACCCAACTCGGGGTGGTGTCGTGGCCGCCGGCGAAGCGGGACAAGCGGTTCGGCACCTGGCACTACTGGTGGCAGGCCCATCTGCTGGACTGCCTGGTGGATGCGCAGGTCCGCGACCCCAAACCCGAGCGCATCGGGGAGATCGCCCGCCAGATCCGGGCGCACCGCTTGCGTAACAACGGATCCTGGGTCAACAGCTACTACGACGATATGGCGTGGCTGGCGCTGGCCCTGGAACGGGCGGGGCGGCTGGCCGGCGTCGAGAAGCCCAAGGCCCTGGACAAGCTCGAAGATCAGTTCGTCCGCGCGTGGGTGCCCGAGGACGGCGGCGGTATCCCATGGCGCAAACAGGACCAGTTCTTCAACGCTCCCGCCAACGGGCCTGCCGGTATCTTCCTGGCGCGCCGCGGGGACCGGTTACGGCGCGCCCAGCAGATGGCCGACTGGATCGACGAGACGCTGATCGACCCCGAGACGCACCTGGTGTTCGACGGCATCAAGGCCGGGTCGCTGGTGCGCGCCCAATACACCTACTGCCAGGGCGTGGTGGTGGGACTGGAGACCGAACTCGCCGTGCGCACCGGCGACGAGCGCCACGCCGAGCGCGCCTGCCGGCTGGTGGCCGCCATCGACACACATATCGCACCCGAGGGGGTGCTCAAGGGCGCCGGTGGCGGTGACGGCGGTCTGTTCTCCGGTGTCACGGCGCGCTACCTGGCGCTGGCGGCGACATCGCTGCCCGGTGACGGCGATGACGTGGTGGCCGCCCGCGCCACGGCCGCCAAAGTGGTGCTGGCGTCGGCGCAGGCCGCCTGGGATTACCGCCAGACGGTGGACGGGCTACCGCTTTTCGGCCCGTTCTGGGACCGCTCGGCGGTGGTGCCCGACGCCGGCGGCCAGGACGCGCAGTTCGTCGAGGGGGCGGTCAACTCGTCGGCGGCCCCCGAGCGTGACCTGTCGGTGCAGCTTTCGGGCTGGATGCT
>CAMFLL010000189.1 GCA_945957405.1 uncultured Mycolicibacterium sp. | reverse complement strand
CCCACTATCCTCTTCGTCGGCAGCGTCAGATGTGTATAAGAGACAGGGTCACGGCATCCCGGACTCCACGGTGATCGAGGACGGCGACATCGTGAACATCGACGTGACGGCCTATATCGACGGCGTACACGGTGACACCAATGCGACCTTCCTGGCCGGCGACGTCTCCGAGGAGCACCGGCTGCTGGTCGAGCGCACGCATGAGGCCACGATGCGTGCCATCAAAGCGGTCAAACCGGGCCGGCAGCTGTCGGTGATCGGCCGGGTCATCGAGGCGTATGCGAACCGGTTCGGCTACAACGTCGTTCGCGACTTCACCGGTCACGGTATCGGGACCACATTCCACAACGGCCTGGTCATCCTTCATTACGACCAGCCGGCGGTGGACACCGTCATCGAGCCCGGCATGACGTTCACGATCGAGCCCATGATCAACCTGGGGACCCTCGACTACCAGATCTGGGACGACGGGTGGACCGTCGCCACCAAGGACCGCAAGTGGACAGCGCAGTTCGAACACACCTTGGTGGTCACCGACGACGGTGCCGAGATCCTCACCCAGGTCTGACACGGCTGTTGGCGCGCACCGGCATTCGGTGTCAATCGGGCCGGCAACGGTAATCTTGGTGTCATGTATCGGGCAGGCCGGCTGGTTGCGATCGCCGTCCTCGCCGTGGTCGGCCTCACGCTGACGGCGTGCGGCGCCACGGTCGACGGCTCGCCGACCTGGCCGGGCGCCAGGCTCGAGAAGGCCATCCTGACGCAGGGCGACTTTCCGCCCGGTGTGCTCTATGACCGCGTCGTCGAGACGCCCGGCCAGCGTGACGGCGCGGGCGGCCCCTCGGCAATGCTCTCCAAACCGGAGGGGTGCACCGACGGCTTGACCAAGGTGATCGCCGGCTCTGCCGAACGTGGGCCGGGCAGCGCCGCCAAGTACAGCGCGATCTACAACGGCGCACGCATGGTGGTCACGGTGCTGTCCGGGAACCTCGATCTGGACAAGCTCGCCGAAACCGCGGAACGCTGTGCGAAATTCGAGGCCTTCTTCGATCCCGCCTCGAAGGGCATCCCGATGACCACCACCCGGATGCCGTCTGATGACGGCAGGCTCGTCTACGAGCAGACGATGACGCTCGCCGGTGCGCAGCGCAGCGTGTTCATGGTGTTCGAGAACATCGATTCAATGTCGTTCTTCGGGATCGCCTCGACGTACGAGAACGCCGCGATCGACGCCAAAGCGTCACTGCCGCAGACTTTTCTGGACATCGTCAGCAAGCAGGCGGATCGGATCAGGGCAGCCTGATAGCACGCTGAGAACGTGTACGCCGACAGCCGAACTCACCCGGAAACCGCCCGGTGTGGCGGCGGTGGACGGTAGGTTGTTCCGATGCCCCCGACGACGATGACCGTCGACGGATTCCCCATCCCGGTTGATGTGTCAGGACCGGAGAAGAGTCCGGTCGTGGTTCTGCTCGGCGCCGCCCAACAGGCGACCGCCGCCTACGAGGGCGTCTGTCAGCGGTTGCACACCGCGTCGTTGCGGACAGTCGTGGTGGGCCCCGACCCGCGGCTCACCCCGGATTCGGTCATCGGCATCCTCGACTGGCTCGACGTGCGATGGGCCGTGTTGGTGGGCGACCGGGTGGGGGCCGAACTCGCCTGGGACCTCGCCGCGCGACGGCTCGACCGGTTCACGGCACTGGTGGTCGTCGACCGCGGGCACCCCAGGGTCGCCGACCAGTCGGGACTGATTCGCGACGAGCACTGCCCGCCGGTCGAGATGAACACCACGGCGCTGGTCAGCACCAGTACCGCGCGGGCCGTGGCGCAGTCCAGTCAGCGGTTCGTGTACGGCGATTTCCGGCTGGTCGACCTGCTGGGCAGGCGCAACGCGGCGGAGTCGACCGCACAACTGGCGGCCGAGATAGTCCTTCGCACCTCGACCTGGTAGCCGGCACTACTCCGGGGCGTGCTCCGGTATCCACGCCTGCGGCAGACCCGGCTGGCCGGGGAACAGAAAGTCGACGAACGCCGCCGCGGTGGGCTGCGGTTCGTGATTGGCCAACCCGGGGCGCTCATTGGCCTCGACGAACACGTACTCGTCGCCGGTCACATCGGGGACCAGCAGGTCGATTCCGGTGACGGGGATCCCGATCGCCTCGGCCGCGGTCACCGCGACCCGGCAGAGTTCGGGGTTCACCTTGGCGGTGACGTCGTGGATGGTGCCGCCCTGGTGCAGATTGGCCGTGCGACGCACACGTAGCCGCGTGCCTTCGGGCAGCACATCGTCGAAGGACAAGCCGGCCTCGGCGACGGTGGCCTCGGTGACGTCGTCGACCGGAATGCGCGATTCGCCGCCCGTGGCCGCGGCGCGACGCCTGCTCTGGGTCTCGATCAGCTCGGCCACGGTGTGTTTACCGGTGCCGATCACCTCGGCGGGCATCCGCAGTGCGGCGGCGACCACCTTGCCGTCGATCACGACCAGGCGCAGGTCGTCGCCCGGCGCGCGTTGTTCGATCAACACCTCGGGATGGTGTTCGCGGGCCCTGGCCAGTGCGGTGTCGAGGTCGCCGGGACCGGACACCCCGACGGTGATGCCCTTGCCCTGCTCTCCGCGGGTCGGCTTGACCACCACGTCACCGACGTCGGTGAGGAACCGGTGGTCGGCGTCGTCGAAGGTGGCCAGTCTGCCGCGCGGCACCACCACGCCGGCCTCGCTGACGATCCGCCGCGTGAGCCGTTTGTCATCACAGCGACTCATCGCGACGGCCGAGGTGTACTCGGACAGTGATTCGCGGGTCACCACCGCGCGGCCGCCGTGCGACAACCGCATCTCGCCGGTCTCGGCATCGAGCACCTCGACGTGGATGCCGCGGCGCAACGCTTCGTCGGCGATGATGCGCGCGTACGGGTTGAGGTCATCGACTGTTTCGGGGATGGGGGTGAACAGCGGCTCGTTGATGGCGTTCTTGCGCTTGACCGCCAGTACCGGTACGCGGGTGAAACCGAGCTTCTCGTACAACGCGATGGCAGCCGTATTGTCATGTGCCACAGAGAGATCGAGATACGACCGGCCACGGTCGCGGAAGATCGCGGCCAGCGCGTCGGTCAGCGCGGCGCCGATACCGGGCATCGACGCGGTGGGGTCCACCGCCAGCGTCCACAGACTCGATCCGCCCTCGGGGTCCGAGAACAGGCGATGATGATCGACCCCGGTGACAGTGCCGACCACCGCGCCGTCGTCGTCACGGACCGCGATCAGGTAGTCGATGGCATCGCTGTGCTGATGGTTGTCCCAGATCACCGCCGTGGGGGCGGGCACCATGCCGCAGCGCAGATAGACCCGGTTGATCTCGTCGGCATCGGTCGAGCGGGACAAGGTCCGCACGCTGAACCCCACCGGTGCCGTCGGGGCGGCGTCGTGTTCGGTGAACCGTAACCGGTAGGTGTGGCTGGGATCGATGAACAATTCGTGTGGAGCCAGTGCCACCAGGACGTGCGCCTCGCGCGCGTAGATGCAGATGTCACGCCGGCCGGGGCCCTCGCGGCGCAGCGTCTCGGCCAGCTTCTCGGGATCGGCGAATGTCTGGCCGAAAATCAGCCGACCCCAACCGAGTTCG
This sequence comes from uncultured Mycolicibacterium sp., assembly GCA_945957405.1. GTDB lineage: Bacteria > Actinomycetota > Actinomycetes > Mycobacteriales > Mycobacteriaceae > Mycobacterium. The sequence continues at coordinate 10,533 of CAMFLL010000189.1, read as the reverse complement.
AGCTCGACATCGCTGGCCATCGCATCCACCAGATGCTGTGGCGACGCATCATGCAGACCGAGTGTGATCTCCTCGGTGGTCGCTCCTCGCTCGCCGGTCATGCCGCGGGCCCGCCGATGCCGTGCCGCTGCAACCACAGTTCCAGGAGCGCGATCTGCCACAGCTCGTTACCGCGTAGCGGCGTCAGCCGACCGTTGGGATCGGCGAGCAACCGGTCCACCGCATCCGGGGCGAACAGGCCGCGTTCCTTGGCGGCGGGCGCATACAGCGCATCGCGCACCATGTCGAGGTACGGCCCCTCGAGATGGGTCAGGGCCGGCACCGGGAAGTACCCCTTGGGCCGGTCGATGACCTCGGAGGGAATGACTTGGCGGGCAGCCTGTTTGAGTACGCCCTTGCCGTCGTAGGCCGTCTTGAGCCCTGGCGGGCAGGTGGCGGCCAATTCCACCAGCTCATGGTCGAGGAACGGCACGCGACCCTCCAGGCCCCAGGCCATGGTCATGTTGTCGACACGTTTGACCGGGTCGTCCACGAGCATCACCGTGGTGTCGAGGCGCAGTGCGCGGTCGACGCCGGTTTCGGCACCCGCGCGGGCGAAGTGTTCGGAGACGAACCGCCCGCTGGGGTCATCGGTGGCGGCCTTACCGCCGGCGGCCAGGGCGTCCAGACCGGCCTGGTCGCGGTCGAAGAATGCACTGCGGTAACGCCCGACGGCGCCGTCGAGGGAGGCCGCCGCCGGATCACCCATCGGTGGATACCAGTGGTATCCGGCGAACACCTCGTCGGCGCCCTGTCCGGACTGCACCACCTTGACGTGCTTGGCCACCTCCTGCGACAGCAGGTAGAAGGCCACACAGTCATGGCTCACCATGGGTTCGCTCATCGCGCCGATCGCGCCGTCGAGGGCCGGCAGCATGCGTGCGGTGTCGATACGGATCTGATGATGGTCGGTGCCGAACCGCTCGGCGATGATGTCGGAGTACTTGAATTCGTCACCCGCGACACCGTTGACGGACTCGAAGCCGATCGAGAAGGTCTTGAGGCCGTGCTGGCCCGCCTCAGCGAGCAGCCCGACGATCAGGCTCGAGTCGACGCCGCCCGACAACAGACACCCCACCGGCACGTCGGCGACAAGGCGGCGCTCGACCGCACGGCGCAGGGAGTCCAGGACGGCGTCCTCCCAGTCCTGCTCACCCCAGTCCGTGCGATCGGCATGACGCGTGAAATCGGGGGACCAGTACTGCGTCGTCGTCGTGGTGCCGTCGGGTTCGATGGCCAGCAGCGTGGCCGGCGGTACCTTGCTGACCCCACGCAGGATGGTCAGCGGGGCAGGAACCACCGAGTGGAAGCTCAGGTAGTGGTGCAGTGCCACCGGATCGATCCGGGTGTCGACCCCGCCGCCGGCGAGCAGGGCCGGTAGCGATGACGCGAACCTGATGCGATGCGCATCTTCGGTGATGTAGAGCGGCTTGATGCCGAGCCGGTCGCGGCCCAACAGCACGCGTCCGCTGTCGCGTTCCACGATGGCGAAGGCGAACATCCCGAACAGCCGGTCGACGAACCGGTCACCCCAGTGGTGGTAGGCCTTGATCAGGACCTCGGTGTCGCTGTGCGAGAAGAAGCGGTATCCGACGGAGATCAGTTCGTCACGTAGCTGACGGTAGTTGTAGATACACCCGTTCCACGCCAGTGCCAGCCCCAGGTCAGCGTCGACCATGGGCTGGGCGCCGGCCTCGGAGAGATCGATGATCTTGAGCCTGCGGTGGCCCAGCGCGACCCTGCCCTGCGACCACACTCCCGCGCCGTCCGGGCCTCGCGGCTCCATGACTTCGGCCATTGCGGCGACCGCGGACACATCAGGCACCCGGCCATCGAGGCGGACCTCGCCGGTGGCTCCACACACTTGTTCGACCCTACCCCGACTGTCGGATTGTGATTTCGGGGCTGGGTACCACCGCTGTGGGCATGCCAAACCTGCACGTCGAGACAGAGAGATGGCTCACAGACGAACCGCGCCCCTCGGCGGCGGAGGCTCGAGGGGCGCGGGGCCCGCCGGCGGGGGCGGGCCTGTTCGGTAGAGGCCGTCAGGAGACTCCTTCGAGCTCCCCTCCGCTGGCGTCCACCTGCTTGATGGGCCCGGTGAACCAGTTCTTCACCGAGACGTGCCAGTAGATGTAGAGCAGTAGCAGGACGCCGCCGACGAGCAGCGGGGTGTAGTTCACGAACTTCCACTCGAAGCTCGCATCCCACGGTGCGCCACCGATCGACGTCGGGAACATCGCGATGATCGAGGTGATGATGATCTCGATGATCGCCACCGGCGCCATCCACTTGTGATGACCGCGCAGGTTCCACTTGCCCAGCGGGAACGAATCGCCGGCCTTCCACCGGTAGTAGATCGGCACCGCGAAGCACAGGTAGAGGCCGACCACGCCGATGGACACCACGGCGAAGAATGCGATGGGTACCGGTGCGCCGTTGATGTCGACCTCGACCAGGGCCGGCAGCGTGATGATCGCCGCGATGGTCGCCGTCAGGATCACGGCGTTGGCCGGCACCTTCTTCGCGTTGACCTTCGACCACAGCTGGTGACCCGGCACCGCGCGGTCGCGGCTGAAGGCGAACAACATCCGGGACGCGCTGGTCTGGCAGGCCGTGGTGCAGAACAGCTGGCCGGCCGTCGAGATCAACAGCACGATCGCGACCCACTTGGAGTCAAGCGCCTGGGTGAAGATGGTGGCCACCGCACCACCGCCCGCGGTCACCCCGTCGACATCCTGCACGGCGAACAGGAACGTCAGCAGCAGGATCCAGCCGCCGATCGCTGAGTAGAAGATCGACCGCCAAATACCTTTGGCGGCACCGTCGGCGGCGCTCTTGGTCTCCTCGGACAGGTGTGCGGAGGCGTCGTAGCCGGTGATGGTGTACTGCGTCAGGATCGCCGACATCGGCAACACGAACAGCAGGAAGCCGAAGCCGGAGGTGGAGCCGCCGAACCAGCCGGTGTTGTTGACGGTGGTGGCGAACACCGTGGAGAAGCTGGCGTGCTGTTCGGGGATGAGCCACAGGACGCCGATCACGATCAGCGCGCCCGCGACATGCCACCACACCGAGATGTTGTTGATCACCGCCAGCAGATGCGACGAGAAGATGTTGATGGTCGCGACGACGACCAGGATGCCGACGAACAGGAAGAAGGTCCGGGTCAGGCTGTAGCCGGCGAGCCAGCTCTCACTGAAGGTGCCCAACGTGAGGTCGAGGAACGTCGCGCTGCCGTAGGCGACCGACGCCAGGATGGCGATCAGGCCGACCAGGTTCAGCCATCCGGTGTAGAAGCCGGCCTTCGGACCGCCCAGTTTGGCTGCCCACCAATAGATACCGCCCGACGTCGGGTACGCCGACACCAGCTCCGACATGCACAGGCCGATGATCAGGATGAAAACCGAGATCAGCGGCCAGCCCCAGGCGATGGCCGCCGGACCGCCGTTGTTCCAGCCGAGGCCGAACGAGGTGAAGCAGCCCGCCAGGATCGAGATGATCGAGAACGAGATCGCGAAGTTGGAGAAGCCCGACCAGGAGCGGTGGAGTTCCTGCGTATAACCAAGGCTGGCGAGATGTTTCTCGTCGTCGTCAAGTTGTTCATGGCCCTCTGGCACGGCGGTTCTCCTTTGGAGGAAGTCCGTAGACATCGAAAACATGAGCCCCGACTGCGCTCACTGATTAGGCACAATAGAGTGCTATTGGTCTGTTGTCCTACCTTTGGAGTGTCAATTGTGTAAATCTGTGCTGCGATTACACCGCGCTGCGGTTTCCAATGGTTGACTTTCCGGCACATCGGGCGAAGGAGTTAGCGTGACGCGCACTGAAGGGGGCCGGAATCGCGGTCTGCTGACCCAGGCCGAACTCGAGGGCCTCGTCGCCGCGGGCGACATCGACACCGTGATCGTCGCGTTCACCGACATGCAGGGCAGGCTCACCGGCAAACGGGTGGCGGCTCGGCTGTTCGTCGAAGACGTCGCGGCCCACGGTTCGGAATGCTGCAACTACCTGCTGGCCGTCGACGTCGACATGAACACCGTCGACGGCTACGCCATCTCCAGTTGGCAGACCGGCTACGGCGACATGGTCATGACACCCGACTTCGACACGCTCCGGTTGGTGCCGTGGCTGCCGGGTACCGCGCTGGTGATGGCGGATCTGTCCTGGACCGACGGCACGCCGGTGCTGCAGGCGCCGCGCAGCATCCTGCGGGCCCAGCTGGATCGCCTTGCCGACCGTGGTCTGCAGGCCTTCATCGGGACCGAACTCGAATTCATGGTCTTCGACGACAGCTTCCGGGAGGCGTGGAAGGCCGGCTACCGCGGTCTGACACCGGCCACCGATTACAACGTCGACTACGCCATGCTCGCCTCGACGCGGATGGAGCCGCTGCTGCGCGACATCCGGCTCGGCATGGACGGCGCGGGCATGTACTGCGAGGGCGTCAAGGGTGAGTGCAACCTCGGCCAGCAGGAGATCGCCTTCCGGTACGACGACGCGCTGATCACCTGTGACAACCACACGATCTACAAGAACGGTGCCAAGGAGATCGCCGATCAGCACGGCAAGTCGCTGACCTTCATGGCGAAATACGATGAGCGCGAAGGCAACAGCTGCCACATCCATATCTCGTTGCGTGGGCAGGACGGATCGGCGGTATTCGCCGACGACGGCGCGGAACTGGGTATGTCGGCGATGTTTCGCAGCTTCATCGCGGGCCAGATCGCCACACTGCGCGAGCTGACGCTGTTCTACGCGCCGAACATCAACTCCTACAAGCGATTCGTCGAGGGCAGTTTCGCGCCGACGGCGATCGCGTGGGGACTCGACAACCGCACCTGTGCGTTGCGGGTGGTCGGGCACGGCCACGGCATGCGGATGGAGTGCCGCGCACCCGGTGGCGACGTCAACCAGTACCTGGCGGTTGCGGCGCTGATCGCCGGCGGCCTGCACGGTATCGACGAGGGGTTGGAGCTCGAGGAGGCCTGCGCGGGTAACGCCTATATCGGTGGCGCACAACGTCTCCCGACCACCCTGGGTGAGGCGGCCGCGCTGTTCGACGGCTCGTCGGTGGCGCGCACGGCGTTCGGCTCCGAGGTCGTCGACCACTACTTGAACAACGCGCAGATCGAACTGGCGGCCTACAACGCCGCGGTCACGGATTGGGAGAGGGTGCGCGGTTTTGAGCGGCTCTGAATTGGACCACAGCGCAGCGTTCGTCCACAGCGCGGCCGATCCCGTGATCGGCCTGACGACCTATCTCCAGCAGGCCCAGACCGGCGTGTGGGACGTGCAGGCGAGCTTCCTGCCGGCGATCTACATCGAAGGGGTCACGATGGCCGGTGGCATCGCGACGCTGCTACCACCGCAACGGGCCGCCGACTCGGTGATCGAGCGCGTGCTCGACGGGCTCGACGGCTTGGTGGTCACCGGTGGCCGCGATGTCGATCCCGCGGCGTACGGCCACGTCAAGCACCGCACCACCGACGAACCGGCCCGTGACCGTGACGCTTGGGAATTCGCCCTGGTGGGTGGCGCACTGGCGCGCGGCCTGCCGATCCTCGGGATCTGCCGCGGCGCCCAGGTGCTCAACGTGGCTCTCGGCGGCACGCTGCACCAGCACCTGCCCGACCTGCTGGGCCACACCCGACATCAGGCTGGTAACGCCATGTTCTCCACATCGACGGTGCGCACCGTTCCCGGTACCCGGGTCGCGGCGCTGGTGGGGGAGGGCACCGACGCGCAGTGCTACCACCACCAGGCCATCGCCGACCTGGGTCGTGGACTGGTCGTCAGTGCCCACGACGCCGAAGGAGTGATCGAGGCCGTCGAGGCCGACCCGGCGATCTATCCGACTTCGTGGGTGGTCGCGGTGCAGTGGCACCCCGAGGAACGACTCGATGATCTGCGGCTGTTCGCCGGTGTGGTGGCAGCAGCACGTGACTACGCACAACGAGACAGCCAGGAAAGGGCACGAGTGTGAGTGTGACTGCCACAGAGGTGATCAACCCCGCCACCGAACAGGTGTTGCGGAGTGTCGACCGGGTCGACCTCGCCGACGTCGACGACGCGGTGGCCCGCGCCCAGGTGGCGCAACGGAAGTGGGCCAGGCTGGCGCCGGCCGACCGAGCCGCCGCGTTGCGGGCCTTTGCCGCTGCCGTCGGTGACCACGTCGACGAACTGGCGGCCCTCGAGGTCGCCAACTCCGGCCATCCGATCGGTGCCGCCGAATGGGAGGCTGGACACGTCCGCGACGTTCTGCAGTTCTATTCTGCGAGCCCGGAACGGCTGTCCGGCAAGCAGATTCCCGTCGCAGGTGGCATGAACGTCACCTTCCACGAGCCGCTCGGGGTGGTCGGCATCATCACACCGTGGAATTTCCCGATGCCGATCGCGTCATGGGGTTTCGCGCCCGCGCTGGCCGCCGGCAACGCCGTGTTGCTCAAGCCGGCCGAGTGGACGCCGCTGACCACACTGCGCATCGGGGAACTCGCGGCCGAGTCCGGACTCGACCCCGACCTGTTCCAGGTGCTGCCCGGTAAGGGGTCGGTGATCGGGGAGCGCTTCGTCACCCACCCCGACGTGCGCAAGGTGGTGTTCACCGGTTCCACCGAAGTGGGCACCCAGGTGATGGCAGGTGCCGCCGCACAGGTCAAACGCGTGACACTCGAACTCGGCGGTAAGAGCGCCAACATTGTCTTCGACGACTGCGATCTGGAGCGGGCGGCGGCCACGGCGCCGTACGGCGTGTTCGACAATGCCGGCCAGGACTGCTGCGCGCGGAGCCGGATCCTGGTGCAGCGCAACGTCTATGACAAGTTCATGGAACTCCTCGAACCGGCTGTCAAAGGCGTCGTCGTCGGCGACCCGGCCGCACGGGACACCGAGATGGGTCCACTGGTGTCGCGGCGGCACTGGGAATCGGTGGCCGCCTACGTGCCCGACGACGCACCGGTCGCGTTCCGGGGCAGCGCACCCGACGGGCCCGGCTACTGGTTCCCGCCGACGGTGCTGACCCCGTCGCGCACCGACCGGACTGTCACCGAGGAGATCTTCGGCCCCGTGGTCACGGTGCTGCCCTTCGAGGACGAGGCCGACGCCATCGCCCTGGCCAACGACACCGTGTACGGCCTGTCCGGCTCGATCTGGACCGATAATCTGTCGCGTGCACTTCGGGTGTCGCGCGCCGTGGAAGCCGGCAACCTCAGCGTGAACTCGCACTCCTCGGTGCGGTACACCACACCCTTCGGTGGCTTCAAACAATCGGGTCTGGGCCGCGAGCTCGGACCCGATGCACCGGAACACTTCACGGAAACCAAGAATGTCTTCTTTGCGATCACGGAGAACGATTGATGGAAAAAGTTGATCTGACCCAGCGACTGGCCGGCAAGGTCGCCGTCATCACCGGCGCCGCCAGCGGTATCGGCCTGGCCACCGCCAAGCGGATGCGCGCCGAGGGCGCGACAATCGTCGTCGGCGATATCGACCCGGCGACCGGCAAGACCGTGGCCGACGACCTCGGTGGGCTGTTCGTCCCCGTCGACGTCGCCGACCAGGCGGCCGTGGACAACCTGTTCGACACCGCGGCCAAGACCTACGGTTCGGTGGACATCGCGTTCAACAACGCCGGGATCAGCCCGCCCGAGGACGACCTGATCGAGAACACCGAACTCGATGCGTGGCAACGGGTTCAGGACATCAACCTCAAGTCGGTGTACCTGTGCTGCAAGGCCGCGCTGCGCCACATGATGGCGCAGGAGAAGGGGTCGATCATCAACACGGCGTCGTTCGTCGCGGTGATGGGTTCGGCCACCTCGCAGATCTCCTACACCGCCTCCAAGGGCGGGGTGCTGGCGATGTCGCGGGAACTGGGTGTCCAGTTCGCCAGGCAGGGCATCCGGGTCAATGCGCTGTGCCCCGGACCGGTCAACACGCCGCTGCTGCAGGAGCTGTTCGCCAAGGATCCGGAACGGGCCGCGCGCCGGCTGGTGCACATCCCGCTGGGCCGGTTCGCCGAACCCGAGGAGCTCGCCGCTGCGGTGGCGTTCCTGGCCAGTGACGACTCGTCGTTCATCACCGGGTCGACGTTCCTGGTGGACGGCGGAATCAGCTCGGCCTACGTCACTCCGCTGTGACGGGCTGACCGATGTCGGCCGAACCGGATCCGCCCGTAGCGGGTGAAGCGCTGCTTCGCCCGGTGCGGTCCGGGAACGCCTTCGAGGACACCGTCGAACGGCTGCTGCAGACCATCCGGCTCGGCGTCCTGCATCCGGGGGAGTCACTGCCCCCGGAGCGGGAGCTGGCCGCTCGCCTCGGGGTCAGCCGTGACACCTTACGGGAGGCCATCAAATCGCTGGCCGATGCCGGCTACCTGGTGTCGCGGCGCGGGCGTTACGGCGGCACGTTTTTGGCCAGCGAGCTGCCCGAGCAGCCCGCCGACACGCCGCGCGCCGGTCGCGATGAGATCGACGACGCCCTGCGGTTACGCGAGATCCTCGAGGTGGGAGCGGCACGTATGGCCGCCACCCGCACGCTGTCCGCCGCCGAACGCGAGATGTTGTGGACCCGCCTGACCGATGTCCGCGGCGCGAAACTCGAGGACTACCGGCGGCTGGACTCGCGGTTGCACCTGGCCATCGCCGAGGCGGCCGGTTCGCCGTCGCTGGTGCCGTTGGTCGCCGAGAACAGGATGCGGCTCAACGCGTTGCTCGACCAGATCCCGCTGCTGCGCCGCAACATCGCCCATTCCGACGAACAGCACGAGGCCATCGTCATCGCGATCCTGGCGGGGGACTGCGAGGCGGCGGCCGCCGCCATGCGCGCCCACGTCGCGGGTTCGGCGGCGCTGTTGCACGGCTTCTTGGACTGATGTGCCGTTTCGGGTGCGCAAATCACCGCGTCGGGCACTCGGGGGATTAGATTTGACTGGTGGCGCACCCCGGAGATCATTCGACTGTCAAGCGGGCGTCGTCGGCGCTCGCCGACGTCGACACCGTGGGCTGGGCGCAGCGATTCGATCTGCTGTCCGATCCGCACCGGCTGGAGATCCTGCTCAGCCTGCACCGCGCGCCCGGGATCTGTGTCGGTGACCTCGCGGCCGCGCTGGGTCGGTCCGAGAACTCGGTGTCACAGGCCCTTCGGGTGCTGCGCCAGCAGGGCTGGGTCAGCTCGACCCGGGTCGGCAGGCAAGTGAGCTATCAGCTCGAGGATCACACCGTGCACGACCTGCTCCATTGGATCGGTGCCGCGCACGGCTGACCTACCCGACCGGGCAGTACTTTGAACTGAACATCTGAACAGCTAGACAGATATGGCCTGAGGCTTCTAGGCTGGCGCGGTGACCGCTTCGATGAGCGCGACTGATCAAGATGCCGCCAATGGCGCCGCGGCAACCCGCTTCGACCGCACCGACTGGCTGACCGTCGCGACCATCGGGTCGGTGGTCCTGGCACTCCATGTGTTCGGGTGGGGTGTGTTGGTCTTCGGTGTTGCGCCCCAACACATCACGTTGGGATCCGCAGGCGTGTTCGGCATCGGGCTCGGCGTGACCGCGTACCTGTTGGGTGTGCGGCACGCCTTCGACGCCGACCACATCGCCGTCATCGACAACACCACGCGCAAGCTGGTCGGCGAGGGCACCCGCTCGCTGTCCGCGGGCTTCTGGTTTTCGCTGGGGCATTCCAGCGTCGTGTTCGGTCTGGCGCTGCTGCTCGCCCTCGGCGTCCGCGCCGTCGTCGGCCCGGTGCAGGACGAGGGCTCGGCCATGCTGCAGACCCTCGGGCTGATCGGTTCGCTGGTCGCCGGCACGTTCCTGATCCTGATCGGACTGACGAACCTGTTCGCCGCCGTGGGCATCGCCAAGGTGTTCCGCGCGATGCGCGATGGCGACCTCGACGAGGCCGAACTGGAACGTCAGCTCCAGAACCGGGGCTTCCTGGCCCGACTTCTGGCCCGCGTCATGCGTCGGGTCCGCAAGCCGTGGCACCTCTACCCGGTGGGCCTGCTGATGGGCCTGGGTTTCGACACCGCGACTCAAGTGGCGTTGCTGGTGCTCGCTGCGGGAACCGCGGCGTTCACGCTGCCGTGGTACGCCATCCTGGTGCTGCCGGTGCTGTTCGCGGCGGGGATGAGCCTGTTCGACGCGGCCGACGGCATCTTCATGGCACGCGCCTACGGCTGGGCGTTCCTGCAGCCGGTGCGCAAGGTCTTCTACAACCTGACGGTCACGGTGCTTTCGGTCATGGTGGCCCTGGTGATCGGTGTGATCGTACTGGCCGGCCTGATCGCCGACCGGCTCGGCGTGGAGTCGGGGCCATTGGCCGTCATCGGCTCGGCCAACCTCGAATTGGTCGGCTTCGTGATCGTCGGACTGTTCGTGGTGACGTGGATCGTCGCGGTGCTGGTGTGGCGCTTCGGGCGGATCGAGGAGAAGTGGGGCACTGCCCCCACCAACTAGGCCGCCCGAAGCGCATCCACCGGTCCTAGCTGGCGGAC
>CAMFLL010000188.1 GCA_945957405.1 uncultured Mycolicibacterium sp. | reverse complement strand
CGATACCGCTGACCGCCAACAACGCGGCGGCCGCGGCCCCGAACAGCACGGGTGGGCGTTTGTACCAGGCCAGTGGCGGCGGTTCGGCGGCGTGGACATCGGTTTCCTCGCGATCGAATTCGACCGGTGGGCGCGCGGCGGTGCCGTGCTCGAACGTGTAGTCCTCACCCGAGTACGGCACCGGTTCGCCCGGCGCCGGATTGTCCGGGTCGTCCTGCGACCAGGCCAGTGCGCGGAACGTCGCCGACGGCGACCCGTCGGTGGCCGACTGGGCGGCCGCGGCCCCCGCTGCGCCCGCGGCCCAGGCCGCAGGCGCCAACCCGGTCGGCAGGTCGGCGGCGTCGGTGGCCGGTGCCAGCCCGGTGGCCGCATCCGGCGCAGGTCCTCGGTCGGCCATCACGGCGGCGCCGGCGGCCGCGGTCAGGGCGGGCTCCGGCATGGTCACGACGGGTACGCGCAACAGTTCCGACAGTCGCTGGGTGAACAGTGGGATCGCCGCGCCACCACCGGCGGTGGCCACTGCGGCCAGCTGCGCGACCGGAATCCGGTTGCGCTCCAACAGATCCCCGAGGGCGTCGAGGAAGCCGCCCAGCGGCTCGGCGAGCAGCCCCTCCAGTTCGGATCGGGTGAACCGGACATCAGTGGACGTCCCGGGCAGCTGCACCGGGATCACCGTCGAGGTTTCCGCCGACAGACGCTCCTTGGCCTGCCGGCACTCCCCGCGCAACTGCGTCAACGACCCGACGGCGGCGGTGCCCGCGGGATCAGTCCCGCCGGCGTCGGCGAGGCCGGCCAGCACGTGGTTGAGGACGGCCTGGTCGATCTGTTCGCCCGACAGATCCGGGTAGCGGGTGACCTCGCCGACGGGGGACAGGCCCTGACCGGCGTCGGCGAGTGCCATGGTGGTGCCGCTGCCGCCGAAGTCGCACAGGGCCACCACGCCGCCTTCGGGCAGTCCTGGTCCAGTTTGCAGTGCCGCCAGCGCGGTGGCGGCGTCGGAGATCAGTTCCGGCGGAGCGCCTTCGGCGTACAACGCTGGTTTGTTGCGGACCGCGGCCCGCAGCGCGCCCACCACGGCCGGGCCCCAGTAAGCGGGGACGGCCACCGCGATCCGCTGTGGCCGGTTTCCGGTTCCGGCGGTACGCGTCAGCGCTTCCAGAGCCTCGGCCATCAGGGCGTCGCCGCGATGCGACGATCCGTCCTGCGCGACCAGGGGAACCGGGTCACCGACGCGTTCGACGAAACCCCACATCACCAGGCCGCGCTCGGTGAGTTCGGGATTCTCGCTGGGCAGGCCGACCTCGGGGGCGCGGTGGTCGAACAGGGTCAGCACCGACCGGCGCGTCACGGCGGGCCGGCCCGAACGGGCGGCCACCAGATTGGTGGTGCCGATGGACAGTCCCAGCACATCGCTCATATCGCACCCCTCATAACGTCTGACACCCTATCGGTTCACGTGCGCCCCGCCGGGCACGACGCGTTACTGTTCCCCTAACGTGATCAATCCCCTAACGGGCTATCCCCTAACGGGACCCATCGGTGGGTGGGATCGGCACCGATCCCCGCGCTGCCGTCGCTGGCTAGCATTTGAGCATCTGATGGGAACGTGCTGGGAACGCACGGTATTAGGGGAGAACCGCCGATGGCAAACGAACTGCTCGACTTCGTGATGGCGTTGGTACGTGATCCAGACGCCGCCGCACGCTACGCCGCCGATCCCGCCACGGCGCTCGCGGATGCCCATCTGACCAATGTGACCAGTGCGGACGTCAACAACCTGATCCCGGTGGTCTCCGATTCGCTGTCGATGGCAGCACCGGCATTCGGTGGCTCCGCTGACCCAAATGTGGCCGATGGCAACGTCTGGACAAGTGGTGCGGCCACCGCCGCGTTCGACTCGTTCGCCCCGCACGTGCCCGACCAGGCGATGGCCGGTGTGCACGATGTCTCGACCGGGGTGATCGACACGTCGGCACTGCCCGGAGCTGACGCCGGTACTGTGCCGGGCGTCGACGCCACGGATTCCTCGCAGCTCAGTGACCTGATCGGGCAGCACTCGGCGACGGCGTACGACGCGTTGAACGAGGTGGTGACGGACGGACCCACCACGTGGGAGGACGGCCTGGATCATGTGACCGACCTGCATCACGACCTCACAGAGGGGGGTCACGACTCGGGGACCGACCATTCCGGGTTCGACTTCTTCAGCTGAGTCCCGACAACAGGCGCCGCTGGCAACACTCGATGTTGCCGGCGGCGCTTTTTCATGCTCTGACCAGCCTCGATGATTCTCCTCTCGATCCACCCCTACCAAACCCCTAATTCCCTAACGTTAGGGGCAGGTGAACCCCGGGGGGCATGCCTTAGGGGAGGGGTGCGCGCCCCGTTTTCGCGCGCTTGCCCGCCCCATAACGTTGTCTCCAGATCGCCGGACAGACCGGCGGGTTACCCGAAAGAGGAACGACGATGATCAACTTGATCGATTGGATCCTGGACCTGTTCCGCAGCGAAGATGTGGCCCGCGCGTTCGTCGCCGCCCCCGAGCAGACGCTGCGCGACGCCGGCCTGGCCGGGGTGTCCGCGGCGCAGATGTCCACCGTGGCCGCCACCGCGGTGCCCGGCCTGGTCCTCGGCGGTGGCGACCCGGTGGTCGGCCTGCAGCGCGCCGTGTCCAACCACTACGGCTTCGCCCCGGCTTACGACTACTCGCCGTCGAACAGCCTGCTCTCGCCCACCTACGCGCCGTCGCCCACCTTGGACACCGACTTCGCCAGCAACAACGACACCGACCTGGCCAGCCACAACAACGTCCCGATCATGAGCCCCAACCAGGACGCCGGCGCCAACGCCCAGCAGGGTGCGTTCAACCTCGGCTTCGGTGACATCACCCTGGGCGACAAGACCAGCAACACCGCCACCAACGGCGGCGTCGTGGTCGGCGGCAAGAACGAGGGCGATATCGTCTCCGGTGACGGCGCCGTGCTGGGCAACAACAACGACGTCAACAACGGCGACGTCTGGGCGGGCACCGGCTCCAATGTGGCTGTCGGACATAGCCATATCGATGACAGCGGCACCACCGCCACCGGCGGCAGCACCGTCATCAAGGACAACAGCTCGCCCGTGCTCAACGACGTCGACGCCAGCGGTGGCAACGGCGGCGGCGCCAGCGCAGGCAGCGGCGGCGGCCTGATCGGCATCGGCGGCAGCAATGCGCACGGCGGCAACGCCGGTGGCGGCGGCATCGTCATCAACGACCCCACCACGAATAATGTGGGCGGCAACCAGACGCATGTCGGTGGCGACAGCGGCAGTGGTAACACCGTCGACACCTCGTCGCACACGTCGACCCACACCAGCACCACGACCTCGGTGGCCGACAACTCCGACAACTCGTCTTACGCGGACAACTCGGTACACGAGTCGTCCACGGTCGACAGCTCCTCCGAGCACAGTGCGTCGCTGTTCGACAACACCCACGACACGACGGCCACCAACAGCCACGTGGACACCAGCCACGAGTCGTCCTTCGGCTCCGGGAACCACATGCTCGGATTCTGAGTCCGAGCTCCGAAGCGGCGGGGACCGATATGGTCCCCGCCGTCTCGGCGCTTAACGTTGGAGACGACTTCAGGAGATGCCAGTGACGCAACCGGATGATCCGCGCAAGGTGAAGGTGATCGTCGAGCTGATCGACCACACCGCGGCCATCGCCAACCTCAACGACCGCGCCGACCTGGCGCAACGGCTGACTGAGGCGCGCCGTCGCATCACCGATCCGCGGATCCGGGTCGTGATCGCCGGCCAGCTCAAGCAGGGCAAGAGCCAACTGCTGAACTCACTGCTGAACATGCCCGTGGCCCGCGTCGGCGATGACGAAACCACCGCGCTGGTCACCATCGTCACGCACGGCGAACCCGCGTCGGCCCGGATAGTCGTTGCACCGGCGCCCGGGAAGGCCGAACCGGACGTGATCGAGATCCCGATCGACGACATCAAGGGTGACCTGCGCCGCGCACCACAGGCCGGCGGCCGTGAGGTGATCCGGGTCGAGGTCAGTGCACCCAGCCCGCTGCTCAAGGGTGGGCTGGCATTCGTCGACACCCCGGGTGTCGGCGGCCACGGTCAGCCGCACCTGTCGGCGACGCTGGGCCTGCTGCCGGACGCCGACGCCATGCTCATGGTGTCCGACACCAGCCAGGAGTTCACCGAACCGGAGATGCGGTTCATCCGCCAGGCCCACGAGATCTGCCCCGTCGGCGCGATCGTCGCCACCAAGACCGATCTGTATCCGTACTGGCGCCAGATCGTCGACACCAACACCGCCCATCTGCAGCGTGCCGGAGTGCCGCTGCCGGTGATCCCGGCGTCGTCGCTGCTGCGCAGCCATGCCGTACAACTCAACGACAAGGAACTCAACGAGGAGTCCAACTTCCCGGCGATCGTCCGGTTCCTGTCCGAGCGTGTGCTCTCACGCGAGAACGACCGGATCCGCGATCAGGTGATCGCCGAAATCGGCGCCGCCGCTGAGCATTTGACGCTGACAGTGGACTCCGGGCTGGCGGCCATCAACAATCCCGATGATGCGCGGCGGCTCACCGAAGATCTGGAACGCCGAAAAGAGGAGGCGCAGAACGCGTTGCAGCACACCGCACTGTGGCAGCAGGTGCTCAACGACGGTATCGCCGACCTGACCGCCGATGTGGATCATGATCTGCGGTCCCGGTTCCGGGCCATCACCCAGCACACCGAAACCGTCATCGACACCTGCGACCCCACGCAGCATTGGGCGGAGATCGGCGCCGAGGTCGAGGACGCGGTGGCCACCGCCGTCGGCGACAACTTCGTGTGGGCTTATCAACGCGCCGAGGCGCTGGCCGAAGAGGTGGCCCGGACGTTCGTCGAGGCCGGCCTGGAAGCGGTCAAGATGCCCGAGGTCAGTGCCCGCGACATGGGTGCGGGGTTCTCCGGGCTGAAATCGCTGGCCCGGCTGGAGTCCAAGCCGATCGGCGCCGGCCACAAGGCCATCACCAGCATGCGCGGGTCCTACGGCGGTGTGCTGATGTTCGGCATGCTCACCTCCGTCGCGGGCCTGGGCATGTTCAATCCGCTGTCACTCGGGGCCGGCCTGTTGCTGGGCCGCAAGGCCTACAAGGAGGACATGGAGAACCGGATGCTGCGGGTGCGCAACGAGGCCAAGAGCAACCTGCGCCGGTTCGTCGACGACGTGATGTTCGTGGTGAACAAGGAGTCGCGGGACCGGCTCAAGGGCATCCAGCGCCAGCTGCGGGACCACTACCGCGAGATCGCGAACCAGACCACACGCTCGCTCAACGAATCACTACAGGCCGCGGTGGCGTCGGCGCGCGTCGAGGAAACCGACCGGGACGCCAGGATCCGCGAACTCGAACGTCAGCTGAACATCCTGCGGCAGGTCACCGACAATGTCGT
This sequence comes from uncultured Mycolicibacterium sp., assembly GCA_945957405.1. GTDB lineage: Bacteria > Actinomycetota > Actinomycetes > Mycobacteriales > Mycobacteriaceae > Mycobacterium. Next base: position 8,750 of record CAMFLL010000188.1, on the reverse strand, counting down.
CAAACTGAGGGCGTAGCGACACGCCAGGTCACGGGGACAGCGTCCGGGTCTCGTTGAGCCGGGGCCGCTTCCGGGTCGTGGTGATCACGCCGTCGTCATCGTCGTCGCTCGGCCGGCGTTCGGTGGTCCAGGACCGCCCGGGGCTCGGACTGGTGGTGTCGCTGCCGCTGGTGGTCTCGGTACCGCTGGTGCTCGGATCGCCGGGGCCCGGCAGGCCGATCTCGGTGGTCGACAGCGGAACGCTGGTGGTGAAGGTCGACGACGTCCCGGAGTAGGTCGCGATGATGGGCGCCGTCGGCGGGAGCGTGGACGGAGCGCCGTCAGTCGTGGACGGCGCGGGGGTGGTGTACACCGTGGTCTCCGGCCTGCTCCAGTCGTCGGAAAACTGGACCACCGTGAACACCAGCGCGACCACCAGCGCCAGGCCCACACCGCCCGCGGTGAAGATGACAGCGGGGTTCCGGTGCCAGGGATCGCCGCCTGGCTCGTCATCCCGTTTTCTCATCGCGGCCACGGCCGCCGATACTAGCGTCACCGGCGGATCAGGGTGCGGGCCGTAAACTCGTCCGTCGATGAGCACGAGCGATCAGGTGCGCGCAATCCTTGGCGGCACAATGCGCGCCTACCAGGGTGAACCTGCCTACCAGCAGCGTCCGGACGTGTTCGGCGAGCTGGACCGCATCGGGTGGCAACTCAACCAGCCGATCCGGATCGCGCTGGCAGGAACGCTCAAGGCCGGTAAGTCCACCCTGGTCAACGCGCTGGTCGGGGAGAACATCGCGCCCACCGACGCCACCGAGGCCACCAGGATCGTGACGTGGTTCCGGCACGGGCCGACGCCGCGGGTGACCGCCAACCACTACGGTGGCCGGCGTACCAACGTGCCGATCACCCGGGAGTCCGGTGACTCCGCGAACCCCGGTGCGCTGAGCTTCGACTTCGGCTCACTCGATCCTGCCGACGTGGCCGACCTGGACGTCGAATGGCCCGCCGCCGAACTGATCGACACCACGATCATCGACACCCCCGGGACGTCGTCGTTGTCACGTGATGTGTCCGAGCGCACGCTTCGGCTGCTGGTGCCGGACGACGGTGTGCCGCGCGTGGACGCCGTGGTGTTCCTGCTGCGCACGCTCAATGCGCCCGATATCGCCCTGCTCAAACAGATCGGCGAACTGGTCGGCGGATCGTCGGGCGCCCTCGGCGTGATCGGGGTGGCCTCGCGTGCCGACGAGATCGGCGCCGGCCGGATCGATGCCATGCTCTCGGCGAAGGATGTCGCCACGCGGTTCACCTCCGAGATGGACAAGACCGGTATCTGCCAGGCCGTGGTGCCGGTGTCGGGGCTTCTCGCGCTGACCGCCCGCACGCTGCGGCAGAGCGAGTTCGTGGCGCTCGAGAAATTGGCCGGGGTGGACGCCGCCGAGCTCAACAAGGCCATGCTCAGCGTCGACCGGTTCGTGCGGGAGGACAGTTCGCTGCCCGTCGACGCCGCCACCCGCGCCGCGCTGCTCGACCGGTTCGGCATGTTCGGCCTGCGGATCTCGATCGCGGTGCTGCGGTCCGGTGTCACCGATTCGGCGGCGCTGGCCGACGAACTGCTCGAACGCAGTGGCCTGGTGGCCTTGCGCGACGTGATCGACCAGCAGTTCGCGCAACGTTCCGAGCTGCTCAAGGCGCATACCGCGCTGCTGGCGTTGCGGCGCTTCGTCGAGGTGAACCCGATCCGCGCGACGCCCTACATCATCGCCGACATCGATCCGCTGCTGGCCGACACCCACGCCTTCGAGGAACTCCGGCTGCTCAGCCAATTACGTTCGCGCCCAACGACATTGAACGAGGACGAGATCGTCTCGCTGCGGCGCATCATCGGCGGGTCGGGTACCGACGCCGCCAGCCGGCTGGGCCTGACGCCCGACGAACCCTACGACGGACCGCGGGCGGCGTTCGCGGCCGCGCAGCGTTGGCGTCGCCGCGCCGAGCATCCCCTCAACGACCCGTTCACCACCAGGGCCTGCCGCGCCGCGGTCCGCAGTGCGGAGGCACTGGTGGCGCAGTTCGCCGCGCGCGGCTACTGAAACTACTGACCCCCGCCACCGTTACCCGGCCGCGGGAACAGCGTCGGCAGAGTCGGCAGCGTTCGTGACTGCGTCACCGTTTCGGTCTGGGTCTGCGTCTCGGTGACCGTGCTGGCCGACGGCGGCGTCGTCGTCGTGGTGGTCGTCTCCACCGGCGCCTCGGTGGTGGTGGTGGTCGGCGTCTCGGTCACCGTCTCCGTGGGCGGTGCCTCGCTGGTTTCGGCCGGCGGTTGCGTGACGGTCTCCGTCACGCCCGGTGCCGGTGCCACCGACTCCGACGTGGTCGACGGTGTAGTGGTGGTGGTCGTGGTCTCGGTGGTGCTCGACGAACCGCCGGCCAGCTGGATGACCGCGTAGATCAGCAGCGCAATCACCAGGGCTGCGAGCGCACCCAGGCCCAGCAGGGCGGCGGGCTTGCGGTACCAGGGTGTCTCCGGTGGTGGCGTCGGAGCGTGACCGGTGACGGGTTCGGTTTCGTAGCCGGTCTGATAGCCGGTGTATTCCGGCTGGTTGGGGACCTCGCTGTAGGCCTGGCCGCCGCTGCCGCCGTAGTTGGCGTACTGGGTCGGCTCGCTGTAGAACTCGTCGTCCTGATCTCCGTTACGCGCCACGGGCACCGATAGTAGCCCGCGGCGCTGCCGGATCAGTTTGCGCCGGGCTGATTGGGAAACGCCGTGCGGTGCGTCGGGCGCACGCTGATATCGGGGCCCCGGGTCTCCGGCCGCGGGGCCGGCGCGGGGGTGTTCTGCTGCGGATATCGCGGGTAGTAGGTGTTGCGCGGGGGCGGTGGCGGCGGAGCGCCGGTCGGCGGTGGCGGCGGTGGGGGCGGCGGTGGTGGAGGAGCCGGTGCGCTGGTCAACGGCGTCGTCGTGGGCGCCGATGTGGTGCCGGAGGTCGACGGAGTGGGACTCACGTCGTCGGTGCCGCCCGGCGTGTTCCACCGGTCGGACAGCAGCAGCACCGCGGCCACCAGGATGGCCGCCACCGCCAGCGCGATGGCAGCCAATGCGATCACGGCCGGTGACCGGCGGTACCACGGCGTCGGGGGGTCATACGCGTCGGCCGAGAACGGGTCGTAGTCGTAGTACGGCGCCGGGTATGCGGCCGGTGCCAGCACCGGCATCGACGGGTCGGTCGGTGGGTCCTGGTCGGCCAACGCGTCGGCGGGGATCTCCGGGTTGGTGTCCGGCTCAGGCCCCTCGGATTCGTCGGCGCGGTAGGGCTGCCGCGGCAGCGGCGGGAACGGGTCTGGAAACGAACTGGGCGAGCTCTCCTGCTCGGTCGCGTTCTCGATGCCCGTCGTGCGCTTCGCCACGAGTGGGGATTTTAGCGACCCCGCCTGCGCTGACGCGTATCAGTCGAGTTAGCGCAGTTTCGCGACCACCTCGTCGGCGAACAACTGGAGGTGCTCCAGATCCGACATGTCGAGCACCTGGAGGTACACGCGTTGTGTGCCGGCATCGATGAATGGCTGCAGTTTGTCCAGGATTTCGGCGGGATTCCCGGCCAGTGGACTGTTGCTACGCAGTTCGTCTACCTCGCGTCCGATGGCTGCCGCACGACGGGCGACCTCGGCTTCGTCGGAGCCCGCGCACAGCACGAAACACGCCGAGTACGTCATCGACTCGGGCTCCCGGCCGATTTCGTCGACCGCGGCGGCGACACGGTCGAACTGCGTCTGCAGGACGTCGAGCGGTGCGAAGGGGACGTTGAACTCGGAGGCGAAGCGGGCCGCCAGCGATGGTGTGCGCTTGGCGCCCTTACCGCCGATGATGATCGGCGGATGCGGTGTCTGTGCGGGTTTCGGCAGCGCCGGTGAGTCGGTGACGGTGTAGTGCTTACCGGTGAAGTCGAATGTCCTGCCCACCGGCGTGGTCCAGAGCCCGGTGAGGATCTCGAGCTGCTCCTCGAGCCGGTCGAACCGCTCGCCCAGGGGTGGGAACGGGATGGCGTAACCCGCGTGCTCGGCCTCGAACCAACCGGCGCCGATACCGAGATCGACTCGGCCGGAACTCATTTCGTCGACCTGGGCCACCGAGATCGCGAGCGGGCCTGGGAAGCGGAACGTCGCCGAGGTCACCATGGTGCCCAGCCGGATGGTGCTCGTCTCGCGCGCCAGACCGGCGAGTGTCACCCACGAGTCGGTGGGTCCCGGCAGGCCGTCACCGCTCATCGCGACGTAGTGGTCGGATCGGAAGAATGCCGAATAGCCAAGCGATTCAGCCGCTTTGGCGACCGCCAGTTGGTCGGCGTAACTGGCGCCCTGCTGGGGTTCTACGAATACGCGAAAGTCCACGGGCGCAAGAGTAGTCCCGTGGTGGCGCAGTCAGCGCGCCGAGACTGGAGTTCTGGTCGGGTCCACTCGAGCGATGGGTACTGAAAATACAGTTTCGGCGGAAATCAGAAGGGGGTGACGCCCTGCACCGCGACGAACATGCCGTGGCCGGTGGTGTCATTGGTGAACCGGGTTCCGCTCGCGTCGGCGGCGATGGTCCAGCCCGCGGCGGCGTAGGTGCGATAGTCGAGTGTGACGGTGGGGATGTCACCGAGATTGCCCAGAATCCATTTCACGGCGCCGCCCGAGGTGATGCTGACGCCGTTGGCCGGTTCGCCGTCGACGTCGGGGGAGTTCTCGAACTGCGACTCGCAGCCCACGGTGGCCTCGTTGAGCTGGCAGCGGGTCTTACCGGATTTGGTTTCGACGTAGACGTAGCCCTGATCGTTGGCGGGCAGTGTCTGCGCGGGCGGGGCCGCGACGGCCGTGGACGGGCCGGGGGGCGGGCCCGGCAGCTGGGTCGGGGGTTGGGCGATCGTCGGCGACGGTGTGACTGACGGCCGGGGAGTGGGCACGGTCGGCTCGGCGTTGGTGCCGCAGCCCGGGCAGACGGCGTCGCCGTCGGTGGTGTTGCTGCAGCCGGCCAGGGCTGCGGCAGCGATGACGGCGGCGCTGAGCAGCGCAAGTCGCGTGTTCATCTGGACTCCTCGAGCGGTGTCCACAACGGTACCCACGCTGTTGCACAAGTGAAACCTGTGACCAGTGATGTTTATGAAGATGTGAGGTGGCGGCCTACAGGGCAGCGCGTGCCTCGTCGATCTGGTCCAGGGCGTAACCGACGATCGCGACATCGCCCATGGCCCGCCCGGCGTCGGCGAGAGCGTTGTATTCGGCCACACCGAGGACCTCACGAAGGTGGGCCGCAACCGTCGTGACCTCGTGGTAGGTGGCACTGACGTAGGCCTCGTCGGCGAACCCGATGATGGTCGCGGCCGGCCGGTGGCGACCCAACCGGTCGAGCAGGGTGGCCAGGATCGCCAGCGGGTTGCGCATGTTGGTGGTGTTCCCGCAGGCGTAGTAGTTGCCGATCACGGTGGCGAGGTGGTCGAAGGCCGCCCGGGGATCGCCGTGCTCGGTCTCCAGCCGCGCCAGATTGGCGACGATGTGGCACTCGGTGGTGCGGTTACCGCTGTCGTGGGCGATGGCCATACCGCGGCGCAGCGCGTGCAACGCCGCCGGGACGTCGGTCTCGGAGAACGCGTAACCGTAGGCCAGGGCGGCGAACGAATGGGCGTACTGATTACCGGTGCGCTCACCGATCTCCATCAGTGACTGGCCCTCGGCCCTGGCCTCGTCGGTGCGGCCCGCGGCGAGCAGCGCCATCACCAAGCCGGTCCTGATCAGCCCGTTGCGGTCGCGGGAGCGGTGCAGGTGCGTCTGATAGCACTCGACGGCGTCCTCGGCGCGACCGCCGATCACATACGCGGCGCCGAGCAGGCCGTCGATGCCGAACGGGAGTTCGTCGGCATGCAGGGCCTTGATGGCGTGTTCGGCTTCGTCGCACAGCCGGATGGCGTCGGCGAACCGCTCGGTGGCCCAGCACTGCGACGCCAGCACCGACAGCATCGCGTACCGCGGGTGGTCGGCGACGCGGGCCGGGGTGACGAGTTCCTCGGCCCAGGCCAGCGGCTCGAAGTTCGAGATCGAGTTCCCCAGGAACGCCGCGCAGGTGGCGATGGTCGCGGCGCTGTCCAGGTCGCCCTGGTCGGCGCTCCAGCGGAACGCGCTGCGCAGATTGGCCAGTTCGACGGTGAACCAGGTGTAGGCGTCGCGCTGGCGGGGGCCGTCCCACCACAGCCGGAGGTCGGCTTCGCGGCCTGCCAGGTAACGGGCGTGCGCAGTCCGCGCGTGCGGGGCCGCGCCCATGGCGAACAGGTGTTCCCCGGCGTACTCGCGGATGGTCTCCAGCATGGCGAACCGGACGCGTCCCGACGAGCGGTCGACGGTCAGCAGTGACTTGCGGACGAGGGCGTCGAGAAGGTCGAGCACCGCGTAGTCGTCAGGCCGGCGGGCATCGGCCACGGCCTGCGCGCCTGCCAGGTCGAACCCGCCGACGAACACCGAACACCGTTCCAGCAGTGACTGTTCCGCGTCGTTGAGCAGATCGAACGACCACGCCACGGCATGGCGCAAGGTCTGGTGCCGCTCGATGTTGCGTCGTGACCCGACGAGCAGGCGGAACCGTTGGTCGAGGCGGTCCCTGATATCGGCGGCGGTCATCGAGGACATCCGCGATGCCGCCAGTTCGATGGCCAACGGAATCCCGTCGAGACGACGGCAGATCTCGACGATCGCCTCCACCTCGGCGGGGCTGCTCGGCGAAAAACCGTACGCCACCGACGACGCCCGGTCGACGAACAACGCCACAGCCGCCGATTCGGCGCCCCGCGCGACGTCCAGCGACGGCACCGGCCACTGCTGCTCCTCGGCGATGCCCAGGCCTTCGCGGCTGGTGGCCAGCACCGTGACGGTGGTCGACCGCCGGAAGATGGCCCGGACCAGATCGGCGACCGCATCGAGCACGTGCTCGCAGTTGTCGAACACCAACAGCCGGGCGCGACCGTCGAGGGCACCGGCGATGCTGGCGGTTGTCGATTTACCGGGTTGTCGCGTCACCCCGAGGACCGCGGCCACCGCGTCCGGGACGGCGGCCCCGTCCTCAACCGACGCGAGCTCGAAAACCCAGACGCCGTCGGCGAATTCGGCGGCCCGGCGCGCGGCCACCTCGAGCGCCAGCCGGGTCTTGCCGACGCCACCGACACCGGTGAGAGTCACCAATCGGTGCGCGCGGAGCGCCTCGGCCACCGCGGGCACGTCGGATTCGCGCCCGATGAGGCCGGTTGCCGGAGGCCGGAGGTTGCCCGTGGTCCCGTCGAGTGTGCGCAGCGGTGGGAAGTTCACCTTCAGCCCGGGCGCCTGCACCGCGAAGATGCCCACCGCCGTCGGAAGGTCGCGCAGGCGGCGCGGACCCAGATCGGCCAGTTCGACGCCCGGCACCAGCGCCGCCGTCGAATCGGCGAGCAGGATCTGGCCGCCGTGCCCGGCGGCCATCACGCGGGCCGCGCGGTTGAGGACCGCGCCGAAGTAGTCGTCGCCGCGGCGTTCCGCCTCCCCGGTCGCCACGCCCATCCGCACGGGCAACTCCAGGGCGCGTTGTGCGGCAACCGCGGCATCGACCGCCGAGCGGGGTGAGGCGAATGCCGCACAGACCCCGTCGCCGGTGTGCTTGAACAACCAACCGCCATGCTCGTTGACGGCGTCACGCAGAACGGCGTCGTGGGCGCTCAGTGCCACCCGCATACTCAGGGCATCAGCTTCCCACCGACGTGTCGAACCTTCGACGTCGGTGAACAGGAATGTCACGACACCCGTGGGTGCCCCCACGCGCACATTTGCAGGATCTCACAATTGACGTGCGCGAACCGCCTTTTTGAGCCACGTCACACGTTAGATTCGACGCCGATCGCTCGACGGAAGGGAACGCCATGCCCACAGGCGGACTGCTGCTCAACCCGAACGACTTCGATCCGGAGAGGCTGGACCCCGAGACCCGGCGCAGGCTGCGTGCCCTGATCGGCTGGTTCGAGGAGCGCGGCAAGACGCGGTTGCTGCGTGACGACCTCGAGGCGACGTGGGTGGCGGACTTCCTGGATTTCATCAAGCAGGAGCGGATATTCGCGACGTTCCTGACCCCATCGGAGTACGGCGGCGGTGACGCCGACAAGCGCTGGGACACGTCGCGCAACGCCGTGCTGAGCGAGATCCTGGGCTTCTACGGCCTGGCGTACTGGTACGCCGAACAGGTCACCATCTTGGGCCTCGGCCCGATCTGGCAGAGCGACAACATCAAGGCCAAGGAACGCGCGGCGGAACAACTGGAAGCCGGCGGCGTGATGGCGTTCGCGCTGTCCGAGCGCGAGCACGGCGCCGACATCTACAACACGGATTTGCTGTTGACCCCGGTGACCGACGACGACAACGCCGCGGGCGGCGAGCGGCCGGTCTTTTTGGCATCGGGGGAGAAGTACTACATCGGCAACGGCAATGTGGCGGGCATGGTGTCGGTGTTTTCCCGGCGCACCGACGTCGATGGCGCCGCCGGCTATGTCTGGTTCGTGGCGGACAGCGCGCATGCGAACTACGAACTGATCGGCAACGTGGTGCACGGCCAGATGTTCGTCAGCAACTTCCGGCTCAACGACTACCCGGTGTACGAGGAGGACATCCTGTGCACCGGACCCGAGGCCTTCTCGGCCGCCCTGAACACTGTCAACGTCGGCAAGTTCAACCCTGTCTCTTATACACATCTCCGAGCCCACGAGACTAAGGCGAATCTC
>CAMFLL010000187.1 GCA_945957405.1 uncultured Mycolicibacterium sp. | reverse complement strand
GCGATACCGGCACCCCCGGCGAACACCGCGACCAGCAGCACCACCACACCGATCGCGATCGGCGTCGAACCACCCACCAGATCCGGCAGATTCTGGAACACCAGGAACAACACGCCCGCCAAGCCCAGTAGACCCAGTCCCGGCGCGATGAACGCGCGCCACAGTGACACGTCGAGCTCGCCGGCCCGTCGGCGTCGGGCGAAGAATGCCAGCACCGCCACGCTGGTCGCGATCAGCAGGATGATGATGCCGACGGTCGAGATACCGGCCAGCCAGGTGTAGAACTGCGTGACGGGGTCCAACCCGAGCACGATGCCCGCCACGATGAACACCACCACGACGATGGTGTCGAGGCCCGACGCGAGGTGCGGCGACGCGTGCGAGGCGTGCGCCTCCCCCAGCGCCGACGGGAACACCTTGCGATTCGACAGCGTGAAGAAATACCGCGCGACGACGTTGTGGAACGACAGGATGCACGCGAACAGGCTGGTGACGAACAGCACCTGGACGATGTGCAGGCCCGCCGCGCCCAGGTACTGCTCGGTGGCCCCCGGGAGCAGACCCGACGGATCCTTGGTGGCCTGTTCGACCACCCGGCTGTCGCCCCAGGCGGTGATCAGAGCCCAGGTCGAGACGGTGTAGAAGACACCGATCAGGATCAGGGCGACGAACGTCGCGCGTGGGATCGTTCGCAGCGGATCGCGCGCCTCGTCGCGGAAGACCGCCGTCGCCTCGAATCCGATGAAGCTCAGGAATGCGAACAACAAGGCGATTCCCGGTGCGCCCGAGACGATTTCGGACGGCGTCAGGAATCCGGTGGACAGGCCTTCATGACCTCCGGTGAACGCCACGACGGCATCGAGCACCAGCACGATCGCCACCTCACCGATCAACAGGATGCCGAGCACGTTGCGGGACAGGTCGATGTTGCGGTGGCCCAGTACCGCGACGATCACCACGGCGATCAAAGCCCAGATCCCCCAATGGATCTCGGGCAAGCCGTAGGACGCGAACAGGGCCTGGGCGCCCTGGCCGATCAAGCCGTACACGCCGATCTCGAGCGCCAGGTAAGAAACCAGCGCGACAAACGCGAAGCCGAAGCCCGTGACGCGGCCCAGACCCTTACCGATATAGGAGTAGAACGCGCCCGCATTCGGCACGTGCGGGGTGAGCGCGGTGAACCCCACCGCAAAGAGCAACACGATGACGGTGCTGATGATGAAGATGGTGGGGAAACCGGTTCCGTTGCCGCTGGCGATGCCGAGCGGGACGGGCCCGCCGATGACACCGAGTGGCGACGCGGCGGCCACCACCACGAACACGATGCCCCAGACACCGAGCGAGCCGCGAAGTCGCCGGTGCGGGTGGGCATCTCCCGGATCGGCGCCTGCTCTGATATCGCCGGATTGATCAATGTGGTTCGACATGGTCAGCTTCCTCGAGACCGCGCCACGCTTCTGCGTGGCAGACCAGAGGACGCTAACGCCTGGAAGTCCCTGCCCAGATGGTTGGAATCAGCGCGATTGCATGCCGGAACGGCACCTAGGCATCAAGCCGAAAACCCACCTTGAGCGTCACCTGGAAGTGGGCGACCGCCCCGTCCTCGAGGTGACCGCGGATGGTCTGGACCTCGAACCAGTCCAGGCCTCGCGTGGTCTGGGCGGCACGGCTGATGCCGTTCCTGATCGCCGCATCGATGCTCTCCGGGGACGAACCGACGATCTCGATGACCCGGTAGGTGTGCTCGCTCATCTCGTTCCTTTCGTCTGCATCGGACGTCAGCCACCGATGCACTGCGGTGGGTGCCGGAGTGGTGTCGCGTCACCCGTCACCTGGTTAGCGTGGCATACCCCGATCGCGGATTCGAGAAGCTTCGCCGAACGGACCGGGCGGCGAGTCGCGGCGAACCGACGGGAGAGAATCGGGTACGCGCGAGCGCGATGTTCGCCAGACTCGACCTGAAGGAGGTGTGGTGGCCGGTACAACGGATGTCGTCATCATCGGCGCGGGCATCGTGGGATCGTCGACCGCCCTGGAGATGTCCCGGCGGGGGTTGGGCGTCGTCGTGCTGGACAAGGCCGGCGGTGCCGGGATGGGATCCACCAGCGCATCGAGCGCGATCGTCCGGTTCAACTACTCGACGTGGGCCGGCGTTGCCCTCTCCTGGGAATCGAAGTTCCGCTGGGAGGACTGGGAGGAACATCTCGGCTACCGGGACCCGAACGGGATGGCGCGCTTTCACCGGGTCGGCAAGATCACGCTCGACGCACCGATGATTCCTCTGCAACGGATGACCGCGATGTTCGACCGGGCCGGCATCGCATACGAGGTATGGGACGCCGACACGCTGGCCGCGCGGATCAAGGGCATCGAGACCGGCTCCTTCTATCCGCCGAAACCCGTGACCTCCGATGAGTTCTTCGAAGACCCACACGGTCGCCTCGGCGCCCTGTACACACCCGACGGCGGCTATGTCGACGATCCGCGGCTGGCCGCGGCCAATCTCGCCGCGGCCGCATCCCACCGTGGGGCGCGGTTCCTGTACCGACGGCAGGTCACGTCGATCACCCGCGTCGGCGACGTCTGGCGTGTCAACGTCGAGGGACAGGAGGTCCTGGAGGCACCAATCGTGGTCAACGCCGCCGGACCGTGGTCGAGGAACGTCAACGAAATGGTCGGCGCCACTACCGATTTCGCCATCAGTATCGCCCCCATGCGACAGGAGGTGCATCACGTCGCGGCACCACCGGCGCAGCAGGATCCCGACGCCGAATTCCCCGTCCTCGCCGATATGGATCTCGGGATCTATCTCCGCCGCGAGACCGGCGGCAACATGCTGGTCGGGGGCGCCGAGCCCGAGTGTGACCCGCTGGAGTGGATCGAGGACCCCGATACGGTGAACCTCAACCCGACGGTCGAGCGGTTTGAGGCCCAGATCACCAGGGCAGCAAGGCGATTCCCGACCATGACGGTGCCGAAACGGCCCAAGGGTATCGCCGGTGTGTACGACGTCGCCCAGGATTGGATCCCGGTCTACGACCGCACCGCGCGGCCCGGATTCTACGTCGCGATCGGCACCAGTGGAAACCAGTTCAAGAACGCACCGGTCGTCGGTTCGGTGATGGACCGCCTGATCGACGCCGTGGAGAATGGGCATGACCACGACCACGATCCTGTCCACTACACGTGCACGCGCACCGGTCTCGACGTCGACCTTTCAACGTTCTCCCGCAAGCGCCCGGTCAACCCCGATTCCTCGGGCACCGTCATGGGTTGAGCGCCGGTGTCACAGGTCGTGAGGCACCTCGGCATAGTTCCACTGGTGCTGACGGGCGAGTTCGCACGCCGCGTCGACCGACCCGGCGGTCAGCGAATCCAGCAGCGCCTGATGATCGTCTGCGATGTCCGACAGGCTGGGAGCGGTTGCCATGATCGTCACCGACGTCCTGGCCTCGATGTGCAGGTTCTCCCACGATCGCGTGATGAGCGAATTTCCGGCCGCCTCGACGATATGCCGGTGGAACATGACGCTTCCGGTGCCGACGGCGTCGGCATCCTCGTCGCGCGCGGCACGTTGCATCCGGTCGACATCGTCACGAAGCGCATCGAGGGGAACGCTGTCGGCCATCAGCACCAGCCGGGTGGCGGTCTCTTCCAGTGCCGCACGCAGTACATAGCTTTCACGCAGCGTCTCCCGCACGAATGACCGCACGAAGGTGCCTCGTCGCGGCCTGATCTCGACGAGGCCGAATGTCTCCAATTCCCGCAACGCCTCCCGGACGGGGGCCTGGCTGGTGCCGAACAGGGCCGCGACACGGGTCTCGATCAGTCGTTCACCGGGTTCCAGTTCGCCGGACACGATCTGACGCACGAGGGTGTCACGGATCTGGTGGCTCAGTGTCTGATGGATGTCCACGGTCTGATGGATGTCCACGGGGTGGTACGAGGGCATCTCCTGAAGATACGGAGTCATCTGCTACAGGTCGACGACCAGCACGGCGCTCTTCGACCGGGACACACACGGCAGGATGATCTGATTCGAATCGCGCTCCTCGTCGCTGAGCACGTCGTCGTTGTGCTCCGGGACGCCTCCGGTGACGTTGAGTTCACATGTGCCGCAGATGCCCGCCCGGCACGAGTTGTCGATCTGGTAGCCGGCCTCTTCGAGCACTTCCAGCAGTGTCTTGTCCTGGGGGACCCGCAGCGATTCACCGGACTGCGCCAGCCGGACATCGAACTCGCCGTCGGCACACTCGCGCGAAACCTGTTTCGGCGAGAAGCGTTCCACGTGCAACGCCGCTGCCGGCCACGGGCCACAGTGGCGCTCGACAGCGTCGAGTAAGGGACCGGGCCCGCAGCAGTAGACGGCGGTGTCGGCATCCGGCCGGCCCAGGAAGTGCTCCAGATCCAGCAGGCCGTATTCGTCCTCGGGCATGACGTGGAGGTGACCGCCGGGGACGCGACTGAGTTCGTCGACGAACGCCATGGACGCCGCGGTGCGCCCGCCGTACACCAGCGTCCACGGTCTCCCGCGCCGGGCGACGTCGCGCACCATCGGGAGGATGGGCGTGATACCGATTCCCCCCGCGATGAACAGATACCGATCCGACTCGACCAGTTCGAAGTTGTTGCGGGGCGCACGCACCGAGATGACGTCGCCGGGCCGCAGGCGATCGTGGATCAGACTCGAACCACCGCGGCCGGCCGGCTCGCGCAGAACCGCGATCCGCCACGCTGTGTCGTGGTCGGGTTGCCCGCACAGGGAGTAGTGCCGGACGATTCCCGTCTCCAGGCCCATATCGAGGTGGACCTCGATATGGGCGCCCGGGGTCCACGCCGGCAGAGCCGACCGGTCCGGCGCGCGCAGTTCGAGGCTCACGACTCCGTCGGCCTGTCGGTCGATGGCCGAAATCTGCAGCTGCAACTGGGAATTCACGGTCTACGGTGATGTCAGTTCTGGGGCGCCAGCAGGCGCGTGGCCGCTTCCGGCGAGAACATGTTGGCGGCGATGTCGTGCATACCGCGCATCGCCCGCAGGATCTCGCTGCGGTCATCGTCGGTCTGCGCGTACCGGGACAGGATCTGCCGACCGAGCCCGACGTGGAACTTCTCGTCGATCTCGATCTTGCGATGCACCCGGACCACCTCATCGAAGCCGTGACGCTCACCGGCGAGGAAGGTCGGCTCGAGGCTTCCGGTGGCCGAGGTCTCCGATGCGTTCCACGCCGCCACCGCGGCGAGCGGATGCCGGTCGAGGCACTCCCAGAGGAAGTCACTCCAGATCTGCGAATCGGCAGGCACGGTGGTGGGCGCCGTGCCGCCCAGCGATTCGACCGCCGCGCTGACCAGCTCGTAGTGCTCGGCCTCCTGGAATGCCTGCTTCGCGAGCAAGGTGATGTGCTTGCGTTCGAATCCCAGCCCGTACCGGTGGATCTCCTCGTTGAGCAGGAAGACATAGTCGATTTCGCGCCACGCTCGGGTGGCCAGCCATTCGGCCAGGATGATGGGTTGCGGGTCATGCGCGAAGGACTCGAAGAACTGCTCGCTGGTGCGTTTGGCGTTCGAGAAGATCGAATCGAGAATTTCGTCGACTTCCCCGCTGATGGGGTCCAGACCGGTGCCGCCCCTGACGTTCCTCACGTTGACCATCGCGCTCAATGCCTTTCCACGACCAGGTAAATACTATCGATAATCGATACTAGGAAGAGACGTGAGTCACAGTCAAGGTCATCCCTCAACTGGGGTCTGCGCGGCCGTCCGTTGGCACCTGCTGCCAAAGACCTGGTCACGACGTTGGCTCCTGGTTATGTGTGCAACGGCGAGCCGCGAACATAGCGTGATTGCCGTCACAGCCCTCTCCTCCTGCTCGGGAAACGAGGATCGTATGAAGGACACCCGCCCCCAAACCGAAGCGGCCGCCGGGCTCTCGCCCTCGTCGACAACCTCTGACAGCGGTGCGCTCACGCTCGAACGGCGCGGCATCGCCCATGTCCCGACAAGCCAGCGCTACGGCAACCCGCGGAATCAGTTCACCGTCCGGTTCGCCCCCGTCATCTACCTCGCCGGCATCTATCTTGGCGCCAGCGGCGGCCCGCTCGGGCTTGGTTTCACCGGCAGCGTCACCGCGATAGTCCTGGCCAACATCCTCGGCTCGATCGTCACCGGACTGTGCGCCGTCATGGGTCCACGACTGGGGATGCCGCAGCTGCCGATGGGCCGGGCGCCGTTCGGCTACTTCGGCAATTTCCTGCCCGCGTTCCTGACCCTGCTGATGTGTATCGGCTACTACAGCGTCGGCACCGTCCTGGGCGCCAAGTCACTGGCCGACCTGGTGCACGCCCCGTATGCCCCGACTGTCGTCGTGGTGGCCGCGGTGAGCATTCTGATCGGCATCTTCGGGTACAAGATCCTGCACACCCTGGGCAAGGTCATCACCAACGTCAGCATCGTCGTCCTGACCGTGGTCTCAATCGTCCTGCTGTTCCACGGCGGCGGTCCCGGCACCGCGGCCACCGCCACGGGAACCGACTACTGGCTGGCGTGGTCGGTGCTGTTCACCGCCGTGTTCGGTTACACCGCGAGTTGGGCGCCGTACGCATCGGACTACTCGCGCTACCTGCCGGAAGACAGCAAGCCGTCGTCGATCTTCACCGCGGCCACACTGGGCCTGTTCGCGTCGACGACCTGGATGATGTGCCTCGGCGCGGGTCTGATCACCCTGATGCCGGACGGCGACGTCCTGGACACCTTCGGTCTGGCGCTGCCCGACTGGCTGCGGTACGTCGTCCTGCTCACGCTCGGTCTCTCGGCCATTCCGCACAACTCGGTCAACCTGTACAGCGGCGCGATGAACGTCCTGACCTGCAACGTGAAGCTGCCGCAATGGGTGACGGTCACGATTGCCGGGCTGATCGGCCTGGTCATCGCGCTGGTGTTCGGCGGCGACCAGTTCCAGTCGAACTTCCTGCTCTTCCTGCACGTGCTGTCGTACTACATCACGCCGTGGGTCGCGATCCTGATCGTCGACTACTACGTCGTGCAGCGGTCCGGACGCAATACACCGGCCTTCGAGAACTACTACACACCTGACGGCGCATTCGGACGCTACAACGTGGCGGGCCTGGCCGCGTTGGTCGTCGGCGTCGTCGTCTCGGTGCCGTTCATGGCCAACGACTTCTACACGGGACCGGTTGGGGCGAGCCTGGCGGGCGCCGACCTGAGCTACTTCGTGTCGGGCGTCGCGGCCGCCGTCATCTACATCGTCGCGCGGCGGCGCCTCACACCGCGCACCGACGTCGTCACGACACCGCGGTCGGAACGGTAGGCCACCACCCGCCGCATGGCTGCTCCTGACAATAGACACCATGGAGATTGTCGATCGGCGCTAATCTCGGAATCGATGGACCAGCGCGACGCGGCGACCACCCCGGCGGGCCAGACCCTCACTCTCGCCGAGCTTCTCGACGACGAGGTGCTGGCCGGGGCGCAGCTGGTCGCCGGCCGCGCCGGCGTCGGACGGTCAGTCAGCGCCGTCAACGTGATGACGGTGCCCGACATCGGGCGATGGGTCCGCCGGGATGAGTTCCTGCTCGCCACCGGCTATCCCCTCCCCCGCGACGAGGCCGAGCAAGGCAGGCTGCTGACCGACCTGCACCGGCTCGGCCTCGCCGGTATCGGCATCAAACTCGACCGGTACATGCCCGAGCTGGCTCCGGCGATCATCGACGTCGCCGAACGGCTGGGCCTACCGCTTGTCGTCATCCCCGAGCACATCCGGTTCGACGACATCCTGAGCCGGGCATTCGGCACCATCGTGAACCGCCAGGCGGCGGCGCTGGAACGGGCCCAGGAGATCCACCATTCCTTCCTCCAGATCACCTTGTCCGGTGGTGGTCTCGGTGAGCTGGCACGCAAATTGTCCGCGCTGCTGGACGACGCGAGCATCGCCGTCACGGATCCCCGGGGCACGCTCCTCACATTGGCGGGAGATCCGGCACCGCTGACCGAGTTGCGCCTACTGGATTCTGATTCGGTCGACGTCGAGCGGCTCGCCGGCGCAGACACACACACCGACGAGCGGACACACCGGCGGTGGACCTCCCGTGAGATCCGGGCCGGGCGGCTGCATCACGGCTTCGTCGTCGCCGTGGAAGGTGCCCGTCCGTTCGGCGAGTTCAGCATGGTCGCCGTCGAACAGGCCGCCATCGTGGCTGCCCTCGAGGTGACGCGGGACCTCGCGGTCGGCGCCGTGGAACGCCGCTTCGCGTCCAATGCGCTGTTCGAACTGATCACCGGGACCGAGTTCGAGTCCAGCGAGCACACCACCTTGGGTGCCGGCTTCGGCTGGCACCTCGAACGCGACATCGTTGTCCTGGTGGGACGGAAAGAGACCGCTACCAACGCATCTCAACCAGACAAGCGGCAGTCCAGACTCGCCGACGACCGGGCCATCGAGTTCTGGGCGTCCGCGGTGCGCAGCCGGGACCGGGCCGCCGCGGCCGCCGGCCTCGGCGCCGAACTGGTGGCGGTGATCGGCGCCGACGAGGACGCCGTCGCCATTGCCCGAGCCGTACAGGCCGAGGTCGCGCAGTTCACCCACGGTGACTATGCCGTCGGCGTCAGCCGCAGCTACCCCGGGCCGGCCGGGATCTCGACCGCCTACGAGGAGGCCCGCACGGCCCTCCGGCTCGGACATCGGGTGTCGGGGGCGGGTGCGGTGACCGCCTACGGTGAACTGGGCCTGTTCCGCCTCCTCGCGCAGGTGCGCGACGAAGACCTCCGCACCTATGCCGAAGAGACGCTGGGTCCGCTGATGTGCCTCGGCGAGCCGGAACGCAGCGAGATGTTCCACACGCTCGAGACACTCATCGAGCACAACATGAACATGGCCGAAGCCGCTCGGCATCTGCACTACCACTACAACACGCTGCGCTACCGGCTCGCCAAACTCGAACGGCTGCTGGGCCCGATCAGCACCAGTACGCCAGTCGCCATCCAGGTGGGGGTGGCGTTACAGATCACCGAGATGCAGAAGAACCTCGCCCGCCGCCCGCGCTGACCGGCCCTGCGCCGTCAGCTCGGTCGGACGCGCCTGCTCAACCGCTCCAGGAAATCGGCCAGGCGTTGCCGGGTCACCGCCCACACCAATGGCAGCACCTTGATCTCGCTGCCCGTTTCGGCGGCGGCGCGGGGCGGCGCCGGGGCAGCGGCGGCCGTCATGGTCGCACCGGACCGCACCGGCTGCGGCGCAGCCGCCCGGCCGGGATGCTCTATCCGCCCACCCAATTCGTCGGCGAACGCGACGAACATCTGATTGGAGACGTCGCGGATACCCCGCCCCAGTGAGGCGATGCGACCGGTGAGATCGATATCCGAGACGACGACGATCCGGCTGCCGGAGTCGGCGGGCGCCACCTCGACCTGGACGTGCGCCTGGACCGAGCCCGACCCGCGTTTGTCGCGCCCGGCCGCATCGAGCACCATGCGGCGCGCATCGGCGTCGCGTTCCACGACCGAGGCCTGGCCGGCGTAGTTCATCTTCAACGGCCCGATCGCCACGTGCAGGACACCTTCGTAGCGATCGTCACCGAGGTCGTCCACCAGTTCGGCACCGGGCATGCACCCGACCACGGCGGACGTGTCCTGGAGGAAGGCCCACACGTCTTCGGGCGCGGCATCGACCTCGGTCTGGTGCTGGAGTTTCATGGCTGCTGTCCCTTCTGGCTGGGCCGCTCGTGATGGGTGTCGAGCAGGGCCAGGATCCGTTCGGCGGTGATGGGTAATTCCTTGGGCCTGCAGCCGATCGCGGCTTCGACGGCGCTGGCTATGGTGGCAGCTGGCGGCCCGATCGGCGGCTCACCGATACCGCGTGCATTGAGCGGCCCACGGCCCTCGCCACTTTCGACCACTGCGACACCGATATCCGGCAAATCCATCGACGAGGGGATCAGGTAGTCGGCGAACAGCGACGACAACGGGTGGCCCTGATCGGTGACGCAGTCCTCCATCAGGGCGTAACCGATCCCCTGGGCCGCTCCTCCGATGATCTGGCCTTGCACCCGCACGGGGTTGATGGCCCGGCCGACGTCGTGGCAGGCCGCGTACTTGAGCAGCCGCACCTCACCGGTCTCGGTATCGACTTCGACCTCGGCGGCGTGCGTGCCGAACGTGTAGTCGGGAAAGGTGTGCCCCTGACCCTTGTTGGGATCGAAACCACCCGAGCGGGCGCGCCAGGTGTTCAGCACCGACGTGTCGACCCTGGCTTCGTTGGCGGCGCGCACCAGTTCGGGCAGACTCATGCCGGTGTCACCGCTCTCGGTCCGCACCATCCCGTCGGCCCACACCAGAGCGTCCTCGGGCAGCCCGAGTTCCTTTGCGGCCACCGGGGTGAGCTGATCACGCAGTTTGCGCGCGGCACGCAGGATCGCATTTCCCGACATGTACAGCTGACGGGTCGCGAACGTGCCACCCGCCGGCGGCGTCAACGCGGTGTCACCGATGTAGACGCTGATGTCGGCAAGCGCGACACCGAGGATCTCCGAGGCGATCTGGCACAGGCTGGCGGCCTGCCCGGCCCCGAGATCGGTCACGCCGCTGCGGATCAGCAGTGTGCCGTCGGGCTGCAGAGTCACCCAGGCGGCGGCATTGTCACGGAACCAGATGGTGCGTCCGTACGGTTGCATACTGCCACCGAACCCTTGGCCCACCACCTTGTTGGGTCCACTGGGTTCGCTTGGCGCACCCAGTAATTCGAGCGCCGCCCGGCGCGTCTCGGCAATGGCGACCGCGGTGGTCACCGGTTCACCGGCGGCGGTCAGGTCGCCCTTGTGGATGTAGTTGCGGTCGCGTACCGCCTCGCGGCTGATGCCGAGCGCTTCGGCCAGTGCATCCATCTGCGACTCGTAGGCGAACACCACCTGCATGGCACCGAAGCCGCGGAATGCGCTGGTCGGCACATTGTTGGTGAACACCGCGCGGGATCTGGCCCGCAGCACGGGAACTCGATACGGTCCGGTGGACAGCGCCGCACCCGCGAACAGCACCCGGGCGCTCAGACACGGATAGGCACCCGCATCCCCGACGATGTCGACGTCGAACGCCAGGATCTTGCCGTCGGCGTCGGCCGCGGTGCGGTAGTGCATGGTGAACGGATGCCGTTTGGTGCTCGCCAGGATCGACTCCTGGCGCGACCAGATCATCCGCACGGGGCGCCGGGTGCGCCATACCAGCAGGGCAATGTAGGGCTCGACGGTCATGTCCTCCTTGCCGCCGAATCCGCCGCCCATGTAGGAGGCGATCACCCGCACCTGGCTCTGCGGTAGGCCGAGGATGGTCGCTATCTCGACGGCGTGCTCGATGACCTGGGTCGAGATGCGCAAGGTCACGACGTCGTTCTCGAGCCAACCCACGCCCGCCTCGGTTTCGAGGTACGCATGCTCGACATGCTGGCTGCGGTAGGTGTTGTCGACGACGACCGCGGCGTCGGCGAAAGCCCCGTCGACGTCGCCCCGCTCCAGGTGCCAGTTCACCAGGACGTTGCCGTCGTCGTGCACCAGCGGGGCACCCTGGGCCAACGCGTCCTCCGGGCGGTACACCCCCGGCAACGGTTCATAGGTGACCTCGACGAGGTCGGCGGCCTCGGCAGCGGTCTCCGGGTCGTCAGCGGCGACCACCGCGACCGGTTCGCCGACATAGCGCACGCGGTCGCGGGCGAGCACGGGTTGCTCGACGGTCAGTTCACCCAGACCACCGCTGGCATGTTCGACCACGGCGTTGTGCGGGACGTCGGCGGCGGTCAGCACGGCCACCACACCTTCGAGGCGTTCGGCGGCCGAGGTGTCGATGCGCACGATCTTGGCGGGGCCCACGTCGGACCGCACCACCTTGCCGTGCACCATGCCCGGCAGACTCCAGTCCGCCGCATAGAGCAGGGTCCCGCGCACCTTGTTCACGAAGTCGTGGTGGGCCGGTGACTGGCCGACGACCCTGAAGTTCCGTTCGCGTTCCAGTGGGCCCGAATCAGCGTCGGGATTGAATTCGGCCGGCGCCTCGGGCCGTTCGGTCGTGTCCGGGGTGGTCCCGGGTTCGACGGTGGTCACTGCGCACCACCCTTGCCCGCGGTGGACTCCGGCAACTCGTGCAGATAGTCCTCGACGGCGTCGACGATGGCCTGGTACCCGGTGCACCGGCACAGGTTGCCCACCAACTCGTAGCGGATCTCCTCACGCGAGGCAGCCGGATTGCGTTCTGCCAGAGTGGCTGCCGTCAGCAGCATGCCCGCCGTGCAGAAACCACACTGCGACGCACCTCGTTCGAGAAAGCGCTTCTGTAGCGGGTGCGGCTCCTCCTGGGGATCAGACCACCCGCGTAGGGTCACGACGTCATGCCCCTCGGCCTGGACGGCGTACATCGCGCAGGCACTGACCGGGTCACCGTCCACCAGCACCGTGCAGGTCCCGCAGACTCCCTCGGCGCAGCCGTAGCGCACATCGGGCATGCCCAGGTCGTCATGCAGTACGTCGAGCAGGGTGCGGTCGTTGCGCACCCACACCTCGTGCTCACTGCTGTTGACACGCAGTGTCAGCTGGGTCCGGATCATGGTGTGCCTCCGTCTGATTCTGCGGCTTCCCCGGCGCCGAGCACCTGCTCCAGCAGGCGACGGGTGTGCACCGCGACCAGCCGCCGCCGGTAGTCGGCGCTCCCGTGCAGGTCGCTGTCGGGGTCCAACGATGCCGCGATGGCCTCTGCACTCTCGCGGATGCGGTCGGGGTGGCCGGGATCGGACAGTGCGGGCGCGAGTAGGTGCTGGTCGACCAGCACGGGCCGGTCGGCAACTCCGCCGAGAACGACGCGTAGCGGCGACGGCGCGCCGGCGTCGCCCGGGTGGGCCAGGACACTGACGCTCACCGTGGCGAAATCGGAATAACGGCGCACCACTTCGTGGAATCCCCAGCGGGCGTCACCGGCCAGCGGCAGGCGCACGCCGGTCACCACTTCCCCGGAGTCCATCGCGGTGGTCAGGTACGTGACGAAGAAATCGTCGGCGGCGACAGAGCGCTCGCCGGCCGGGCCGAGGACGGTGATCTCGCCACCCATGGCCAGCGTGATCGACGCGATCTCGGCAGTCGGGTCAGCGTGCGCCAGGGAACCACCGAAGGTGCCCCGGTTGCGGACCCGCACATTGCCGACGAACTGCACGGCGTGCGCCAGCAGTGGTGCGTGCGTGCGGACGGCGGCAGATGTGGTGAGCACCCGGTGACGCGTGTTGGCGTCGATGACCAGATGATCACCCTCTACCCGCGGATCCCGAGCCGCGATCGGATTGACGTCGATGAGCGCGGCGGGAAAAGCCAACCGCAGGTTCAGCATCGGGACCAGGCTCTGCCCGCCCGCGAGGATCTTGGCCTCGCCGTCCCACAGGCCCAGCAGCTCGACGGCATCGGCCCACGACTCGGCGCGCTGGTACTCGAAACACGTCGCCGGTGTCCGCTCGGCGGCGGCCGGCACCGTTTCCTCGATGGTCATCGGCTCGTCCCCTCGCCGCGGTCTCCCCCGTTGACCAGATGGCGCAGCAGGGTGAGTTCGTCGTCCTCGACCGGCGGTAGCTCGCCGACCTGATCGTGAACAAGCAGTTCGAATCCGGTGGCAGCCTGCACCTGGTCGAGGGTCACGCCGGCCTGCAGTGAGCGGACCCGCATCTGATGTGAGTCCGGGGCGAAGTCGAGCAACGCGAGATCCGTGACGACCCAACGGGGCCCGCCGTGCAGTAACCCGCTGTCGCGTCGACTGGTCCCACCGGTGAGAAACCCCGGGCTGGTGACGAAGTCGACCCGGTCGACGAATCGGCGCGGCTCGTGCTGGGTGACGATCACGACCTGATTGCACATCGATGCGATGTCGTTGGCGCCGCCGGGGCCGGGTAACCGGACCGTCGGGTGTGCCGGATCGCCGACGATGCTCGTGTTCACATTGCCGTACCGGTCGACCTGCGCGACACCGATGAACCCGTAATCGAAGTAGCCGCGTTGGGCCATCAGGAAGATATCGGTTGCGCCGGTGAGCATCTGGGCGCCGACGGCAGCGCGGACCTCGTTGGTCGAGGCAGGCAGCTCGCCGGGGGTGAGTTCGATTCCGATCATGCCGCCTTCGAGCAGTACGGTCAGGTGCGGGGCCCTGTCTCTTATACACATCTCCGAGCCCACGAGA
>CAMFLL010000186.1 GCA_945957405.1 uncultured Mycolicibacterium sp. | reverse complement strand
CCTCCCCGGAGCCACGGTCGCGCCAGAACGGTCGCTCGTAGACGGCAATAGCCTTGAACACCGACCCCATGTAGGAGTGCTGTTCGGTGTCGACCCGCGCCGCAGGCAGCGGCGGGTCATGCGCGATCCGCGCGGCCATGGGCGGCGGCACCGCGACGATGACCTTCTGGGCACGCACCTCACCCGTTGCAGTGAAGAGGGTGACACCGTCCCTCCGCTGGACGATCGACGTGACCCGGGTCCCCGGGCGCACCCTCGCGCCGAGTTCGGCGGCCACCCCGTCGACCAGCGCCCCGACGCCTTCCACCAGAAGGGATTCCTGGGCTCCGCCGGACGTCGACAGCATGGTCCGCACGCCGCCCTGGAGCTTCACCATCTCAGCCATGGCACGAACAGAGTGCCGGTCGAGGTCCGATGTCCACGAAATGAGCGCCACCACTTCGAGCAGTCGTCGTGCGGTACGCCCCGGCACGCGCCTCAGCCATGCGGCGACCGTCGTGTCATTCCACCGGTCCGGTGCCCCGACACGCGACAACGTCTCGACGCCGACCAGCGCCAGTACCGCCCCGAGCACCGCCGGCGACGCGACCCGCACCCGCCGGGAACCGTCGATGATGGTCGGCATCGGACTGGTGTGCATGGCGTAACGCGGCACACCCAATTCCTTGGCCAGGGCCATCATCCGATGATGATCGTGTCCGATCCACTGCCCGCCGAGATCCACCCGCGAACCCAGTGCGGTGGTCTCGGACAGCGCCCGGCCGCCGAGGCGATCGGCAGCCTCGAGCACCAGCACCTCCACGCCGTGGCGATGCAGGTCGCGCGCGGCCACCAGGCCGGACAGCCCCGCTCCCACCACGGCCACCGTCGTCTCGGCCTGCTCCTGCGGCATCGTTGACCCTCCTCCGAATCAGTCGGACAACCGACCGACTTTTAATCGTAGGCGAAAACGGGCCGCCCGGAAAGTCAGGATGTGCGGCGCGGGGCCGGTTGCGGATCGGCGAACTGGACGATCATGTCCACGGCGCGGTCGAGATCACCGCGGGCCCGTACGGTGTCGGGTTTCGTCACGTACTGGATGATCAACCCGTCAACCATGGCCAGCGAGAGGCGACCCAGCGTGTCGAAGTCGACAGCGCAGCGCTCGCCGGCGGCGTCGGCCGCGCGTCGATAGAACTCCGTGACCAACGTGGTGTATTGGTCGTACTGCAGCCGGGCCAGGCTGCCCGCGTCCTCGGTCCGAGCGGAGTACATGGCCAGCTCGTACTGCATGATCTGCAGGCCGACGTCACCTTCGACCAGTTTGTCCCAGAAGTTCCTGACACTGTGGCGGATGGCATGGGCCACACCGCGATCGGGTTCGAGGTCGGCTTGCACCGCGTCGAGCACATCGTCTATCACCGTCGCGATGACCGCGCGCAAGAGCTGATCCCTGGATGGAAACACGTAATGCAGTGTGCCCAACGGGGTTTCCGCTTCGGCGGCCACCGCGCGCAGCGTCGTACCGGACACACCGACGTCGCTCAGGACCCGGATGGCCGCAGCGACGATCTGCTTCTCCCGCTCGGCTGCTTTGACATACGCCACTAGTCGAGTGTCGCACGACAATCAAGTCGAACCGCCGGTCAGTGCCGCCGTTCCGCCAGAGCGCGCATGAAGAACGTCAGGTTCGCGGGACGCTCGGCGAGCCGACGGACGAAGTAGCCGTACCACTGCGTGCCGAACGGGACGTACACGCGGACATGGTTACCCGCCTGAGCCAGCCTGACCTGCTCGGCATCGCGGATGCCGTAGAGCATCTGGTACTCGAAACCATCAGTACCGCGGTTGTTTTCACGGACCATGGCCGGAACGGCATCGATGACCGCCGGGTCGTGCGAAGCCACCATCGGATATCCGGAGCCGGCCATCAGCACCCGTAGGCATTTCAGGTAGTTCTCGGTGATTTCGTCGCGGTCACGGTAGGCCACCGAGGCCGGTTCGTCGTAGGCGCCCTTACACAACCTGATCCGGGCGCCCGCCGCCGCGAATTCCTCGCAGTCGCCGTGGGTGCGGAACAGGTAGGCCTGCAACACGGTGCCCAGCCAGTCGAATTCGGTGCGCAGTTCCCGCACGATCGACAACGTCGAGTCGGTGGTGGTGTGATCCTCGGCGTCCACCGTCACCCATGCCCCGACCTCGGCGGCCTTGGTACAGATGGTGTGCGCATTCTCGTGGGCGATCTTCTCACCGTCGCGGTCCAGTGCCTGGCCCAGCGCCGAGAGTTTCAGCGACACCTCCAGCGGGGCCACTCCGCCCGCCGCAGGCTCACTACGGTCGCCCAGCGCGTCGAGCAGATTCAGGTAGGCGTGCACGGTGGCGTCGGCGCTCTCCACATCGGTGACGTCCTCGCCCAGGTAGTCGATCGAGACCAGGCGCTGCGAATTCCGCAGTGCTGCCACGGAATCGATGGCATCAGGCACGGTCTCGCCCGGTACGAAGCGGCGCACCACACTACGGGTGACCGGCATCCGCTCGGCGGTGCGCCGCAGGCCGTCGGAACGCGCGGCAGCCATGATGGCCGGACGGGCCACCTGGTCGAAGAACCGGGACATCTCAGGCCTCCATATGGGGGTAGCGGTGATCGGTCGGCGGGACGAAGGTCTCCTTGATCGACCGGGCCGACGTCCAACGCATCAGGTTCAGCGCCGAGCCGGCCTTGTCATTGGTGCCCGAGGCGCGCGAGCCGCCGAAGGGCTGCTGACCCACCACCGCACCGGTCGGCTTGTCGTTGACGTAGAAGTTGCCCGCCGCGTAACGCAGTTTCTCCGCGGCCCGCAGGACGGCGTGGCGGTCGTCGGCGATCACCGCACCGGTCAGGCCGTACTTGGAACCGCGGTCGACCACGCCGAGCACCTCGTCGAACTGATCGTCGGGGTATACGTGCACCGCGAGGATGGGGCCGAAGTACTCGTCGCTGAACGCCTGATCGGTCGGATCGTCGGACAGCAGCACGGTCGGACGGACGAAATAGCCGGTGCTGTCGTCGTATTCACCACCCGCGGCGACGGTGACGCCCGCCGCGCCCTTGGCCCGCTCGATGGCCTTGACGTTCTTGGCGAACGATCGTTCGTCGATGACCGCGCCGCCGTAGTTGGACAGGTCGGTGACGTCGCCGTAGCTCAGCGCCTCGGTGGCACTGAGGAAATCGTCGCCCATCCGTTGCCACACCGACTGCGGGACGAAGGCCCGCGACGCCGCCGAACACTTCTGGCCCTGGTAATCAAAGGCACCGCGAATGAGCGCTGTGCGCAACACATCCGGGTCGGCCGAGGTGTGCGCGACGACGAAGTCCTTGCCCCCGGTCTCGCCGACCAGACGCGGATAGGTGTCATAGCGGTCGATGTTGGTGCCGACCTCCCGCCACAGATGCTGGAAGGTGGCGGTCGAACCGGTGAAGTGGATGCCGGCCAGCCGGGGGTCGGTCAGCACGACGTCGGACACGGCCAGTCCGTCGCCGGTCACCAGGTTGATGACGCCGGGCGGGAGACCCGCGGCCTCGAGCAGTTGCATCGTCAGGTAGGCCGCGAAGCTCTGGGTGATCGACGGCTTCCACACCACGGTGTTGCCCATCAGCGCCGGCGCGGTGGGCAGGTTGCCCGCGATGGCGGTGAAGTTGAACGGGGTGATGGCGTAGACGAATCCCTCGAGCGGGCGGTAGTCGGTGCGGTTCCAGACGCCGCGGCTGCTGACCGGCTGCTGCGCCATGATCTGTCGCGCGAATTCGACGTTGAACCGCCAGAAGTCGATGAGCTCGCATGGCGAGTCGATCTCGGCCTGATAGGCGGTCTTGGACTGACCCAACATGGTGGCCGCGGCGATCTTCTCGCGCCACGGCCCAGCCAGCAGGTCGGCGGCACGCAGGAACACCGCGGCGCGCTCGTCGAACGGCAACCCGGCCCAGGCGTCCTTGGCCGACACGGCGGCCTCGACCGCGGCGGAGGCTTCGGCATGTTCGGCATTGGTCAAGGTGCCAAGCACCGCGGCGTGATTGTGGGGTTGGACAACGTCGATGCGCTGGCCGCCACCCATGGTGTGCTTGCCGCCGATGACGTGCGGCAGGTCGATCGCGTCGGCCTGCAGGCTCTTGAGGGTTTCGGTCAGCCGGGCCCGTTCGGGCGAATTGGGGGCGTACTCGTGAACCGGTTCGTTTTGAGGCAGGGGCACCTCAGTGATTCCAGTGATGGCGTCCATGTCGATAAGGATCCCCGACCAGCGACGATCTACTATTAGCCGATAAGCCAAGACATCAATGTCTGCTTAGTAGAATCGGCCAATATGGAGCGTGTCGGTGTCAGCTTGGGCCAGCTGCTGCTCGCGTTGGACGCCACCATGGTCAGACTCGTGGAGGCGCCACGCGGGCTCGATCTGCCGGTGGCCTCGGCGGCGCTGATCGATTCCGATGACGTCCGGCTGGGGCTCGCACTGGCCGCCGGTTCGGCCGACGTGTTCTTCCTGCTCGGGATCTCCGACGCCGACGCCTTGCGGTGGGTCGAGCGGCAGGCCGCCGACCGACCCCCGACGGCCATCTTCGTCAAGGAGCCGGCGAACGCCGTGGTGGACGGGGTGTCCTCCCTCGGCACCGCCGTCGTCGCCGTCGAACCGCAGGCCCGGTGGGAGCGCCTGTACCGACTGGTCAATCACGTCTTCGAGCACCACGGCGACCGCGCCGACCCGCGCTACGACTCCGGCACCGACCTCTTCGGTCTCGCGCAGTCGATCGCCGACCGCACGCACGGCATGGTCAGCATCGAGGATGCCCAGTCACACGTGCTGTCCTACTCGGCGTCCAATGACGAGGCCGACGATCTGCGCCGGCTGTCGATCCTCGGGCGCGCCGGGCCGCCGGAACATCTCCAGTGGATCGGCCAGTGGGGCATCTTCGACGCGCTGCGCGCCAAGCCCGACGTGGTGCGCGTGGCTGAACGGCCGGAATTGGGGCTGCGTCCGCGGATGGCCGTCGGTATCCACCAGCCCAGCGGCGACGATCGGCGGGCGCCGGCGTTCGCGGGCACCATCTGGGTGCAGCAGGGTTCACGTCCGCTGGCCGAGGACGCCGAGGAGGTGCTGCTCGGCGGCGCGGTTCTCGCCGCCCGGATCATGACGCGGCTGGCGTCCACCCCGTCGACGCACACCATGCGCATCCAGGAACTGTTGGGACTGCGGCCATCCGACAACGACCGCGAGGACGCCGCGGCCATCTCGCGCGAACTGGGCATCGCATCCGATGCGCGTGCCGCGGTGATCGGTGTCGAGAGTACGGTCCCGCACCCGCGGCTCGCCGACGTGCTGGCGTTGAGCGCCAGCGCTTTCCACCGTGATGCGCAGGTGGTGTCCAAGGGGTCCCGCGTATATGTTCTGTTCCCCACGACCGGCCGCCCCGCGGCGGTGACATCGTGGATCCGCGGTGTCGTCGGCTCGTTGCGCACCGAACTGGACCTCGAACTGCGCGCGGTGATCGCCGCCCCGGTCTCCGGCCTGGGGCAGGCCGGAGCCGCCCGCGTGGAGATCGACCGGGTACTCGACAGCGCGGGACGCCATCCCGGGGCCATCGGACAGGTCACGTCCCTGGCCGAGGCGCGCACAACGGTGCAGCTCGACGAGATCGTCACCATGGTAGCGGCCAACCCCCGCCTGGTGGATCCCAAGATCCGACAACTGGATTCGGTGTCGACCGAGACGCTGCGCGCCTATCTCGACAGCTTCGGCGATATCGCCAGCGCGGCGCGCCTCCTGCACGTCCACCCCAATACCGTGCGCTACCGGGTCCGCCGGATCGAGAAGCAGCTGGGGGCCTCGCTGGGCGATCCCGAAGTCCGGTTACTGCTCGACCTCAGCCTGCGCGCGACGACCTGACCGTCACCCCTCGCGAGCACTCACTGAGGTACGGTTTCTGGTCCGATTTCTGTACCAGGATGAGCGCTCGCGGGGAGAAAGGCGCCGGCAAGAAGCTCGTCGAACCGCTCGATCGCGTCATCGCTCTCGACGTCCATCCCGCGCAGCGGTCCGTGGTCGGCAAGGTAGCGATGCGCGTACAGGTTCGCCACCAACGCATTTCGCTCCCCACGGCCGGTGGCGCGCGCCCACGCCGCCTGTTCGGTCAGCAGCGCGCCACCGTACACGTCGCCCATGAACTGGGCGAGCGTGAACAACCGGGCCTCCGCGGCGGCGCCCTCCAGTTTGGTCCACGCCATGATCGCCGCCTCGAGGTCGTCGATGCGGCGCGCCACCAGAGCGGTGGTCGCATCGTCATCGGACACCGAGACCGCATCGCGGCAGCGGGTGAGCAGCGCCTCGTGTGCCTGCGCGCGTTCGATACCGCGACGCACATCCAGACACAGGATGTTGTCGGGCCCCTCCCAGATGGTGTTCACCTGCGCATCCCGCAGAATCCTTGCCACCGGCCAGTTCTCGATGTAGCCGTTACCACCGTGGATCTCGATGGCATCCGAGGCCATCGTGATGCCCAGCCGGCAGACCTTGAGTTTGGTCACGGGCACCGCGATGCGCTGGCGTACCCGACGCGGCTGGCGGTGGTTGGACAGCCCCGTACCGTCGAACACCATGGCCTGGGCGGCTTCGACGTCGACGATCATCTCGGCTAGTTTGCGGCGCATCAGTGGTTTGTCGATCAGCTTGCCGCCGAAGGCTTCCCGCCGCCCGGCATAACACAATGACTCGACGAGGGCACGCCGCGCATTGCCCAGCGCGAACGCGGCGATGCCGAGCCGGGCGGCGTTGGTGAGCTCCATCATGCGACCCAAACCCCTGCCGTCGGTCGGGCCGCTGTCACCTCCGGGTTCACCCGACAGCAGGAACGCCTCGGCGTCGACGAACTCGACCTCACCGGAGGCCACCGACCGGGTCCCGAGTTTGTCCTTGAGCCGACGGATGCGTGTCCCGTTGCGACTGCCGTCGCGCCGCGTGCGCAGCACCAGGAAGTTGGCCACACCACGGCTGGAATCCGGCGCACCTTCGGGTTTGGCCAGCACCACGAAAACCTCACCGTCGCAGTTGGAGGCGAACCATTTGATTCCGTTGAGCCGCCAGGAATCCCCGTCGCGCGTCGCCGTCGTCTCCAACGCGCCGAGGTCCGAACCGCCGGTGCGCTCGGTGAGCATCTGCGCGGTTCTGCCCTCCCACTCCCCCGACTCGAACTTGGCGACGACGTGGTCACAGATATCGGCAGGTGCGAATGCTGCCACCAGCGCCTTGACCATGCCGCCGCCGGTGCCCAGCGCGCATGCCATCCCGATGTCGGCCTGGTCCAGCAGATAGTTGGCGGCGAACAGCGGTAAAGCCGAGCTGACACCGGCCTGTCGGGTGTCGTGCCGCAGCGCGCCATATGCGTCCAGCACCGCGCGGCGCGAGTCGAGGAACGACGGCGGCTGCACGACGGTGCCGGTGTCATGGCCCCAGCGGTCGTAGCGTTCCAAGACAGCCGGGTGACGATCGGTCTCTTCGGCCCACCGCGCCACCGGCCCACCCATCAACGCGCCGATGGTATTCAGATGCGGTTCGGCGACGGCCAGTTCGTGGGGCTGCAGGTAGTAGGCCATGGTGGCCTGCAGGCTCGGATCGGTCGCATACCAGTTCAGGCCGACGGCCCCGGTGTACCGGTCGGTGCGGTACCGCTCGGCCTTCTCGGGCGTGGAGAACGACATGCCTCGACATTAACGATGTGCGGCGCCCGGACGCCGCACATCAGGACAGGCGCGCGGCGGCGGCGTCGATACGCTCGTCGGTCGCGGTCAGCGCGATCCGGACATGCGCACCGCCCAGCGGGCCGTAGAACTCGCCGGGCGCCACCAGGATTCCGCGTTCGGCAAACCAGGCGACGGTGTCGCGGCAGGGTTCACCCCGGGTGGCCCAGATGTACAGCCCGGCCTCGGAGTGGTCGACGGTGAACCCTGCGGCGCGCACGGCCGGCAGCAGCACATCGCGACGCCGCGCGTAGCGCTCCCGTTGTTGCTTCTCGTGATCGTCGTCGTCGAGGGCGGCGACCATGGCGGCCTGTACGGGAGTGGGCACCATCATCCCGGCGTGTTTGCGTACCGCCAGCAGCTCGGCCACGACGTCGGCATCACCGGCGACGAACCCGGCCCGATACCCGGCCAGCGACGACGTCTTGGACAGCGAATGGATGGCCAGCAGGCCGGTATGGTCACCGTCGCACACCGAGGGGTGCAGCACCGACAACGGTTCGGCGTCCCAGCCCAGGCCCAGATAGCACTCGTCGGAGGCGACCAGCGCCCCACGCTCGCGCGCCCAGCCGACGACCTTGCGGAGGTGGTCGACGCCGAGCACCTTGCCGGTCGGATTACTGGGCGAATTGATGAACACCAGGGCCGGCGTGCGGGGTCCCAGCTGTGTCAGCGAATCAGCGGCGACCACCTCGGCGGCGGTCAGCCGCCCACCGACGTCGTAGGTCGGGTATGCCAGTTCCGGGATGACCACCAGATCGGCGGGCCCCAACCCGAGCAGGGTCGGCAGCCACGCGATCAGCTCCTTGGTGCCGATGGCGGGAAGCACCGCGGACTCGGCCAGACCGGTGATGCCGTACCTACGCGCCAGGGCGTTGACGGCCGACTGTCGCAGCGCGGGTGTGCCCGCCGTCGTCGGGTAGCCGGGCGAGGACGCCGCCGCGGACAGCGCGTCCTGGATGACCGCGGCCACCGGGTCGACGGGGGTGCCGACCGAAAGATCGACGATGCCGTCGGGATGGGCGCGGGCCGCAGCCGTCACGTCAGCCAGCGTGTCCCACGGGAAGACCGGTAACGCGGCCGAGAGACGGCCGCGCACGGGTCGACCGGTCATCTGAGAGCTCAGTCCTCGCCCTGCGGCGGAAGAGCTTTGACGGCTTGCGGGTCGTGGTCGGTCTGGCCGACCTTCGACGCACCGCCAGGCGATCCGAGTTCCTCGAAGAAATCGGCGTTGACCTGGGTGTAACTGTTCCAGTCGTCAGGCACGTCATCTTCGTAGAAGATTGCCTCGACGGGGCAAACGGGCTCGCATGCGCCGCAATCCACGCACTCGTCGGGGTGGATGTACAGCATGCGAGCGCCTTCATAGATGCAGTCGACGGGGCATTCCTCGATGCATGCCTTGTCTTTGACGTCGACGCATGGTTCGGCGATCACGTATGTCACAGAAATCTCCTCTGGGGTCTCTGCGTTGTCCAGTTCGGTAGCCGTTCAGGGGCTGCTGTCGCCCGTCCCGTCTGGCTGCCGACCAGTATCTGATGGTCGGAACGGGACGCTTGTGCCAGTGTGCCCTAACCTGCATGCCCAGCAGGCCGGGAATGCAGGTTACTGATACTAGACGTCGCATATACAAAGCGCATTAGCGGTCAGGGGGTGTCGGCACACGGCCCTTTGCAACTAATTGCATAGGACCGCCGGTATCGCCTACGCTGCGGGCGTGGCACTTCCCCACGCGATCCTGGTGTCGCTGTGCGAGCAGTCCGGTTCGGGCTACGAGCTGGCGCAGCGCTTCGACCGCTCGATCGGCCACTTCTGGCGCGCGACACATCAGCAGATCTACCGGACGTTGCGCACCATGGAGGACGACGGTTGGGTGCGGGTCACCCCGGTGGCACAGACGGGGCGTCCCGACAAAAAGGTGTACGCCCCGTCGCAGGCCGGCCGGGCCGAACTCGCCCGATGGATCGCCGAGCCGCTGCGGTCAGGCAAGGGACAGGGCAGCACCGTGACCGACCACCACACACGCGACCTGGCCGTCAAACTGCGCGGTGCCGAATACGGCGACGCCGGCGCCCTGCGCGATCAGGTTGTTGCGCTGCGCGCCGAGCGCGCCGCATTACTGGAGGTTTACCGCGGTTACCAGAAACGACAGTTCGGCGATCCCGCTGCGTTGAGCGGGACCGCGCTGCACCAGTATCTGGTGCTGCGCGGCGGCATTCGCGCCGAGGAGGGCTCGATCGAATGGCTCGACGAAGTACTCGACGCGCTGGGCGGTGATCATGGCTGACAATCATTACCCAAACCTGCTGTCCCCCTTGGACCTTGGCTTCACCATGCTGCGCAATCGCGTCGTCATGGGGTCGATGCACACCGGGCTGGAGGACCGCGCCAAGGACACCGGCAAGCTCGCGGAGTACTTCGCCGAGCGGGCCCGCGGCGGCGTCGGCCTGATCATCACGGGGGGCTACGCACCCAACCGGACGGGATGGCTGCTGCCGTTCGCGGCGCAACTGGTGTCGTCGACCGAAGCCCGGCGGCACCGGCGGATCACCTCGGCGGTGCACGACGGCGGAGCCAAGATCCTCCTGCAGATCCTGCACGCCGGCCGCTACGCCTATCATCCGCTGTCGGTGAGTGCATCGTCGATCAAGGCTCCCATCAACCCGTTCCGGCCGCGTGCGCTGTCATCACGCGGTGTCGGCGGAACCATCGACGACTTCGTCCGGTGCGCACTGCTGGCCCGCGAAGCGGGCTACGACGGCGTCGAGGTCATGGGCAGTGAGGGCTACCTGCTCAACCAGTTCCTGGCGCCGCGCACCAACAAGCGCACCGACGCGTGGGGCGGCACCGCCGAGAAGCGGCGCCGGATGCCGGTGGAGATCGTGGCCCGCATCCGCGAAGCCCTCGGACCCGATTTCATCATCGACTACCGGATGTCCATGGCGGACTATGTCGACGATGGGCAGACCTGGGACGAAATCGTGGCGTTGGCAACCGAAGTCGAGTCCGCGGGCGCCACCGTCATCAACACCGGGATCGGCTGGCACGAGGCACGGGTGCCGACAATCGTGACATCGGTGCCCAATGCCGCATTCGCTGACATCAGCGGCGCGGTCGCCGAGCGGGTCGGCATCCCGGTGGTTGCGTCCAATCGCATCAACATGCCCGAGGCCGCCGAGCAGATCCTCACCGACACCGCCGTGCAACTGATCTCGATGGCGCGCCCACTGCTCAGTGACCCGGACTGGGTGGCCAAAGCCGCCGCCGGAGCCGCCGCCGAGATCAACACCTGCATTGCCTGCAACCAGGCATGCCTCGACCACGCATTCGTGCACAAAACCGTGTCATGTCTTCTCAACCCGCGTGCCGGTCGCGAGACCACACTGACACTCGGGCCCACCCGGCGCAGTCGCACCATCGCCGTGGTGGGCGCCGGCCCCGCCGGACTGGCGACAGCCGTGAGCGCGGCGGAGCGCGGTCACCGGGTGACACTCTTCGATGCCAACGATCATGTCGGCGGCCAGTTCGACATGGCCCGCCGGATTCCCGGCAAGGAGGAGTTCACCGAGACCATCCGCTACTACACGACGATGCTCGCCAAACACGGGGTCACAGTGCGGCTCGGAACCAGGGCCACCGCCGAGGACCTCGGCGGTTTCGACGATGTCGTGCTGGCCACCGGCGTCGCGCCACGCCTGCCCGACATCCCCGGCATCGACCACCCGATGGTGCTGACCTACGCCGAGGCGATCTACGGTACGAAGCCGGTCGGCAGGAGGGTGGCGGTGATCGGGGCCGGCGGAATCGGTTTCGACGTGAGCGAGTTGCTGGTCACCGACGAGTCCCCGACCCTCAACGTCAAGGAGTGGAGGGCGGAGTGGGGAGTGCTCTCGCCCTATGAGGCTGCCGACGTCCGTGGTGCGCTGACCACGCCGATTCCCGTCCCGGCCGCGCGAGAGGTGTACCTGTTACAGCGCACCAAAGAACCCCAGGGTCGGCGGCTGGGCAAGACGACGGGCTGGGTCCATCGCGCCTCGCTGAAAGCCAAACGAGTCCAACAGCTCTCCGGCGTCAATTACGAGCGCATCGACGACCAAGGGTTGCACATCAGTTTCGGTACCGACCGCAGCCGGCCAAGCCTGCTCGCGGTGGACAGCGTGGTGATCTGCGCGGGCCAGGAGTCCGTCCGCGACCTTGAAGAAGGTTTGCGGAGCAACGGTATCGACCCCCACATCATCGGCGGGGCGGCCCTGGCAGCCGAACTCGACGCGGAGCGTGCCATCCGTCAGGGCACCGAGTTGGCCGCGCGATTGTGAGCGATCAGCGAGCGCCCCGGACCTAGATCAAACTCTGCGTGCTTCGGCGTGAGCTGCCCTCCAGGAAGCGGTAGCCCTTACCGCACCGCTCCCACACACCCTCCAATTCGAGTTCGAGAGCACCCGTAGTGGTGTCGAGTTCGACTGTGGCCAAGAAGATGTCGCAGATATAGCCGGGTTGGCCCAGCCATACCGTGGCTTCGGCGGCGGCGGCGTAGAGGGCCAGGCTGCCCCGGCTCATCACCACCGCTTCGGTGCCGTCGTTCCAGTCGACCGTCACGAACTCACTCCGGACCACGTTGTCCCTACCTTTCGTCGCCGCCCGTCGGCGGCTTGCGGTGCGAGTGACGACGGAGCGGACATCACCGGCAGTACCCGCGGGTGAGCGGGTCAAACGAGCAATCGGCGAGTAGTTGCCACTGCAACATTTTCGGACGTCGGGAAAGCTGGCGTTCAACACACCTCCCGCCCACAGAGTCTGCTCCTGCTAACGCTTTTCAGCGTGCATCGATCACCATAACGGCGGCGGCATGCCGTCCGTCAGCAAACTCGCACGGTAGACACAAAAAAGAAACTGGTTACACCCGGGTCAGGGTGCAACCAGTCTCGGCGGGTCGTGTCGTCAGGCTTGCTTGAGTGCTTCGATCTCGAGGGAGATGGCGACCTTGTCGCCGACGACCGCGCCACCGGTCTCCAGCGGCATGTCGATGTCGATACCGAAATCCTTGCGGTTCAACACCACCGACGCCTCGAAGCCGGCAACCTCGCCGTGGCCCATACCAGGATTGACGCCATTGAAGGCCAGAGCGAGGCTCACCGGCTTGCTGACCCCCTTCAGGGTGAACTCGCCGTCGAGCACGTAGTCCTCACCGTCGGCACGCACCGAGGTGGAACGGAAGGTGGCAGTCGGAAATTTTTCGACGTCGAAGAAGTCGGCCGCCTTCAGGTGGGCGTCGCGCTGCTCGTTACCGGTGGCGACAGACGCCACGTCGATGTCGGCGGTGACGGCCGGCGTGCCGTCCTCGGCGATGGTGATGGCGCCGCTGAAGGTGCCGAAACTGCCGCGGACCTTGCTGACCACCAGATGACGCGCCGAGAAGTGAATGGACGAGTGGACGGGGTCGATGGTCCAGGTGCCGGTGCCCAGCCCGGTGGCGGTTACTGCAGCGGTCATGGTTTCTCCTCGATCGGTCGGCGCCGGCCTGTCCGGCACCATCTCCACTCTAAACGGACCATAGTCCGCATGTATTCCGGCGGTCGCCGTTTACCCTGAACCGATGTCTGACTCGGGTAGCGCGATCGTGTCGACCGCCGCCGGCCAGATCGGTGTGGACGACGGTGACTGCCCGGGCCGTGGCTGCTATCTGGGAAACGGCGGCGAATGGTGCTCTGAATTCGTGTCGTGGTGCTATCAGCACGCGGGTTTCCCGTTCACCGGCGGCAGCGAGGGTGGCTGGTTCCTGTCGAACACGACGCGGATCCGAGACTGGTTCCGCACCAACTCGACCTACCTCGAACGCGCCGACTCCGACTGGCGCGCCTTCCAGCCGACTCCCGGGGACTACGTGTACATCGGTCGGGCGGGTGCCCCCGAGCGGGAACACAGCGGCATCGTCGAATTCGTCGACGACAGCGGCGGCCTGCACACCATCGAGGGCAACAATGCGGGGCGGCGCGTCGGCAGATACGTCTACCCGGATTTCCGCACCAACTCAACGAGTAACGCACCACCGGACACCAACGGCATCGTTGTCGGCCTCGGTCTGCGCTGCGGCGCGCAGATCCGCCTGCCGAACGGTATCGCCGGGGCCTCCACCAGCGGTGACCACCGTCCACCGGAACACGCCTTCGACGGTGACCCCGACACGTTCTGGCGCAACCGCACCGGGCAGCCCGACCGGCAGTATCTGGAGATGCATTTCGGTGGACCGGAGCGAACGGTCACCAAGATCTCGTTGACGTTCGGCAATCACCTGCCCACCGATTACGAATTCCAGTTCAGGATCGACGGGGCGTGGATGCCGTCGAAACGCGTCGCCGGTAACACCGCGGCGGAGCGGAGCCACGTGTGGTTCACCCCCGCGCGGCGTGTTCAGGCCGTCCGGTTGTACGCACTCCGCTATTCCGCCGACGACTACTTCTCCGTAGTCGACATGGCGATTCAGCGGTAGGTGTCAGGCGGCGCGCTCGGTGTAGGTGGTGGTGCGTTGGCGGGCGGGGCGGCCGATGCCGTTGGCGATGGCGGT
>CAMFLL010000185.1 GCA_945957405.1 uncultured Mycolicibacterium sp. | reverse complement strand
CCGGGCACCATGAACCCGTTCCAGCACGGCGAGGTGTTCGTCACCGAGGACGGCGCCGAGACCGACCTCGATGTGGGGCACTATGAGCGCTTCCTCGACCGCAACCTGTCCGGTTCGGCGAATGTGACCACCGGTCAGGTGTATTCGTCGGTGATCGCCAAGGAGCGTCGTGGCGAATATCTCGGCGACACCGTCCAAGTGATCCCGCACATCACCGACGAGATCAAGAACCGCATCCTGGCGATGGCCGAGCCCGACGCCGACGGCAACCGTCCCGATGTCGTGATCACCGAGATCGGCGGCACGGTGGGCGATATCGAGTCCCAGCCGTTCCTCGAGGCAGCCCGCCAGGTCAGGCATGAGATCGGCCGGGAGAACTGTTTCTTCCTGCACGTATCCCTGGTGCCGTACCTCAAGCCGTCAGGCGAGCTCAAGACCAAGCCCACGCAGCATTCGGTGGCCGCGCTGCGCAGTATCGGTATCAGCCCCGATGCCCTGATCTTGCGGTGTGACCGCGACGTTCCCGAACCGTTGAAGAACAAGATCGCGCTGATGTGTGACGTCGACATCGACGGTGTCATTTCCACGCCGGACGCCCCGTCCATCTACGACATCCCGAAGGTGCTGCACCGCGAGGAACTGGACGCCTACGTCGTGCGTCGACTCAATCTGCCGTTCCGCGACGTCGACTGGACGGAGTGGGACGACCTGCTGCGCCGGGTACACGACCCGCAGGAGACGGTCCGGATCGCGTTGGTGGGCAAGTACATCGATCTCTCCGATGCATACCTGTCGGTGGCCGAGGCGTTGCGGGCCGGCGGCTTCAAGCACCGGACCCGGGTCGAGATGCGTTGGGTGGCCTCCGACGACTGTGACACCGACTCCGGCGCGGCGTTGGCTCTTGCCGAGGTCGACGGCGTGCTGATCCCGGGCGGGTTCGGTATCCGCGGTATCGAAGGCAAGATCGGCGCCATCCACTACGCGCGCACGCGCGGCATCCCGGTGCTCGGGTTGTGCCTCGGGCTGCAGTGCATCGTCATCGAGGCGGCGCGCTCCGTTGGCCAGGGCGAGGCGAGTTCGGCGGAGTTCGACCCGGACACCCCGGACCCGGTGATCGCCACCATGGCCGATCAGGAGCACATTGTCGCCGGTGAGGCCGACCTCGGCGGAACGATGCGCCTCGGCGCCTATCCCGCTGTACTGCAGCCGGATTCGATCGTCGCGAACGCCTATGGTGCCACCGAGGTGTCCGAACGCCACCGGCACCGTTACGAGGTCAACAACACCTACCGGGACAAGATCGCCGAGAGCGGCCTGCGGTTCTCGGGCACCTCGCCCGACGGTCACCTGGTGGAGTTCGTCGAGTATCCGCCCGATGTCCATCCGTTCCTCGTCGGCACCCAGGCTCACCCCGAACTCAAGAGCAGGCCCACCCGCCCACACCCACTGTTCGCCGCCTTCATCGGCGCGGCGATGGAGTACAAGGCGGCCGAACGGCTCCCCCTGGAGGGTCCGGAGTTGGCCGAACAGCATTCGAACGGCGTCGAGCACGAGCTGATCGAAGAGCCCGCATCCCGTGGGTGACCATGACTTCGAGACGGTGTCCAGTGAAACCCTGTACACCGGAAAGATTTTCGCGCTCCGCGTCGACGAGGTCCGGATGCCCGGCGGTGGCATCGCCCGGCGCGAGGTGGTCGAACACTTCGGCGCCGTCGGGGTGGTCGCACTCGATGACAACGGTGATGTGGTACTTGTGTACCAGTATCGGCATCCCCTGGGCCGGCGGCTGTGGGAACTCCCGGCGGGCCTGCTCGACATCGACGGTGAACCGCCGCACCTGACCGCAGCCCGGGAATTGCTCGAGGAGGCCGGGCTGGCGGCGCAGCACTGGTCGGTGCTGGTCGACCTGGACTCCACGCCGGGGTTCACCGACGAGAGTGTCCGGGTGTACCTGGCGACCGGCCTGACCGAGGAGACCCGTCCCGACGCCAGCGACGAAGAAGCCGATATGACCATACGGCGGTTCCCCCTCGCGGACGCCGTGCAGATGGTGTTCAGCGGTGAGATCGTCAATTCGCTTGCCGTCGCGGGGATCCTGGCGGCGCACGCGGTGACGAGTGGCGTTGCGACCACCCGCCCGGTCGACAGCAGGTGGGTCGACCGCCCGTCCCGATTCGTGGCCAGGCACCGGATGACACCGTGACTGTCATCCATCCCACCGCCACGCCCGAAGTGCTTCCCGGCGCCCTCAGCACCCAGCTGCAGGATTACCTCGATCACCTGGCGATCGAGCGCGGCGTGGCTGCCAACACGCTCAGTTCCTACCGGCGTGATCTGCGCCGCTATTCCGAACACCTGATGGGGCGTGGCATCGACGACCTGAGCCGAGCCACCGAAACCGACGTCAGCGAGTTCCTGGTGGCGCTGCGCCGCGGCGATCCCGACACCGGGGCGACGGCGTTGTCGGCGGTGTCGGCGGCCAGGGCCCTGATCGCGGTGCGCGGTTTCCACCGATTCGCCGCGGCCGAAGGTGTCACCGATCTCGACGTCGCTCGTGCCGTCAAACCGCCGACGCCGGGGCGGCGGCTGCCCAAGAGCCTGAGCCTTGACGAGGTGCTCGCCCTGCTCGACGGGGCGGGTGGTGAGAGTCCCTCGGACGGACCACTGACGCTGCGCAACCGCGCGCTGCTCGAACTGCTCTACTCCACCGGCGCCCGCATCTCGGAGGCGGTCGGCCTCGACGTCGACGACATCGACACCCAGGCCCGTTCGGTGCTGCTGCACGGTAAAGGCGGCAAGCAGCGATTGGTGCCCATCGGCAGGCCTGCGGTCACGGCGCTGGAGGCCTACTTCGTCCGGGGGAGGCCGGGGCTGGCCAGTCGGGGCCGCGGCACACCGGCGATCTTCCTGAACGCCCGCGGTGGCCGGTTGTCCCGGCAGAGCGCCTGGCAGGTGCTCCAGGATGCGGCCGAGCGCGCGGGGATCACCGCCGCCGTCTCACCGCACACCCTGCGGCACTCCTTTGCCACCCATTTGCTCGAGGGTGGCGCCGACGTGCGTGTGGTCCAGGAACTGCTCGGGCACGCGTCGGTGACGACGACGCAGATCTACACCATGGTCACAGTGCATGCGCTGCGCGAGGTGTGGGCCGGCGCACACCCACGGGCCCACTGACCGGGCCGTCGCTCACGACGCCAAGCCGTGGTGCTGCAACGCCGTCAGCACGGCCTGTGTCGACTGCCGGGTCCCGATTGTGATGCGCAGGCCACCGTTGGCGTAGCCGCGCACCCGCACCCCGGTCGCCGCGAACAGATCGTCCGCCGAGGCCGAGCCGGGCGGCAGGTACAGGAAGTTGGCGTGCGAGTCGATGACGCGGATGCCCATCGCCCGTAGCCGGGCCCGCAGGTAGGTCCGTTCGTCGATGATGGAGGAGATCCGCTGCTCGAGTTGCCGGCCAGCCCGGTATGACGCGTCGACAGCCGCAAGGCTGATGTTGGAACTGCCGAACGGCAGCTGCATGGTCCACAGCCGACGCGCCAGCGCCGGCGTGCAATAGGCGTAGCCGGTGCGGATGCCCGCCAGGCCGTAGGCCTTCGAAAATGTCCTCACCACAATGACATTGGGAAAATCGTCCACGAGTGACGGCACATCGATGCGGTGTGCGGGCGCGACGAACTCCACGTAGGCCTCGTCGAGCAGCACGATGGTGTCGCGGGACAGGCGCATCAGGAACTGGCGCACCGCCGATTCGGACTCCAGCGTTCCGGAGGGATTGTGCGGTCGGCACAACACGACGACCCGGGCATCGGCGGCCGCGTCGGCCATGGCGACGAGATCATGATGCCCGTTACCGTCCAACGGCACCGTCTTGCAGATCAACGACGCAATCTGCGCGAAGATCGGGTAGCCGTCGAATGTCGGGTACCCCATGACGATCCGGTCGCCCGGCTGGGTGAGGGCCCGCAGCACCTGCATGATGACACCGGTGGCGCCGGCGCCGATGACGATGCGCTCGTGCTCGACACCGAGATGGTCGGCGATGACGCCGCGTAGTTCGTCGGGCAGGAACTCCGGGTAACGGTTGGCGGCGCGCGCAGCCCTGACCATCGCCGCCCGCACCGCGGGCAGCGGTGGAAATGGATTCTCGTTGAGCGACAAGGCCATCGGGTCGCCGGCCTGTGGAAGCTCGACGCGGTCGCCCATTGCGTGTAGTGCTGTCACGAAATTACCGTCCTGACGGTCGGCCACCCCAGCGGATGGCGGCTGCCCCGGCGAAGTCGCCCGCGTGGGCGAAACCGGCCATCATCACGGTGTCACCGCGTTTGACCTGACCGTCCTCGACGGCCGCGTTGAAATTCACCGGGATCCCGACGGCGAACAGGTTGCCGCACTCGTGGAACGTGTCGCGGTGCCGTTCGCGCGGCAGCTCGAGCGCCTCGTTCCAGTTGCGCAGGAAGACCCGGTTGGGCTGATTGGTGACCAACAGGTCGAGGTCCCTGGACTTGGTCCCGATCCGATCACACACTGCCAGTGCGACTTCGGGCACCAGACGGTTGCCACGGGCCAGCACCTTGGTGATCTTGGCCTCGTTGAAGCTGACGTATCCCTCGCCCTCGCCGGCCTGCCACCACAGCCGCGGCGGATCGGTTGCCAGCGTCATGTCGCCGGCGAACTCGCCGTAATACCGGCATTCGATGTCCAGGATCGGCGACTCGTCGGACACCGTCAGCAGCCCGACCGCGGCACCGTCGCCGGGCACCGAAGACTGCGCCTTGGTGCGGACCGTCGGCTGATCGAAGATCTTGCCCGCGCACGTCTGTGACACCGCGATCAGGGCGGTGGTCCCGGTGCCGGCGGCCAGCATCTGGCGCGCCATCTTCATCATCAGGATGAATGCTGCGCACCCACCGTTGTGCACGTCGATGATCCACTCCGGGCTCATCCCGAGCCGGTGCGCGACCTCACCGCCGCACCCGAGGACGGGCAGATCGGGCAGCTGGGAATGGGTGAGCAGCACGTCGACGTCGGCGAGCATGTCTTCACCGTGGCGTTCGACCAGCCCGGCCACGGCGCGTTCGATCATGTCGACGTTGCTCACCTCGACGCCGGCGTGGTGGCGATACTCGGGTGCCCGGAACATCAGATTGTCGCGCAGATCGTCGGTGCCCGCATACTTCGCGAAATATTCTGCGGGAACGCGATTCTCGGGAAGATAGGTCGAGACGTCGACCAGACTCACCGGGTAGCCCATGATGTGTCTCCTGTCATCCAGTCCGGGCTGATGGGAAGGCGGTTGCGGTGGCGGTACTCGGCAATGGCCTTGAGGTTTTCCAGCTCCAGCAGATGGCCGGCGCCGAACATGTCCCAGAAATCGCCCACCCAGACCGGGCGTTCCGGCGGGGCGGCCTCGGGATAGGGATTGTGGTCGTAGAAGGGGTGGTGGCAGTTCGTCCACAACACCACCGACCCGGGCTTGTTCAGCACCACCTGTGCGTCGACCACCCGCATGAGATAGATCATCCAAAGGTGGTGGCCCTGATCCCACGCGCAGTGGTAGTCGACCGTGCGCGCCTCGTGATTGGCGACGGTGCGCGTGAAGATCTTGGTCTCCGACCCGAGTCGGTCGAAGGCCATCCAGAGTTCCGGCTCATCCGTCTCGACGAAACCCCGCAGGCTGTAGGTCCATTCCTCCAGGGAGCGGGTGTCGGCGAGGTAGGCGAACAGTTCGTCCGGCGGACAGTCGACGTAGGAGTTGACGGTGCAGAACTGCCCGAACACCTGGTCGTGCGGGTACACCGACCGCATCATCTCCATGATGATCGGGGTGGCCTTCTCCCTCGGGCTGGTCTCGATCCGGTGCACACCCTCGATCGGGTTCGTGGTGCCGACGTGCGCGATGATGTCTTCAAGCGCGGGCAGCGACATTGCTGGACTCCCTCCTGGCTGATACATGTGAATTCGGTTGTGAGCTGGTGGTATTCGATGGACTCGACAGGAACGGCGCGAAGGGCGGGATCTCATCTGCGGAGCACTGGATGCTGATTACCGATGGCCCGTCACGTTCGACCGCGGACTCCAGCACGCCGGGCAACGCGTCGATGTCGGAGATGTCGACGGCGGGCAGGCTGGGGAACATCGCCGCCAGGCCGGCGCCGAGTGAGCTGGGCTCGAACCGGTTGTAGGTGTAGTCCCCGCTGTAGAAAATCTGCTCGCGGGTGACACACATGGCGTGCGCGTTGTTGTTGAACAGCACGAACGTGATCGGGAGCCGATACTGGACGGCAGTGTGAATCTCCATGCCGTGCATGAAGAACGAGCCGTCACCGGCGAGGATCACGGTGCGCCTGCTCCGCCAGAATGCCATCCCGATCCCGGCGCCGAAGCTGTACCCCATGCCGCCCATCCCGAGAGCCACGACGAACCGGCCGTCGGGGCGAACGGGCAGATGATGGATGGCGGCCGCCCCGGTGTTGCCGGCGTCGACCACGATGTCGACACCGTCGCTCAGGTGGTCGTCGAGTACCGCCATCGCGTCGGCATAGCGGATGCCCGGACCTGACCACGGCGGTGGGTGCAGATGGCTGACTGGGACGCGGGGCGGTTGGGGTCGTTGGGCGTGGTCCAGGACGTCGGTCAACGCGGTCAGCGTGGTCTGCAGATCGTCGGAGTGGAAGTGCATGCTGTCGACGAAGGGCGGTGCGGAACCGATTGAGACGGTGCGGGTTCGGTCCAGGGCCGCTTGCAGGCCTGCGCTTGCGGTTGCCGCCAGTCGAGTGCCCACCAGCAGACACAGTGAGCTCGAACCGACCGCTTCGGCGACGCTCGGATTACCCATCACACCCGACACCCCGAGCCAGTGCACGCCGTGATGCTCCACGACGTCCTTCGCATCGGGCACGGCCGCGATGTTGGCACCAAGGGTGCGACGCAGTTGTTCCAGGGCCGCACGCGCATCGTCGCGCGAGACCTGTTCTCCTGCAACGATCGTCACCGAGCTTGCGTCGAACACGCGTGCGATCAGTCGCCGGTCGACGCGCCCGGCAAGCTGTTTCGGCGATGCGGGTTCCCGCCGGCGGGCAGCGGCGGGGTTCGGAGGGGACTGCTGAATGTCTTTGGGGAGCAGCAGCACGGCCGGCCCCCCGGAGCGTGCGGCGGCGATCGCTTCGGTCAGTGCCGGACCGATCTCGTCAGCCGACGTCACGCGCTTGCAGTACACCGACACCTGCTCGAACAGCGCCTCGGCGTCCAGTGATCCACCGCGGCCGCTGGTGTCCTGGAAACTGCCCCGGCCGTCAAGCGCCGTGGGTGCCTGCCCGACCAGTGCAAGCACCGGCACCCTACTGGCAAATGATTCACCCAGTGCAGGAACAAGATTCAGCATGGCACCGCCGGAGGTCGCCATCACGACCCCGAACGGCGCCCCGGCGCGACAGTATCCGTCGGCCATCGTGCCCGCCGAGAACTCGTGTTTCGCGAGGACCGCGGTGATGTCGGAGC
This sequence comes from uncultured Mycolicibacterium sp., assembly GCA_945957405.1. Classification (GTDB taxonomy): domain Bacteria; phylum Actinomycetota; class Actinomycetes; order Mycobacteriales; family Mycobacteriaceae; genus Mycobacterium. The sequence goes on along the minus strand of CAMFLL010000185.1, from coordinate 6,876 downwards.
GGCGCTCCAGAGCGTCGTAGAGGTCTTCGATATTGGCCCCCCCGACGCCGAACACATGCGTAATCCCGCTGAACGCCAACGTTTGTGCGATCTCATCGACGACGCGGGCGGTGGAGGATTCAGCATCGCGCAGGAGGCCGGCACTGCCTGGCGTCGTCCGGTCATCACCCCGCTTCGACGAATCGGCACCGGATTGTTGCGTGGACAAGGTCACGCAGGGGATACGAGCCAGCGCCCGCAAGGGTTCACCGGATGCCCGGAATTCGGCAGAATGCGTGTCGGACAGCAACGTGTGCGCCATCTTCGGAGGTGGTGACCGGGCATCGGCGGCGCCGGGATGGTCGAGGCCAGCAGGTGCGGGGCCGGCGCGGGCGGATATCTGCAGGTGGCAGTTGCCGCGCGTTGCGCTTGGCCAGCGTGTGCGCACGTTAGACTCTTCCGGATGTCCGCCACACGACCGACCGACGGGGGCTACCGGGCGTGACCGACGACGCAGACGAGGGTGTTGTTGAGGTCGGTCTCACCGGCCGTCCGCCCCGGCCGATACCCGAGCCCACGCCGCTGCACTCCCATGGTCCGGCCAAGGTCATCGCGATGTGCAACCAGAAGGGTGGCGTCGGGAAGACCACCTCCACGATCAACCTGGGCGCGGCGATCGCCGAATACGGTCGACGGGTTTTGCTGGTCGACCTCGATCCTCAAGGTGCGCTGTCGGCGGGCCTGGGCGTTCCGCATTACGAACTCGAGCACACCGTGCACAACCTGCTGGTGGAACCGCGCGTGTCGATCGAGCAGGTGATCATCAAGACCCGGGTCAGCGGCATGGACCTGGTACCCAGCAATATCGACCTGTCGGCCGCCGAGATCCAGCTGGTCAACGAAGTCGGGCGGGAACAGAGCCTGGCGCGGGCGCTGCATCCCGTCCTGGACCGCTATGACTACGTGCTGATCGACTGCCAGCCCAGCCTCGGGCTGCTCACCGTCAACGGCCTGGCCTGCTCGGACGGTGTGATCATCCCCACCGAATGCGAGTATTTCTCGCTGCGCGGGCTCGCGCTGCTGACCGACACCGTCGAGAAGGTGCGGGACCGCCTGAACCCGCGACTGTCCATCAGCGGCATCCTGATCACGCGGTTCGACAGCCGCACGGTGAACGCCCGGGAGGTGATGGCGCGGGTCGTGGAGCGGTTCGGTGACCTGGTGTTCGACACCGTCATCGCGCGTACCGTGCGTTTCCCGGAGACCAGCGTCGCGGGCGAACCGATCACCACCTGGGCCCCCAAGTCCACGGGCGCCGTGGCCTACCGTGCGCTGGCCCGCGAGGTCATCCACCGATTCGGCACGTGACCAGCGAGGACACGCCGAACGGAGCCTCCCTGGATGCCGACCAGGTGCAGCCCGAGCCCGCCCCGGCCGGGTTCCAGGTCCGGCTAAGCAATTTCGAGGGCCCGTTCGACCTGTTGTTGCAGCTCATCTTCGCGCACCGACTCGACGTCACCGAGGTGGCGTTGCACCAGGTCACCGACGATTTCATCGGCTACACCAAGGAGATCGGGCCCCAGCTCGGGCTGGAAGAGACCACCACGTTCCTGGTGATCGCCGCCACACTGCTCGACCTCAAGGCTGCCAGGCTGCTTCCGGCGGGGCAGGTCGAGGACGCAGATGACCTGGCCTTGCTCGAGGTCCGCGACCTGCTGTTTGCGCGGCTGCTGCAGTACCGCGCGTTCAAGCATGTCGCGCTGATGTTCGCCGAGCTGGAAGCCGCGGCACTGCGGAGCTATCCGCGGGCGGTGTCGCTGGAGGATCGCTTCGCCGACCTGCTGCCCGAGGTCATGCTCGGCGTCGACGCGCACGCGTTCGCCGAGATCGCGGCGGCAGCGTTCACCCCCCGGCCCGTGCCGACGGTGCGTACCGATCACCTGCACCACTCCACGGTTTCGGTGCCTGAGCAGGCCGAGCACCTGTTACGGCTGCTCGAGGGCCGTGGCGTCGGCGAGTGGGCGTCGTTCGGTGAACTGGTGGCCGACTGTGACGTGCCGATCCAGATCGTCGGGCGCTTCCTGGCGCTCCTCGAGCTGTACCGGGCCAGGGCGGTAACATTCGACCAGTCAGAACCGCTTGGTGTGCTCCAGGTTTCGTGGACCGGAGACCGTCCCACGGATCAACAATTGCGCGAAGAGCTGGTGGAAGATCAACCATGACCGACCAGGTACCCGAAGCCGAGGCCGACGAGAACGCGGTGCTCGACCTCGACGTCGATGTCGACGGCGAACTCGACAGTGAGGCCGAGCTCGACGACGACGAGTTGGGTCGGGTGCTGGAGGCGTTGCTGCTGGTGGTCGATACCCCCATCACCGTCGACGCCCTGGCCTCGGCGACGGGACAGCGGGAGTACCGCATCACGACGAAGCTGACGCTGATGGCCGAGGAGCTGATCGAGCGGGACAGCGGTATCGAACTCCGCGAGGCCGGCGGTGGCTGGCGCTTCTACACGCGGTCGCGGTTCGCGCCGTACGTTGAACGGTTGCTGCTTGACGGATCGCGGTCCAAGCTGACCCGTGCTGCCTTGGAGACGCTGGCGGTGGTGGCCTATCGCCAGCCCGTGACGCGGGCCCGGGTCAGCGCGGTGCGCGGGGTGAACGTCGACGCCGTCATGCGCACGCTGCTGGCCCGCGGTTTGATCACCGAGGCCGGCACCGACCCCGACAGTGGTGCCGTGGCGTTCGCGACCACCGAGTTGTTCCTGGAGCGGCTGGGTCTGACATCGCTGGGTGATCTACCCGACATCGCTCCGCTGCTGCCCGATGTCGACGTCATCGACGACATCTCCGAGACGCTGGATTCCGAGCCGCGCTTCATGAAGCTCAATTCCGTTGGTGCACAAGAAACTGTGCCCGCGGTCGATATGGATCAGGACTGATATGCTCGAACAATCCAATGACGGTGTCCGACTGCAGAAGGTGCTGTCGCAGGCCGGTGTCGCGTCCAGGCGTGTGGCCGAGCGGATGATCACGGACGGTCGCGTCGAGGTCGACGGCCGGATCGTCACCGAACTGGGAACCCGAGTCGATCCCGACAATTCGGTGATCCGCGTCGACGGTGCCCGCATCATGGTGGACGACTCCATGGTTCATCTGGCACTGAACAAGCCGGTCGGCATGCATTCGACGATGTCGGACGATCGCGGGCGGCCGTGCATCGGTGACCTCGTCGAGCACCGGGTGCGCGGAAACAAGAACCTCTTTCACGTCGGGCGCCTGGACGCCGACACCGAGGGGCTGATCCTGCTCACCAACGACGGCGAGTTGGCGCACCGGTTGATGCACCCGTCGTTCGAGGTCCCCAAGACCTACCTGGCAACGGTCACCGGCCACGTGCCGCGGGGACTCGGCAAGAAACTGCGCGAAGGTGTCGAACTGGACGACGGCCCGGTGCAGGTCGACGATTTCGCGATCGTCGACGCGGTTCCCGGCCGTTCGATGGTGAAAGTCACGTTGCACGAAGGCCGTAAGCGCATCGTGCGTCGCCTGCTCGACGCCGTCGGCTACCCGGTGGAAGCCCTGGTCCGCACCGACATCGGCTCGGTGGCGCTGGGGGAGCAGCGGCCGGGCAGCATCCGTGCGCTGACCCGGAAAGAGGTGGGGGAGTTGTACAAGGCGGTTGGTCTGTGAGCGGAACGAGCGGCGTGATTGTCGCCATCGACGGCCCCGCTGGCACCGGAAAGTCTACGGTATCAAGGGGATTGGCGCGTGCGCTGGACGCACGCTACCTCGACACCGGCGCGATGTACCGGCTCGTCACGTTGGCGGTGCTGCGGGCCGGAGTCTCGCTGGATGACGCCGCCGCGATCGCCGCGGTGGACGCTCCGCTGTCGGTCGGCTACGACCCCGACGATGTGCGTGCCTACCTCGGTGGGGACGACGTGTCGGCCGAGATCCGTGGGGACGCGGTGACCCGGGCGGTCTCAGCGGTCTCAGCGGTGCCCGAGGTGCGCACCAGGCTGGTTGCACTGCAACGGGAACTGGCCTCAGGTGACGGCGGTGTCGTGGTCGAGGGTCGCGATATCGGCACCGTGGTGCTGCCAGACGCGGACGTGAAGATCTTCCTGACCGCCTCGGCGGAGACGCGGGCACGTCGCCGCAATGACCAGAACATCGCCTCGGGGCTCGGTGACGACTACGAGGCCGTGCTGGCCGATGTGCGGCGCCGGGATCATCTGGATTCGACGCGGGCGGTGTCGCCGCTGCGCGCCGCCGAGGATGCGGTGGTGGTCGACACCGGTGATATGACCGAAAGTGAAGTGATCGCGCACCTGTGCGATCTGGTGCATGAGCGCAGTGGAGTGAAGCGATGACGTCCGACGGTACGTGGAGCGACGAAAGCGAATGGGAGGCCATCGATTCTGAGTTCGCTGACGAACTCGAGGAGTACACCGCACCGCCGCCCGTGATCGCGATCGTGGGCAGGCCCAACGTCGGCAAGTCGACACTGGTGAACCGGATCCTCGGCCGCCGTGAGGCCGTCGTGCAGGATCTGCCCGGTGTCACCCGTGACCGCGTGTCCTACGACGCCCTGTGGACGGGCCGGCGCTTCGTCGTGCAGGACACCGGCGGCTGGGAACCGGACGCAAAAGGGTTGCAGCAGTTGGTCGCCGAACAGGCCTCGGTGGCCATGCGCACCGCGGACGCGGTGATTCTGGTGGTCGATTCGATCGTGGGTGCCACGTCCGGCGACGAGGCGGCGGCGCGGATTCTGCGCCGCTCGGGCAAGCCGGTGTTCCTGGCGGCCAACAAGGTCGACGGCGAGAAGCAGGAAGCCGAGGCGGCCGCGCTGTGGTCACTGGGCCTGGGGCAGCCGTATGCCATCAGCGCCATGCACGGTCGCGGTGTCGCGGACCTGCTCGACGCCGTGATCGCCGACCTCCCCACGGTGTCGGAGGTTGCCTCGCGTGGCGGCGGCCCGCGCCGCGTGGCGCTGGTGGGCAAGCCCAACGTCGGCAAGAGTTCGCTGCTGAACCGGCTGGCCGACGAGGAGCGCTCGGTGGTGCACGACGTCGCCGGCACCACCGTCGACCCCGTCGACTCGCTGATCGAATTAGGCGGCAAGACATGGCGTTTCGTCGACACCGCCGGGTTGCGGCGCAAGGTGGGCCAGGCCAGCGGGCATGAGTTCTACGCCTCGGTGCGCACGCACGGCGCCATCGACGCCGCCGAGGTGGTGATCGTGCTGATCGACGCCTCACAGCAGCTGTCCGAACAGGATCAGCGCATCTTGACCATGGTGATCGAGGCGGGCCGCGCCATGGTGCTGGTGTTCAACAAATGGGACCTGGTCGACGAGGACCGGCGTCACCTGCTGGAACGCGAGATCGAACGCGAACTGGCGCAGGTGCAGTGGGCGCCGCGAGTCAACATCTCGGCGAAGACGGGGCGAGCCGTGCAGAAGCTGGTCCCGGCGCTGGAGACATCGCTGGAATCCTGGGACACCCGGGTGTCGACGGGACGGCTGAACACCTTCCTCAAAGAGGTGGTGGCGGCGACTCCGCCGCCGGTGCGTGGCGGTAAACAGCCACGCATCCTGTTCGCTACGCAGGCCACCGCGCGGCCGCCCACATTCGTGCTGTTCACCACCGGATTCCTCGAGGCCGGCTACCGGCGGTTCATCGAGCGGCGGCTGCGTGAGACGTTCGGCTTCGAAGGCAGCCCGATCCGCGTCAACGTCAGGGTTCGGGAGAAGCGCGGCCCCAAGCGGTAAAACCGCGCCGAGTAGGGTCGTCCCAGTGTCTGTCGCCCACATGATCCTGATCGCGTTGGCCGGTGTGGGGGCAGGAGCCATCAACGCCGTGGTCGGTTCCGGCACGTTGATCACCTTTCCCACCCTGGTGGCGCTGGGGTATCCGCCGGTGACGTCGACCATGTCCAACGCCGTCGGCCTGGTCGCCGGCGGCGTCTCGGGCACCTGGGGCTACCGTCGCGAGCTACGCGGGCAGTGGCACCGGCTGCGCTGGCAGATCCCCGGTTCGTTGATCGGGGCGGTCATCGGGTCCTGGCTGCTGCTGCACCTGCCCGAGAAGGTGTTCCAGCAAGTCGTGCCCGTGCTGCTGGTCGGGGCCCTGGCGCTGGTGGTGGTCGGCCCGCGCATCCAGGCCTGGGCCAAAGCGCGCGCCGACGCCTCGGGGCGGTCCGCCGACGACGTCAGCCCGGCGCGGATGACGGCCCTGGTCGCCGGCACCTTCGCCGTCGGCGTCTACGGCGGCTACTTCACCGCGGCCCAGGGCATCCTGCTGATCGCTGTCATGGGTGCGTTGTTGCCCGAGGACATGCAGCGCATGAACGCCGCCAAGAATCTGCTGTCGCTGCTGGTCAATGTGGTGGCCGCACTGGCATACACACTGGTGGCCTTCGACCGGATCAGCTGGGCCGCGGCCGGCCTGATCGCGGTGGGCTCGCTGATCGGCGGTTTTCTGGGCGCACACTACGGTCGCCGGCTCTCACCGAACGCCCTTCGCGCCGTCATTGTCGTGGTGGGATTGATCGGGCTCTACCGGTTGTTGACTGTGTAGTCTGTCGTGCGGGTTGATTGTGGAAGGACGTCTGATGGCTGAGAGCGCATATCGCAGCGCGCCGTCGACTGTTTGCGCCCTGGAGCCCTTCTGGCCATCGCGTCGATTGATGGCCTTCGACGAGTGGTGTTGTCGGCGTCCCTGACGCGCACCCACCCGTCCACCCCGGTCCCGCCCAGTCGCGACCACTTGATCTGAAAGCACCGAACCCATGCGTTCGTTACTTCTCTTCACGCTCGTCGGAGTCGGCGCCCAGCTTGTCGACGGCGCCCTCGGCATGGCGTTCGGCGTCACGGCGACCACACTGCTGGTGC
>CAMFLL010000184.1 GCA_945957405.1 uncultured Mycolicibacterium sp. | reverse complement strand
GACCGCCGACTACCTCGCGAAGATCGACCGCTGGATGGTCGGCACGGTGTGGACCACGCGGTGCAGCAGCTATTTCCGGGCCGCGAACGGCCGGGTGGTGACGCAGTGGCCGCGGAGCGCAAGGGCGTTCTGGTCGATGACGCGCCGGTTCCGTCCCCGCGACTACGTCCTCGCCCCCGCCGCCGATCGCCGCCCCATCCCCGTCCACGCCCACGGCACCGGTCAGCAGATGGCGGACCGGGTCGCCGAGTCGGCGGTCACACAACGGCTCGATCCGGCGCTCCGGTCTCTGGCGCAGGCGCGGACCGACCTGTCACCGGGGACCTTGGCAGGCGTGCGCGCCGGGCTCGACGAGCGACGACGAGACAGTGCGTCGGCGCTGGACGCCGGGACCGTGGCGATCAGCGACACCGTGGTCTCGGTGGGATCCGGCCGTGTCATCCCGGTCCGGATCTACCGGGGCGCACCTGGTCGTTCGCCCGCGGTCGTCTACTTTCACAGCGGCGCCTTCGTGCTGGGCAACCTGGACACCGACCACCGTCAGTGTGTCGAATTGTCCCGTCGGGCCGAATGTACGGTGATATCAGTCGATTACCGGTTGGCGCCCGAGCATCCCTTCCCGGCGGGCTTCGACGACGCGAAGGCAGTGCTGGACTGGGTCGCCGCCGACCATGGCGAGCGCGGCATCGATGCGGCCCGGATCGCGCTGGCGGGCAACAGTGCCGGTGGAGCGTATGCAGCCCTGCTGGCGCAACGCTGCACGGACGGTTCGGCGCCGCCCGTGGTGTTCCAGCTACTGCACCAGCCCGTCATCGACGACCGGCCGACGCCGTCGAAATCCGAGTTCATGTGCACGCCCGGATTCGACGGGGCATCCGCGTGGCAGATGTGGCGGCACTACATTGCCGGGCCGGCAGCGCCGGTTGATGCGGTCCCGGCCCGCCGCGTCGACCTGGCCGGTCTACCGCCCGCATTCATCAGCTGTTCCGAGCTCGACCCCCTTCGTGACGAGGCTCTCGCCTACGCGGACCGCTTGAAGGCGGCCGGCGTGCCGACGGAGGTGCGCCTGTATCCGCGGACATGCCACGGTTTCGACTCCCTGAGTCCGGAGTGCACCGTGAGTCAGGACCTGTTCGCCGCACAGGGTTCCGCACTACGGCAGGCGTTGCACGGCCCGGGATGAAACCCCGTATGCCGAGACTGCGGTGGTTGCGAAGAATCCGCCGAATTCACGCAACCACCGCAGTCTCGGCAGGTGTTGCGCGGCCTGGGTCACGTCACCGGGCCGGATTGCCATGACGACCAGCGCCCGACCTCGACCACGATGACCGGTCCATCCAGTGAAACAGACTGGTACTGAGGATATTTCGAACACAACGCCGCCCGGCCCTCGGCAGCGCGCGCGCCGTCGGTGTGCACGCTCGCCGTCCCGTCGGCGCGCACCCACCACAATCGGGACCAGTCGGCGTCGTAATGGTCGACCAGCATGCTGACCGCGGGGTTGTGCTCGATGTTCACCAGGCGGCGCAACCGCTGGGTGGTCTTCGGCTTGCCGTCGACCGCGGTGAAGATGGTGTTGCCCACGACGGCGAACACCACCGCGACCAGGTGAGGTGTGGCGTCTGGATCGGCCGTCGCAAACCGGGCCACCGGGGCGGCGGAGAACCGGCGCCTGGCATCGTCATCGGCAGACCTTGGCACGTCGTTCAGGGTAGGCCCGTCATTCCGGTGCGTGCGGTGGGAACGCATTGACATCATCGCTGCATGACGGAGAACGCAGGGCTGTCCGGGATCGTCGACGGCCACATGCATCAGTGGGATCCGCTTGCGACTCCGCGAGTGGCCAGTGCCCCCGCCAAGGTGGTACGGCGGGCGCCGTTCTTGTCGGCGCCGTTGTTCCGGACGTTTCCACGGGCAACGCGTGACTTCGTCGGGGATCCGCGCTATCTACTCAACCCGTACCTGCCGCTCGACTATGCCGCCGACAGCGCCGCCGCGCACGTGGACACCGTGGTCCACATCCAGGCGGGCTGGCAGGGGCGCTCACCGATGGATGCCGTGGACGAAACACGTTGGGTCGCAGCACTTCCGTTTGGAATCGGCACCGCACCCCGGCTTGGTGCCATCGTGGTGCACGCGAACCCCGCCGAGAGGTCGATCGGTGCGGTGCTGGACGGTCACATGCGTGCGAGCACCCTGGTGCGCGGAGTGCGCTGTATTGCCGCATTCGGCAGTGACCGTGGCGTGATGGACTTCGCTGAGCGCGACGGCCTGCTTTGCGTGTCGGACTTCCTACGTGATTTCGCCGAGATCGCCGATCGAGGGCTCAGCTTCGACATCTGGCTCTACGCACATCAGTTGCGGCAGGCGCTACCGCTGGTGTCCGAGTACCCGGAGACCACGTTCATCCTGGATCACTACGCGACGCCCGCCGGTGCGCTCGGTCCGTTGGGCAACGGTGTCGGGGCCGCACCGGCTGAACGCCGGGTCATCGTGGATCGATGGCGCGACGACATCGCGGCGCTGGCGGACCGGCCGAACGTCGTGGCCAAGCACAGCGGGTTCGGGATGCCTGTGCTCGGCCTCGGCCGGGTGTCCCGTGAACACCTGCGTGATGCGATCGGCCCCCTCACCGAACACGTCGAGGATGTGTTCGGGCCGCAGCGGACGTTCTGGTCGTCGAACTTCCCGATCGACAAGCCCGGGGTGACGCTGGCCGACAGCGTCTGGATACTCCGGCAGGTGCTCGGCGATCGCCTCGACGACGAGGCGATGTTCCGCGGTAACGTATGCCGCGTCTACCGGATCGACCCGTGAGTCAGGCTTGTTGCGCCTGCTGAACCAAAGCAACCGCCGCCGAACGCATCTGACTGACCTCGTCGAGGCGACGGGGATAGCCGATGCGGGTGTAGGCGATCCCGCGCTCGGCGGTGACCTTGAGGTCGAGGCCGTAGCGGTCGGCGCCGGTGCAGACCGCCGAGACGGTATCGGGGTATCCGCCGAGCGTGCGCGCCATCAGCGCCAGCGATTCGGCGTGGTCAGCGTTCAGATGAGCGATGGCGCCTGCCGAATTCGGTGCGACCGGGTCGGGTGTGGCTGCGCAATAGTCCTCCCCGGTGGCGGAATCCATCCGTCCGTAGCCACCGACCCACCGGACCCGCTGGACCCGCAGCACCCACACCGTGAAGTCGCTGTAGTCGATGTAGTACTTGGCGGCAGGTACCGCCGCGATGTGCGCCACGCGGGCGGCGTCGAGTTCCGCGCCGGCCGGGCGTTCGACGACGCCGGCGACCGTGACGCGGCCGTTGGCCAGCGGGTCGGCGTCGGTGGCCGGGGCCACGATCGCGATGCTGGCGCGGGGATCACCGGCCAGGTTGCGACCGTGCTCGGCCATGTTCGACACGCACAGCACCGGCGCGCCGTCGAGCAGACCGTAGGTGATCAGCGACGCCCACGGATCGCCGCTGCGGGTCAGGCTGGCCAGAGTGCCCGTATTGGTCGACGCCGCGATGGTGCGCGCCTCTTCGGAGGCCGACGGGCGCACCGGATTGACCACTTCGGTCAGCGGCGGGGGGATCGACGGGGCGTCGCCGGGGTCACCATGGTCTCGCAATGCCATGCTCGGATTATCTCCCGGGCTTCCCACCCCGCGCCGAGCGTGCCACCAGTGCGAAATGAAAAACCCGATTTCGCACTGACCGCACGTTGGGCGCGGCGCGGTGTGTCAACCGTGGTCGGCCAGCGCCTGATGGCCGGCGTTGTAGCCGGGAATGAAGGTGATACCGGGTCCGCCGTGGCAACCGGCGCTGGCCAGGTAGAGGCCGTCGAGCGGAATCGGTTGATCGACAAAGCCCTTGGGCCCGGGCCGATTCGGTCCGATCTGGTCCGAGTGCAGCAGGCCGTGGCAGTAGTCGCCGCCCGGCGCGCCGAACATCGTGCCCATGTGCTTGGGCGTGAAGGTGGTGTGGCGGCTGATCAGTTGCCCGAAATTCGGCGCGAGCCTGGTGATCTTGTCGATCACCCGCTTGCCCATTTCCACCTTCCTGTCGCCGTAGCCGGCCTCGGATTCCTCGACCGGAAACCACAGCGAGAACGCGGATGCGGCGTGCTTACCCGGCGGGGCCAGGCCGGGATCGTTGACCGACGGGATCTGCAACGCAATGGACGGATCGGCGGGCACGATCCCGCGTCGGCAGTCCTCCCACTGGTGCTGCAACTCCTCCGGAGTGCTGAAGATCCCGATGTTCGACTGCATGGCCGGGTCGTTGAGCAGCTCGTAGGGCGCGGCGAACTCGGGTATGCCGTCGAGCGCGAAATGCATCTGCAGATAACTGCCGCGATGATCGATGCGGGTGAACCGTTCGCGGATGTCGGCCGGTACGGCAGTGGGATCGATCAGGTTGTTGACCGTCAGATCGGGGGCGATACCGGACACCACGATCGGTGCGGTCACCGTCGACCCGTCCTCGAGGCGTACACCGGTGACACGGCCGTCGGCGACCAGGATCTCGTCGACCCTGCTGCGCAGCCGAACCTCGCCGCCTGCGGATGTCAGGACCGAGTGCAGGTGCGACGTCAGCGCTCCGATCCCGCCGCGCAGCTTCTTGACCAGCAGCGCGTTCTCGTCCGGCACCGCGAACCCGTACGCCAGCGCGGCGGCGGTGCCCGGTGTCGCGGGCCCGCGGTAGGTGGTGTTCACGGCGAGCAGCGCCAGCATGCCGCGTAACGCACCGTGTTTCTCCCTGTCGGGCAGGAACCGGTCGATGACATCGGTGACCGAACCGAACAGCAGGTCGGTGATCGAGGCCCGCTCGAACTCATTGGTGGCGCACGCGTACATCTGGTCGAGCGTCTTGGGTGGCACCCCCGCCTCGAACCGGCCGAGCGCGCGGGTGGGCGCCTGACACCAGGCCAGCAGACCCGCCATACCGTTGACCGCCTCGGCGCCGTGCACCTCGTTCAGGTGGGTCAGCAGCTTCATCGGGTCGGTGTAATAGACAACCGGGTCGTCGCCCACACCACGCAGCGATACCGACATGACGTCGAGGTCGACGGTGGGCAGCTGATCGAGGCCGAGCTCCTGGCTCACCTTCGCCGATGTCGGCACCTGCACCGAACCCGCTATCTCGAACTGATAGCCGTCGAACAATTCCACGGTGGAGGCCATCCCGCCGGCGTAGAGCTTGGCGTCGAGGCACACCGTGCGAAGGCCGGCCCGCGCCAGGATGACCGCCGCCGTCAGTCCGTTGTGACCCGCTCCGATGACCACCGCATCGACGTCGCTCTGATCCGGCATGGCCCGCCCTTCCGACTCCTAGTTTTGTCAATTATGACGAAACTAGGCGGCCAAGGTTGCCACTTTCCAGGGATGCCAACGCCGCGCTGCACAGCCGGGCGAGTTCATCGAGCGATCGGTCCGGACCCGTCATCCACACCTCCATACCGCCGAAAACCGCCGCGGCGATGCACCGCGCGGCAACGGTGATCTGTAGTGCTCCGTCGGCTTCCGACTCGAAGGCCGCACCATGGGTGCGGACCAGCCGGGCCTCGACCGCGGTCGCGAATTCTGCCTCCACCTGCCGGGTGTGCCGGACAATGCGCTCTTGGTCGAGTTCATCAACGCGCAGCGCCGCGATCTTGGTGACGGCATCACCATCAAAGGGAAATGCAAAGATCGCGGCCTGCACCGCGGCAATCACCGGTTCATCGGACGGTCGCTCTTCCAGCGCACTGCGAAACCATTGGAGTCCCGCGTCGTAATCCGCGAACAACAGATCGTGTTTCGACGTGAAATGCCGATAGAACGTCCGGAGCGAGACGCCGGCGTCGGCGGCGATCTGCTCGGCGGACGTCTCCTCGACGCCCTGCGCCAGGAACCGAACCAGCGCCGCCTGCCGCAGCGCCAGGCGGGTGCGCTCGCTGCGTGCTGTTTGCGCAGGTCGAACCATGTTCACACGCTAACTGTCAGGCGCGGTGGAAGTCGCGACGGGGTGATCCGGATCGATATCGCACCGTTATCACAGGGCGTGGACCCCGGCTCAGCGACACTCCGTGGCGAGCGGCCTCGACTAGTCGATTCTGTGTATTGCCATGTAGGGTCCCCGTCGAGGGGAACTCATGTGTCAATGCAATGAGGTAATGAATAGCTCGTTCTCCGCGATGGACCAAAGGACATCGCGGCGAGCCGTGGCGGAACTGAAGACACGACGGTACATGCGCCGTTCTCACAGATTGGCTGGATAAGAGTGAACAAATTCGTTCAGAAGATGCGTGGGAAGTGGGCCCGCCGGCTCGGCGTCATCGCCGTGGCGACTGCCGCGCTGCCAGGCCTGATGGGCATCGTGGGTCAGACCGCGACCGCCGGCGCCTTCTCCCGGCCCGGCCTGCCCGTCGAGTACCTGATGGTGCCGTCCCCTTCGATGGGCCGCGACATCAAGGTCCAGTTCCAGAGCGGTGGATCGGGCTCACCGGCCCTGTACCTGCTCGACGGCCTGCGCGCCCAGGACGATTTCAACGGCTGGGACATCAACACCCAGGCGTTCGAGTGGTACCTCGATTCCGGCATCTCCGTCGTCATGCCGGTCGGTGGCCAGTCGAGCTTCTACTCCAACTGGTACAAGCCCGCGTGCGGTAACAACGGCTGCCTCACCTACAACTGGGAGACGTTCCTGACCCAGGAGCTGCCCTCCTGGCTGCAGGCCAACCGTGAGGTGAGCCCGACGAACAACGCGGCGGTCGGTCTGTCGATGGCCGGCGGCTCGGCCCTCGTGCTCGCCGCCCACCACCCGGGCCAGTTCCCGTACGCCGGCTCGATGTCGGGCTTCCTCAACCCGTCCGAGGGCTGGTGGCCGTTCCTGATCAACCTGTCGATGGGTGACGCCGGCGGTTACAAGTCCGACGACATGTGGGGCCCGGCCGAGACCGATCCGGCCTGGAAGTACAACGACCCGATGGTGCAGATCCCGCAGCTGGTCGCCAACGGCACCCGGATCTGGGTGTACTGCGGTAACGGCAAGCCCAACGAGCTCGGCGGCGGCGACCTGCCCGCCACGTTCCTCGAGGGTCTGACCATCAAGACCAACCAGACCTTCCAGGACAACTACGTCGCTGCAGGCGGCAACAACGGTGTGTTCAACTTCCCGGACAACGGCACGCACAACTGGGCGTACTGGGGCCGCGAGTTGCAGGCCATGAAGCCTGACCTGATCGCGCACCTGCTGGGCTAGCAGCCCTCGTCAGCGGAACCAAGAAACCCCCGGCCGGCAGGTCGGGGGTTTCTTGTCCTTGCGGGGCCTTTTCGCACCGGGCGGACCGGCCGGGAATGTCGGGAATGGGTGTCTCCGAGGCGCCGCAGGCCGCTAACCTTCACCCCGGTACGCCCGCGTGAATTCAAGTTTCGGTAACCGCGCGGACACTGTTCCGTCGCGTGGTCATCGGAAGGTTCGCCCATGAAGACATCCCGGCTGATGGTGGCCGTGACCGCGGCATGCTCCATGGTCGCGCTGTGGGCGCTGTCGGCGTGTTCGCCGCCGGAGAAGAAAGCCGACGACAACGGGGCGGCCACGGCAACGTCGGCGGCCGACATGGGCGGGATGGACGGACTGATCGCGGCGGCGAAGGCCGAGGGTGAACTCAACGTCATTGCGCTGCCGCCGGACTGGGCCAACTATGGTGCCATCATCAAGGCGTTCGGTGACAAGTACGGCATCAAGGTGAACTCCGCTGCGCCCAATGCGGCCAGCCAGGAGGAGATCAACGCCGCCACCCAGCAGAAGGGTAAGACCACGGCCCCCGACGTATTCGACCTCGGCCAATCGGTGGCCCTGGCCAATGTGGCGATGTTCGCGCCCTACAAGGTCGAGAAGTTCGACGAAATAGCCCCGCAGCTCAGAGATCCCGCCGGTGCCTGGGTCAACGACTACGGCGGGTTCATGTCGGTGGGCTGGGATTCGTCCACCGTGCCCGACATCACCAGCATCGAGGATCTGCTCAAACCGGAGTACCAGGGCAAGGTGGCGCTCAACGGCGATCCCACCCAGGCGGGCGCGGCCTTCTCAGGTGTTCTGATGGCCGCGCTGGCCTCGGGGGGTTCCGCCGACGACATCGCCCCCGGCGTCGAGTTCTTCCGCAAGCTCAAGGAATCGGGCAATTTCGTGCCAATCGATCCGACCCCGGCGACCATCGAATCCGGCCAGACGCCGGTGGTGATCGATTGGAACTACCTCAACGGCGCGGTGAGCAACCGGCTGCCGTCCTGGAAGATCTTCGTACCCGACGACGCCGCGGTGGCGGGCTACTACTACCAGGCGATCAACAAGGATGCGCCGCATCCCGCCGCAGCCCGGCTGTGGCAGGAGTTCCTCTACAGTGACGAGGGT
This sequence comes from uncultured Mycolicibacterium sp., assembly GCA_945957405.1. Lineage (GTDB taxonomy): Bacteria > Actinomycetota > Actinomycetes > Mycobacteriales > Mycobacteriaceae > Mycobacterium. The sequence goes on along the minus strand of CAMFLL010000184.1, from coordinate 6,003 downwards.
CAGAACCTGTTCGCCGCGGGTGGCGTGCGACCGGTTCGCGCCGACGCACTGATCCGGGCGGGCACCATCGACCTCGTCGCCATGCAACGGCTACCCGCCATCGACGGTCCGGTGACCATCCCCACCCCGGAACAGACCGCGGCCGCCACCAAGTACCTGACCGACAACTGGGCCAAGGCAATCGGTTGAGCGGGCCCGGACTGAAGCGGGGGGTGCGCGACGGCGCGCCTCTGTTGCCGTTCCTGTTGTTCGTCGGAATCTTCCTGATCATCCCGACGGTGACGGTGATCATCAGCGCGTTCTACCTCAACGGTGAATTCTCGATGGCGCGGATAGCCGCGCTGTTCTCCGAGACGGCGCTCACCGCGCTGGGTCGCAGCCTGTTCCTGTCGGCAAGCACCGCGGTGCTCGGTGCGGTGCTCGGCGCTGTACTGGCCTGGCTGATCGTCTCGAGGCCGGCCGAATCGGTGTTCCGCCGCATCGTGTTGTCGTTGTGCAGCGTCCTGGCCCAATTCGGTGGCGTGGCTTTGGCTTTCGCATTCCTGGCGACCGTCGGGCTGAACGGCGTGCTGACGGTGTGGGTGGCCGACCGGTTCGGCTGGAATCTGGCGGGCGACGGCTGGCTCTACAGCGTGAGCGGACTCATCCTGGTGTACACCTACTTTCAGATTCCGCTGATGGTGATCGTGTTCCTGCCCGCGCTGGAAGGCCTACGGGAACAGTGGCGTGAGGCCGCTGTCAGTCTGGGCGCCTCCACCTGGCAGTACTGGCGCGAGATCGCCTTCCCGCTGCTGACGCCCGCGTTCCTGGGGTCCACACTGTTGTTGTTCGCCAACGCGTTCGCGGCCTACGCGACCGCGGCGGCGCTGGTCTCGCAGGGCAGCCCGATCGTGCCACTGTTGATCCGCTCGGCGCTGACCAGCGAGGTGGTGCTGGGTCAGGCGGGCTTCGCTTACGCGCTGGCGCTGGAGATGATCGTGGTGGTCGCGTTGGTGATGATCGCCTACAACATGCTGGTCCGCCGCACCGCGAGGTGGTTGCGGTGAAGCGAGTCAGCGTGGGTCAGAGGGTCTTTCGTGCGGCGCTGATCGTCGTCTTCGGTCTGTTCTTTCTGTTCCCGCTGTATGCGATGGCGGATTTCTCGACCCGCAACCTGCTCGGCAGCGGACGGACGCTGCAGGCCTGGGAGAACCTCGTCCAGGACGACGCGCTGTATTCGGCGATCATCGTGTCGCTGCTGCTCGCGGTCTTCACGGTCGTGTTGATGCTGCTGATCCTGGTGCCGACCATGATCTGGGTTCGGCTGCGGGCGCCGTGGGCCACCGGTCTGATCGAGTTCCTCTGCCTTCTGCCGTTGACCATTCCGGCCTTGGTGATCGTGGTCGGCCTGCGCAACGTCTATCTCTGGGTCAACTATCTGCTGGGCGAGTCGGCGTTGACACTGACCTTCGTCTACGTCGTCGTGGTGCTGCCGTTCGCCTACCGGGCCCTTGACGGAGCGTTGTCGGCGATCGACTTGCGGACCCTGTCCGAGGCGGCCCGCTCACTGGGCGCCGGCTGGGCCACGACGATCCTGCGGGTCGTCGTCCCGAACATCTGGCAGGGCATCCTGTCGGCGGCGTTCATCTCGATTGCGGTGGTACTGGGCGAGTACACCATCGCGTCGCTGGCCGGATACGAAACCCTGCAAGTCCAGATCGTGCTGATCGGCAAGTCCGATGGACCCACCTCGGTCGCGGCGTCGCTGGCCGTGCTGTTGTTCGGATTCGTTCTCCTGCTGATCCTTTCACTGCTCGCCCGGCGGGGCAGGCGACGCGTGACCGTCACCGATGTACCAGGAGCACCCACATGACCTCATCCCGATCCGGTGTCGCGGTCGAATTGACCGACCTCACACGGGTTTACGGCATCGTGAAGGCCCTCGACGGGCTGACCCTGCACCTGGAGCCCGGCGAACTCGTCGCGCTGCTGGGCCCGTCGGGGTGCGGTAAGACCACGGCGCTGCGCATCCTGGCCGGCCTCGACGACCCGACCTCGGGCACCGTGACGGTCGACGGCACCGACATCACCAATGTGCCGCCCAACAAGCGCGACATGGGGATGGTGTTCCAGGCGTACAGCCTGTTCCCTCACCTGACGGTGTTGGACAACGTCGCGTTCGGTCTGAAGCTTCGCGGCCGCGATCGTGCCAAGCGCGCGGCGCGGGCGGTGGAGATGCTGGAACTGGTGGGCCTGGGCGCGCACCGCGACAAGTACGCCGATCAGCTGTCCGGCGGTCAGCAGCAACGCGTCGCGCTGGCCCGCGCGCTGGCGATCCAGCCGCGGGTGCTGCTGCTCGACGAACCACTGTCGGCTCTCGACGCCAAGGTGCGTGTGCAACTGCGCGACGAGATCAGGCGTGTCCAGATGGAGGTCGGCACCACCACACTGTTCGTGACCCACGACCAGGAGGAGGCGCTGGCCGTGGCCGACCGGGTCGGAGTAATGAGTCAGGGGCGCCTCGAACAGATCGCTGTGCCCGCCGAGCTGTACGCCCGGCCGGCCACGCCGTTCGTCGCGGAGTTCGTCGGTCTGCACAACAAGATCCCCGCGGAGGTGTCGGGCGGCTCGGCGCACGTGCTCGGCGCGACGCTGCCGGCGCTACCTGGATCGGTTTCGGGGACCGGGGTGGTGTTGGTGCGGCCCGAAGCGCTCACGGTGACGGCCGATCCCGACGGCGCCGACGTCGTCGCCGACGTCGCCTTCCTGGGGCCGATCTCGCGGGTCGGGGTGCGGCTCGCCGACGGCACCCATGTGATCGCGCAGACCGCGAGCGCGGCCGCGCAGGAACTGGCGGCCGGATCACGGGTCCGGGTGCAGGTCGAGCCGGCACCGGCGCTCGTCATCGGCGGTTAGCGCCCGCCGTGTCTCCGCAGTGCCGCAGGTCCCAGCCAATCAGACATCACGGTCGTGATCTGGCCGGGACGCCGACCCTGGCGTCGAAGTCGCGATGGGCAAAGCAGGACAGCGATGCGGAAGAGTGAACCACCACCGGGTACCGGTCGCGTTTCGCGATTTCCAGCAACACCTGCCGAGCGACCGGATGACGCCATACATGCGACGGGCACAGCGGTGCGGAGTTCGACTCGATTGAGCATCCGCACCGGCGGGTACGCGACTTCACGATGAAACCCATGGCCCAACTGAGTCTGCCGTTTGCCCAATGGCTTCCGACACAACGCTGGTATGCCGGCCGCAGCCGCACGTTGGTTGCGGCCGACCCGGCCGAGGTGATCGCTCTGCGCGACGACCTCGATCTGGTGCTGGTCGACGCGACCTACGCACAAGGTCCGCCCGAGCGCTACCAGGTGGTGCTGAAATGGTGCGCCGATCCGGCGGCGATACCCGGCGGTGTCACCCCGATCGGGGTCGACGGTGGCTACACCGCGTTCGATGCCCTGTACGACCCGGAAGCGGCCGCTCATCTGCTGTCGCTGTGCGCGCACGCCGCCGACCTCGGCGCCGTGACGTTCACCAAGGAACCCGATGTGACCCTGCCGCTCGACGCGCCGGCCCGCGTATCCGGTGCCGAGCAGAGCAACACCAGCGTCGTGTTCGGCAAGGACGCCATCCTCAAGGTGTTTCGCCGGATCAGCCCCGGGATCAATCCCGATATCGAACTCAACCGTGTGCTCGGCCGCGCCGGTAACAAGAATGTGGCCCGCCTGCTCGCCTCGTTCGACACCACGTGGGACGGTGCCCCGTGTCCCCTCGGCATGGTCACGTCGTTCGCTGCCGGTTCCACCGAGGGCTGGGCGATGGCGACCGCCCGCGTCGCCGACGGCTACGCCGATTTCCACGCCGAGTCCGGACTGCTCGGTGGGGCCGTCGCGGCGGTGCACGCGGCCCTGGCGAGCACCTTGGGCACCGCCAGCGCACACTTCGACGTCGCGACCGCCACCGCGCGCCTGCACACCGCGGCGTCGTCGGTCGCCGCGCTGCAACCCATGGCACCTGCCGTGGAGAAACGGTTCGCCTTCCTGTCCGGTCAGCCGCTCGAGGTGCAGCGCGTGCACGGCGACCTCCATCTCGGTCAGGTGCTGCGGACGCCCGGCAGCTGGCTGTTGATCGACTTCGAAGGAGAGCCGGGCGCACCGCTGGAGGAACGGCGCGCTCTCGATTCGCCGCTGCGTGATGTCGCGGGCATGTTGCGGTCCTACGAGTACGCGGCCCACCAGGCGGCCGGCGATCACCGCGACGAGTCCGCGGCCCGGGCCTGGGCCGACGCCAACCGCGACGCGTTCTGCTCCGGATACGCCGCCGTCGCCGGCTTCGATCCCCGTTCCGCCGCACCGGTTCTCGCCGCCTACGAACTCGACAAGGCCGTCTATGAAGCGGCCTACGAGGCGCGGTACCGCCCGGATTGGCTGCCCATCCCGATGCGCTCCATCGAGCGCCTGCTCAGCTGACGTCGCCCCGTCACATCAGGAGATCGCCAGGCATGCCTCGGTGACCGTTCACATGGCAGCGCCCGCCGAACGGATCAACCCGGATCAAGTCGGTCGTGGAGGGTCCTGCCGAGGATCAGTAGATGGTGGCGGTGCAGTACGTACGCGCCGGTGACGGATACGGCCACGCGAAATGACCGCTGGCCGACGGGCAGGCCCGGTCGTCCCGGACGTCAAGGCGCTGCGTGACCTGCACCAGGATTCCGGTACTGGGGTCGCTGCGCCTGTCGGCGCAGTCGGCGCGTTCGACGACGCCGATCGGCATCGCGAGGCGGTAACAGTGGTCGGCCACCAGGTTGGGGACCAGACACAAGCCGGCCGTCGCCTGGTCGGCAGCAGGGGCCGGGAAATGCTGATACTCGGAACTGGGACATGATCCGCCCGCGGTGGCCAGTGCTCCGACGGTGTAACTCGGGTCGTCGCCACAATGCGACCGCCTGGCCGCGACGGCGTCCGGTGCCGACGTGGCGACCACCACGCAGTCGCCGACCGCCAGCGGCCGGGTCTGCTCCCGCTGAAATGACTCGCGCGCCTGGTTGAGGGCGAATACGCCGACGACGGCCACCACGACCGCAGCTGCAGCGGAACCGACGATGGCGATCCGGCGCGTCAGGCGGGGCCGTGGGTGTGACGTCACCCCTAAGAGACTGGCAGACCTCCGCGTCGTTGTCTCCCTTTTCACTCGCGTATACACCCGTCCCGCGAAATGTGACCGGAACGACACGCCGAATTATGCGGTCGACACCCGTCAAGCGCGGCCCTGGACCCGTTTCGTGACACGTGTCACACTCAGGGCACCAACGGGGAGGCACCTATGACAACTGTCGAGTCGGGTATCGCGCGCCACGAAAACGGTGCGCCACCGCCCTCAATTCCGCTGAGCGACATCGACCTGGGCTCATTGGAGTTCTGGTCCTGGGATGACGACCGACGCGACGGTGCGTTCGCCACCCTGCGTCGCGAGGCACCCATCGCGTTCTTCGAGGCACCGACCTTGAAGGGCTTCGAATCGGGGCCGGGACACTGGGCGTTGACATCGTTCGACCACGTGCACCACGCGAGCCGGCACCCGGAGATCTTCAGTTCGATCCCGACGAGCGTGTCGCTGAGCCAGGTCGATCCGGCGGTCGCCGAGTTCAGCGGTTCGATGATCGCGCTCGACGATCCACGTCATCAGCGTCTGCGGTCGATCGTGAACCGCGCCTTCACGCCGAAGATGGTGGCTCGGATCGAGGAGAGCGTGCGTGTCCGGGCGCGCCGACTCGTCGATGACATGGTGGCCGGCAATCCGGATGGTCAGGCCGACTTCGTCGAGTCACTGTCGGGTCCACTCCCGCTGCAGATCATCTGCGACATGATGGGGATCCCCGAGGAAGATGAGCCCAAGGTCTTCGGTTGGACCACCGTGATCCTCGGCGCCGGTGACGACGAAGTCGGCGGGGACCACGACAACATCATCAAGGCGATCCTGGACCTGGCCGCCTACGGCATGCAGCTGGCCGAGGACCGTCGCGCC
>CAMFLL010000183.1 GCA_945957405.1 uncultured Mycolicibacterium sp. | reverse complement strand
GGATCGGCGAGGGCGGGGCGCCCGAGGCTCACCAGATCAGCCTCGCCACCGGCGAGTGTCTGCTCGATGAGTTCCGGAGTATGCAAGCCGCCGTTGACGATCACGGGCAATCCGGTGGTGCGTCGCGCCAACGCGCCGAGCGCGGTGCCGTCGGCGGCGCGGCCGCTCTGCGTCCACGGCCGTCCCTCACCGGCGAGGTGAATGTAGGCGGGTTGCGCCGCGGCGACGGTGGTGAAGACGGCTTCGGCTTCCGCCGCGTCCGTCCACTTGTGATGGGAGTCGTTGACCTTGGCCTGGGACAGGCGCACACCCACCGGAAGTCGGCCGTGCGTTCGCCTCTCCATGGCCGTGATGACCTCGGCGGTCAACGCGGATCGGGCGCGGGCACTCCCGCCGTACCGGTCGGAGCGCGCGTTGGTGTACTCGGTGAGGAACTGATCCAGGAGGTAGCCGTTGGCGGCGTGTACTTCGACACCGTCGAAACCGGCTTCTTCGGCCAGGCCTGCGGACTGGGCGAAGCCGTCCACAATACTGTCTATCTGCCTGAGGCTCAACGAGTCTGGGGTGGGGTAAGAGCCCTGACCGCCATACTCCGGCATCTTGGTACCCCGCGGTGTCACCGCGCTGGGTCCCAGTGTGGCCGGTAGGTGCTGAGACAATGCACCGGCGTGCATGATCTGGCCGAAGATGATCCCGTTGCACCGGTGCACCGCATCGGTGACAGCACGCCAACCCGCCACGTGCGCGGCCGACGCAAGGGAAGGCTGGTCGGCATAACCCTGAGCGCCCGGTCCCGGTGGATAGATACCTTCGGTGATGATCATGCCGAAGCCGCCCGCTGCGAAACTCCGGTAGTAGGCCGCCATCTGCAGGGTGGGCACACCGTCACCGAGGGTGCTGACCCGTGACATCGGCGCGACGCTCACGCGGTTGGCAAGTCTCAATCCGGATAACATGAAGGGTGAGAACAGCTTCGGGAACTGCGCGGTGATTCGTGTGCTGGTCACGACGTTTCCTCCTGGATCGTGGATGTGGTCAGAGTGGTCAGAGTCGGGTGGCGCCGGCGTCGGCCGATGTGAACGTCGACAGGCTCGCTCCGGCCTGCCGGTTGTGACGACTGAGGACGTAGAACGCAAGCCCGGCCACCGCCAGAGAGACCGCGAAGGCGACGTCGACACCTCCGAGTGCCCGGGCTAACGGCCCCTCGTAGAAAGTCAGCGCCGCGAACGGGATCTCGGCGGCAACGCCCAGTGCGTAAGCGGCCAGGCCGCGCCAGGCCCAATTCCCGTAGAGCCCCTCTGGATTGAGGATCTCGGCGATGTCGTAGTGGCCTCGCCGGATGAGAAAGTAGTCCACCAGATTGATCGCGGTCCACGGAGCCAGCAGGTACAGCATGATCAGCACCGAGTTGTTGATGGTTGCGGAAATGTCGTGCACCACCCACACGCCGACGACCGTCGCGGTGACGCCCAGTACCGCAGTGGTGGCGACACGGCGACGCCATGTGCCGGTGCTGGGGTGGAAACAGTTCAGCGCGGTCAAGACCGTCAGTGTCGCACTGTAGGTGTTGAGTCCCATGGTGGCCACCAGCGCCAAACCACTGATCAACACCAACGCCGATCCCGCGCCGGGAATGACGTTGTTGGTGGCGTCATGCACCCCCACGAGAGTGTCCGACACCCCGAAACGGGCGGCGAGCCACGCGCCGAGCGCGATCATCCAGATCGCGGATACGGCAGCACCCCAGTAGGTGGTGAAAATCAATGACCGCGAGGACACCTGGGCGGGGAGGTAGCGGGTGTAGTCGGAGACGATCGGGGCGTAGGTGATGTTGTAACTCGCGGCGATGGTGAACATGACAACGAATGCGCTCAGGTTGAAGCCCAACTCGGGATCAGGTTGGCCGCCCGCAGATCCCGTGATCATCCCAACCGTGAGGATGAGCCAGAACGGCAGTGATGCCCAGAAGAGAACACGGAAGGCGCGGTGGAGCCAATCGTGCCCCCACGCGGCGAGCACGAGTGACAGCAGGCCGATGCCGAGACCCGTGGTCGTGGCGTCCCAGCCGAACAGGGCATGAAAGCCCGCGTCCATCAGCACTGTGTCGACGACGTTGTAGCCGACGAATGTGAACACGGCGGCGAAGAGGATGATCACCACTCCTCGATAGCCGAGCTGCGCCCGTGACTGAATCATTTGCGGCAGACCAAGATTGGGACCCTGTGATCCGTGTAGTGCAAGGAAGACGGTGCCGAACAGGACGCCGAGCGTGGCGGCCAGGATCGTCCAGCCCAGGCTCAGGCCAAGACTGGGGCCGACGAGACCGAGTGCGACGGTGAGCGGATGGAAGTTGCACAGGAACCAGAATGGCCCCTGCTGGCGGACCTTGCCGTGCCGCTCTTCGGGCGGAATCCACTCGATGGAGCGGCTCTCGATGCCGCCGGGCCGCAGTGGCGAGGTGTTGTCGTTTGAGTACATTGAACGGTGTTCCTTTCGAGGATGAAATGCGCGGCTCAGCGCACAGCAGTGTTCGAAGGCGCTGTCCGGCATCGTGTTCAGCCGCACGGGCGGCCGGTCAGAGTCCAAGGGGGTAAATGTCGACAGGTGACGCCGCTGGGACTCGCACGGATCGAACAGATTGGGATGGTGCCGCAAGTCGCCAACGCCGCCGACGATGTCCGCGTAGCGCAGGGAGGGGTGGCTACTTTCTCACTGATTCTCTTGGGTGGAACTCCTCGAGTTCCAAAAGCATCGCACGCGATATACGAAAAGGCAATACCCAGATCAATATCCGGCGGGAGTGATGATCCACAGGGCTCGCGCCTCCGCGGTGCCGCTGTTGTGCCAGGCGTGGGGGACTCGGCAATTGAAGGTGAGGGCGTCGCCGGGGTTCAGGGTGTAGCGGGTGTCGTGCACCTGGACGTCGAGCGTGCCGGTGAGAAGGACGATGCATTCCTCGTCTCCGGCGTGGCTGTACGGTTCGTCGCCACTGCCGGCGCCTGGGCTGACGACCGTTTCGAGAACCTCGAGACGCCCCGAACGCGTGGGCGAGAGCAACTCATCGGCGACGCCGTGGCTGCGAATGATGCGCCGCTGGTCGGCGCGGACCAGCGGCCCGCGGTCATCCTCCCCGTGGAACAGATCTGCGACCGACTGGCCAAGGGCCTGCATCACTTTGGACAGGGTGCTCACCGTTGGGCTGAGCTGCCCGTTCTCGAGTCGGCTCAGGTATGCCGGCGTGACGTCGGCCAACGATGCAAGTTGACGAGCGCTCATGCCTTTGGCGAGGCGGGCGGCGCGAAGTCGTCGTCCGACCGCGGGACCGACTGGATCGGGCGAAGCGCTCACCGTTGCCCCTTTGCGCAAGATGACATACTATCGTATAACTCATATGGGCGGCTGTTGACGCCCTCTTCCACCTTCGCACACGAGGAGTGTCATGCATACCCAGGCGGTGCATCCGCGTCATGAACGCACAATCGAAGGCGGTCGCGGTGGCGGTGTCGTGCTGCGGGCCGGCCAACGGGTCCATATCGTCAACACGCTCGGTTATCAGGTGGTCGACACATGGGCGCTCAGTCTTGACGGCGGAGCAGTGCTTTCCATGTCTCACACCCGTCTGGCGACAGGTCGGCTGAGTCCACGCGTGGGCGACACGATGGTCGATGATCGCCGCAGGGCCATGCTCACCGTCGCCGAGGACGACAGCGGCGGTGTACACGACACGCTGATCCCGGCATGTGATCCAGAGCGATACCGCGCGTTGGGCTTTCAAGGATGGCATGGCAGCTGCGCCGACAACTTCCGGGAAGCGGCGGCGATCGCGATGAACAGCGCCGGCGTAGTCCCGGCGGTGCACCGTGATGTCCCTGATCCGCTGAATCTGTTCATGGCGGTCGAGGTGTCGCCTGCGGGGGACCTTTCACTGAAACCGTCTGTGGCTTCGCCCGGCAGTCGGGTGATCCTGCGGGCACACCAGGATGTCGCGGTCATCGTCAGCGCGTGCCCCCAGGACCTCGTCCCCATCAACGGTGTCGAGGGTCCGCCCCGGCTCGTCGATCTGTACATCGACGGGATGATCTGATGGCGTCTGATCCGCAGGTTCTGCCCGAGGTGGTCAGCGAGTTCGCCTTGGCGAACAGCTTTCTGGGCAAGATCATCGAAGTGTGTCTGGTGACCGACGACGTGCAGCGCACCATGGAAGGCCTTGTGCGGCTGGGCATTGGACCGTTCCGCGTGTACACCTTCACATCGGAGACGGTGTCCGACCAGCGCTACCGCGGCGAGGCCAGCCCGTTCAGTCTGCGGGTGTGTTTCGCGACCAACGACGATTTGACGTTCGAGATCATGCAGCCGCTCGAGGGGCGCACCATCATGCGGGAGTTCCTCGACCGGCACGGCGAGGGCATCCATCACATTGCGTTCGACTGCAATGGCATACCGTGGGAGCAGCGGCTGAAACTCTTTGCCGACCGTGGTTTCCCCGCGACGCAGAGCGGTCGGTGGCTCGACCAGAACTCGTTCTCGTTCTTCGACACCGAGGCGGCGACCACCACCTGCTTCGAGACGTACCACTTTCCCGAGGGGTTCGTCTATCCGGAGCCCGACCGCTGGTATCCCGGACCACCGCCCGGTGTTGATCGGGTGTTATAGGCTCGGGGTCATCGGGCGGGTCGAAGCGGCATTCACCTCAGGACCCAGCAAGGAGCGTCAGTGCCAAGAGGGACGGCGGACAGGGAGCGGCCGCGTCTCATCGCGTTGGCGGCCCTCGATGTCGTCGCCGAGAAGGGCGTCGAGGGGCTCACGCATCGAGCGGTGGCCGCCGTCGCGAACATTCCCCTCGGTTCCACCACGTACCACTTCAAGACCCTGGATGACCTCCTGGCTGCCGCCATTGTGGAAGCCAAGAAGGCCACGGACGCGGATCTCGCGGAGTGGGCCGCCAAGCTGGGCGCAGACACAGATCTCGTGCAGTCGGTCGCCGACTACGTGATGCACGCCCTGATCCACCACTGGGACCGCACCGTTGTCGAGCACGAGCTCTACATGGCCTCCCTTCGCCGGCCGCAGTTGCAGTCGTTGAGCCGCGAGTGGGACGAGGCTTTTCCCGCCGTGTTGTCCGAGCACACCGACGCCGTCACCGCCCAGACGGTCGCCATGGTCGTCGACGGCATGTTCGTCAGGGCTGTCATCCACGGCATGCCGTCTCGAGTCGAAGTCGAGGCCGTGCTGCGTCGTCTGCTGGGTTGACGCCGCCCTGATCCGCGTCGGCTTCATCGGTTGAGCCGCAGCCTGTTGCACGTTCCCGCAGCGGTATTGGGGTCATCGCGAACTGACTATTGCGCTCGCGTCATGGCGAATGTACATTTGTACATCTAGGTGGGTGGCACCTACCAACACGTGAACCACCGCAACCGGTCGATCCGTCGATCAGCCGGTCGCGTTATGAAGCCCTGCACATCATCCAGCCAACAGAAAACGGTGCGCGCTGCGCGCTCCCGTCAACGACTGATTCGGAGGCCCTCATGACCGACAACAACACCGCGACGACCGAACAAGACACCACGGTGCCGCGCTTCAACGTCCACACCGTGTCATTCGACCCCCTCCCGGAATACAACGGTCACCAGGCCTGGCTCTACAAATCGGCCGATGGTAAGCGTCGCGTGGGCAGCTTCAAGGAGGCCGGCCAGTACACCGTGCCGATGGAGAACGACGAGTTCTTCTACGTCATCGCGGGCAGCTCGAAGGTGTCGGTGGAGGGCGGCGAGAGCTTCACGCTCACCGCAGGTGACTGCGTCTATTTCCGGAAGGGCCAGACGGTGCATTTCGATCACGCATCCGACTTCCACGACGTCGCGGTGCTCATGTCGTACGACGACGAAAACACCACGGCCTGAACCCATGTCAGAGTCCAGCACTGGTTTCCCCTCGGACGAGCTCGTCGGCTTCCTCGCCGACTACAAGCTCGGTCACATCATCGACGGGGCGGTCGAACTCGGAGCAGGGCCGCGGCACACGCTCATCAACCCCGGCACCGGTACAGCGATCACGGAGATGCCGCTTGGCTCTTCGGACGAGGTCGACCGCGCGGTGGCCGCGGCTCGTCGCGCGTTGGCGCAATGGCGCCGCACGACACCGGCCCATCGAGCCGAACGCCTGCTCGCCCTTGCCGCGCTGATCGACGATAGGCAAGCGCTGTTCGCGCAACTGGAGTCACTGAACGTGGGCAAGCCGACCTCGATCTCGTATGCAGAAATCGCCGGAGCGGCAAACACTTTGCGCTTCATGGCAGGTGCGATCCGTACGGTTCAGACGCCTGCCGCGGATGAATATGTCGAGGGCTACCTGTCCTATGTCCAACGCGAACCCTTGGGCGTGGTCGGTGCCATCACACCGTGGAATTTTCCGCTGGCCACGGCCGTGGCCAAGTTGGCGCCGGCGCTGGCCGCCGGCAACACCGTCGTGCTCAAGCCGTCGGAGCTCACCCCGATGACCACCGTGCTGTTTGCGGACCTGGCTCGTTCGGTGTTGCCCGCGGGTGTCCTCAATGTTGTTCTGGGGACGGGCCCGGAGGTCGGTCAACCCCTCGGCAGCCACCCGGACGTCGACGTCATCTCCATGACCGGATCGGTGGCGACGGGGGCGGCCTTGGCCAGGGCGGGCGCCGACGCGCTGAAACACCTTCGATTCGAGCTGGGCGGGAAGACGCCGGTGATCATCTTCGACGATGCCGACCTGCCCAAGGCCGTGGCCATGCTGCGCGGTGGGGCCTTCTTCAACTGCGGCCAGTGCTGCGGCGCGGCGACCAGGGTGCTCTGTGACGCATCCGTTCTGGAAGATTTCCTGCCGATGCTGCGCGACGCCGTCGCCTCGCTGGCGGTCGGTCGACCCGATGACGGCGACCACATCGACATGGGACCACTGGTAGGACGGGCACACCTGGAGAAGGTCGACGGTCTGGTGCAGGGCGCTGTTCGGGCGGGGGCCACGGTCGAGGCCGGTGGAGGCCGAGTGGCAGGACTGGACGGCTACTTCTTCGAGCCGACGATCCTCGACAAGATCCCACCGGGCAGTGCCATTCTCCGGGAGGAGATCTTCGGACCCGTCATCACCATCGAGACATTCCAGGACGAGGACCAGGCGATCGAACTCGCCAACAACACCGAGTTCGGCCTCGTCGCCTCAGTCTGGACGGAGAACACCCGACGGGCCCTGCGTCTGGTCGACGCCCTCGAACACGGCACGGTCGAGGTCAACGCAGCCCTCATCGCACCCGTCGAGATGCCGTTCGGCGGCTTCGGGATGTCCGGTCTCGGTTACGAGAACTCCAGCTACTCGATCGACGACCTGTCGCGGAAAAAGCATGTCGTCATCGCCAAATAACTGATCCAGAACCGCATTGGAGGAGTACGAATGACTGCAGCACGCTGGCCCGCAGGGTTGGTCACAGCACTGGTGACACCGATGACCGACGACGGTATCAATCCCGTTGGCACTCAACAGTTGATCGAGCGTCAGGTACAGGCAGGCGCCGGCGGAGTGGTGGTGGCCGGCGGCACCGGAGAGCACGGTGCCCTCAGCTTCGACGAACGCCGCCAGCTCGCACGCGTGGTGGCCGAGGCATCCGATGGCCGTCTGCCGTTCATTGTCCAGACCGGTGCCCTGGCCACCCGTGATGCCGTGAAGCTCAGTCAGGATGCGCAGGAGATCGGGGCCGCAGGCATTCTTGTTCCGGCGCCGTACGGTGAAGCGGTCAACTGGCGGGAGAAGCGGGCGTTCTACCAAGACGTCAACGACTCGGTGTCGGTGCCCATCATGCTGTACAACACACCCGCTGCCGGCCTGATGACGGTCGAGCAGATCGAGGAGCTCGCGGGGTTGTCCAACGTCAGTGCGGTGAAGCAGAGTTCGGGAGACGGAACGCTGCTCGGTGATCTGCTGGCCTGGTCGAAGACCAGGGACTTCGCCGTGTACATCGGCTGGGACGATCTGACTGTGCCCGCTGTGCTCGCCGGCGCCCGCGGCGCCCTGCTCGGAGCTGGAAATGTGGTGCCGGAGTTGATTGTCGACGTTCTCGACCTCTGCTCACGCAGGCAACTGAGCCCAGAGCTCGAGGCCGCGTGGGGACGCCTGCGGCCGTTCCTGCGATTCATCGGCACATCGGAGAACTACGTCAGCGTCGTCAAACTCGGTGCGCAACTGCGTGGTCTCGACGTCGGCGACGTTCGCCGCCCCTACCTGATGCCACAGGAAGACGAGCGCGCGGCGCTCGCCGAGGAACTGCGCAAACTCGAAGGCGCGCTCGCGCCCGCCTGAGCGGCTGCCGGCCATACAGAAGGTGGAAGTGTCATGACACACGAACAATCTGACGGGCGTGTCGACGTCCTCGTCGTGGGCAGCGGTCCCAGCGGGGCCGTGACGGCGCACACCCTCGCGACGCGCGGGTTCTCGGTGGTCTGCCTAGAGCAGGGCGACTGGGTCAACTCAGACGAGATGCCCGCAAACAAGCCCGAGTTCGAGTTGCTCACCCGCGGCTCATGGTCGGTGTGGCCGAACGAGCGCAAGGGCCGGGCCGACTACCCGATCGACGTCGATGACGCCGACGCCGACCCGATCATGTTCAACGGTGTGGGCGGCGGGTCGGTGTTCTACGGTGCGCACTGGATGCGGCTGCTGCCCAGTGATTTCCGGGTCCGGACCCTCGACGGGATCTGCGACGACTGGCCGATCGGCTACGAAGACCTGGAACCGTACTACCAGCAGGTCGACCAGTTCATCGGTGTCTCGGGCCTCGGGGGTGACCCGGCGTATCCCGACCAGGACTTCCCGTTACCGCCCCACCCGATCGGACGCGGCGGGGTGCAGATGGCCCGGGGCATGAATTCCCTGGGATGGCACTGGTGGCCGGGCACGAACGCCATTCCCTCCACGGCATTCAAGAACATGGGGCAGTGCGTCCGGTGGGGCCTGTGCGAACGAGGCTGCCCCGTCGGGGCGAAGGCGTCCTTCGATCTGGCCTACTGGCCACATGCCACCGCGGCCGGCGCCAAGCTCATCACCGGAGCCCGCGTCGCACGGATCACCGTTGACCGCAGCGGCCTCGCCAACGGGGCCATCTGGGTCGACACGCACGGTACCGAGCACCGGATCGACGCCAACGCGGTCGTGCTCGCCGCCAACGGTATCGGCACCCCACGGATCCTGCTCATGTCGGACGACGACCACCCCGAGGGGCTGGCGAATTCGAGCGGCCTGGTCGGCAAGAATTTGATGCTGCACCCGGTGTGCAGCGTGATCGGCATGTTCGATCAGGAGATCGACGGCTGGAACGGCCCAGCGGGACAGTTGATGTACTCCCTGGAGTTCGCTGAGACCGATGCCTCACGGGGTTTCCTGCGCGGTGCCAAGTGGGCACTGATGCCTCCGTTGGGGGTCTTGCACGTGCTCGATCATCTCCAGCAGCACAGCTTCGACGAGCGGTGGGGCGAGCATGTGCACGACCTCGCCCGCTACGCCGGTCGGTCACTCATCTGGTCGGGGGTCATCGATGACTTCCCCGATGAGTCGAATTCCGTCACGCTCGACCGCTCGTCGACAGATAGCAGTGGCCTGCCAGGGGTCAAGCTCAACTACCGCAGGTCCGAGAACACCGACCGTATGGTCGATTTCATGCATGCCAGGATGATCGAGGCCCACGAGGCGGCGGGAGCCACGCGCACCCTGACGGCACCGCTGACCGAGTCGGGCCACCTGCTGGGCACCGCGCGGATGGGGAATGACCCGCGTTCCTCGGTGGTGGATGCATTCGGCCGGTCTCATGACGTGCCGAACCTCTTCATCGTCGACGGCAGTGTCATGGTGACGGGTGGGTCGGTCAACTCGACGGCTGCGATCGCCGCACTCGCGCTGCGCACGGCGACGCACATCGCCGACACCGCTCATGATCAGCGGGTGCCGGCATGACTGCGAGCATGCGGTTGTCCCGCGAACAGCTCGCTCGGGTCCGGGCCACCGCCATCGTGCTACTACCGGGTTCAGCGGAATCCCCTGCACCAGAGGCACTGCCGGATTTCGATGACGTGGTGCAGCAGGCCGCAGCGGCGGTGGGGGGAGAGGGCGATGCCCTGGCTGCGGCCATCGAGGCGCTCCCCGCGCAGCCGTCCTGGGCCAGTCTGTCCCAGTTGGCCGAGCGCGATCCGGCCTCGTTCGAGTTGGTGTCCCTGCTGGTGGTGGGTGCCTACTTCATGTCGCCTACTGTGCTCGCCGCACTCGGCCGCCCGACGGGGAAACGCCGGCCGGCCCACCCCGAGCAGGTCGTCGACGAACTCGGGGGCGGGCTCCTCGATGCCGTATTCGGGCGCGGATGCCCGGTCAGGACGCTCGACGAGGTGAACGCGGCGCCCGTGCTGAACGGGACTCATGTCTGAGGTCCGCAGGACGGTGGACCGGCCGAAACATACTGTCAAAAAACGAATTGGGTGAACGAATGAGCAGCGACACGTTGGACCTTGCCATCGTCGGCGGCGGACCCGCCGGACTGCGGGTGGCGCAGCAACTCCGCGACACCGGGGCGAACATCCGGGTCTTCGAAGCACTGTCGGAGACCGGTGGACGCACAGCGTCACGCGTCGTCGACGGTGTCCGGATGAACACCGGGGCGATGTTCGTGTATCTCGGCACCCACACCGACAAGCTGTGCGGGGAACTCGGGATCGATTACGAGCCAGTGGAACCACGAACCTTCGGGATCCACATCGATGGCAAGACCGTACTGGGCACCCGCTCCGAGGACCTCGCGGACATGTTGCCGCTGTCCGACGAGGCCAGAGCGGACATCCGGCGACTCGTCGACTCGCTGTCGGCCGCCTACCACGAACACGGGCGAGATCTCGCCCACGCCGATCATTTGGCCGACATGTCGTTGAGCGACTTCATCGGGCCGATCGGTGAAGAGGCGCGCGGCATCATCTGGTCGGCCGTGGCCGGGGCGTGTGTCGGAACGCCCGACGAGCTCTCGGCGAAGTTCGGGTTGAGGTACCTGGCCAGTTTCCTGGTGCGCGACAGCACCAATCGCGGCTACGTGCCGGACGGCATGCAGTCGATCTTCGACGGCTTGTACCACCAGGTGTCGGATCTGGTCTCCTTGAACACCACGGTCGAGACCATCACCCCAAACCAGGACGGATCGTGGCAGATCCACTACACCGACGGTGGTGTGCCTGAGTCACGCACCGCGCAACGCGTCGTCCTGGCAGTGCCCGGACCGGTTGTACAGCAACTTGTTCCGACTCTGCCGGCATGGAAGGCGAAGGCGATTGACAGCGTTCCGACGCCGTCACAGACGACGCTCGGTGCCGTGGTGGACTGTACGGACCGGCCGCATTGGGCTGACTTCTTCTATGTCGTGACGGTGGGCACCGAGTTCCACGGTGTCACGCAGCCCCGGACGGGGCGGTACTTCTCGCCAGGAGACCGCAATCGGACGTACTTCGAGATGTTCCGCGGCAGGGACTCCGACGCGCAACGGGCCCAGCATGATTCGGCTCTGATCGCGGCCTGGCTCGAGGACTTCTACCGGGTGCTGCCTGATACGCGGGGTAGGGTCACCGGCACTCATCTGCAGAGATGGGATGCCGCCTTCGCGTATCCCCGTTACGACCGGGGTGTCTATCTGCCCGGCGTGCGCGAACCGGTGGGCACCATGCACTTCGCCGGTGATTACACCTCAGAGACAGCCGGCTCCCATGGCGCGTTGGCCGAAGCGGACCGTGTCGCCGCGCACCTTCGACCCGAATTGGACACTCGGGCCTTGATTCACCGATGAGGTAGGGGTTTAGGGTCGGTTGTGAAAGCGAAATGCCCTGCCGTGATGGAAGAATGGGATTTCTCTAGGACCCAATTCGGCCATGACGAAGGGCATCTCGTAGATGCAACTATCTCACACTCGGCCCGTCGCCTCAGCACACTTTGATGACGCCAATCTAGGTGTCGTGCGCCGGGTTGGTCGCGGTGGCAGCTTTGGCCCAGAAATGCGGTCTGGCGATGTTGGCCGACGACCACTTGAGCGTGCCCGCCGACAAGGGCTCCCACGCCGGGGCGTAGGTGAGCGCCTGGTCGCCGGAATGGTCAGCCGGCGCCGACAGCTGACACGCTCTGGAAATTCCGGAGGCTCCTGACCTTGGAAACGAGGATGCAGGTGTGGCCACGGAATCGTCGTCGGGGAATAGCCGACCAGTCGCCGGTACAGCCCGGAGGAGAAGGCCGCCGTGGTGCGGATGGTGCGTGCGTTGCGGGCTGAGCTCGGCACCGAGCAGGGCACAGTCGCGCAGGTCGCTCACCAGCTCGGCTATGGGGTCGAGCCGGTACGTTCGTGGGTCCCGCCGGGCTGATATCGATGAGGGGTCCGCGCCCGGGGTGACGACCGCCGAGTCGCAAGAGGTCAACGAGCTTGAGCAAGAGGCCCGAGAACTCAAGCGTGCCAACGAGATTCTGAAACGAGCGGCAAGTTTCTTCGGGGCGGGGCTCGACAGCCAACACAAGAAGTAGTCGCCTTCATC
Organism: uncultured Mycolicibacterium sp.; assembly: GCA_945957405.1. Classification (GTDB taxonomy): domain Bacteria; phylum Actinomycetota; class Actinomycetes; order Mycobacteriales; family Mycobacteriaceae; genus Mycobacterium. Next base: position 1,846 of record CAMFLL010000183.1, on the reverse strand, counting down.
GACGCCCAGCGCGGCGAGTTCGGGGTCGAGCCCATCGTCATGCCTGCGCACCGCAGGTATGACGATGGCCCCGAGCATCTTCTACCACACTAAGGCCCGCCCCCGTCGGCGCGAGCTCAACGTGACGCCGTGCTGGCGCCGGCGTTGGGCCACCTCTGGGAGGACAACTACCGCGTCTACGGCGTCCGCAAACTATGGAAAGCCGCCCGCCGCGCCGGCCATGCCGTCGGCTGCGACCAAGTGGCCCGCCTGATGCGCGCCGCAGGCATCCCGATCTGGTGAAGCGTCAGTTCACCGCGGTCGCGCCGAGCCAGCTCTGGGTCACGGATCTGATGTTCGTGCCCACCTGGTCCGGGGTGGCCTACGTGTGCTTCATCGTCGATGCTTACAGCCGCACCGATCGTCGGTTGGCGAGTGGCACCGCACATTGGGAACTCGATGGTCCTCGATGCACTGAAGATTTCGCGCATGGGCACTCGGAAATCGATTGCCGGGCTTGAGATGCCACTCCGATACCGGATCGCAGTTCAAGTCCATGCGCTACGGCGAACGACTCGCCGAGATCGGCGCTGTGCCCTCGATCGGGTCGATCGGCGACAGTTTCGACAACGCTCTGGCGGACACGGTCAACGGCTACTACAAGGCCGAACTGGTCTACGTACCCGCTCCCACCGGTCCCTGGAAGACTGTCGAGGACGTCGAGCTGGCCACCCTCGGCTGGGTCCACTGGCACAACACCGTCCGCCTGCACGGCTACCTGCGTGACATTCCGCCCACCGAGTTCGAGGCCTCGCTCTACGATGCACAGCGGACCGACCAAACCCTGGTCGAAATCCAATAGCCTGAGCCTCCGGCAGAACCAGAGCGTGTCAACGGGGAGTAGACGCCGAGGTTAGATCGCCACACCCGACATAGCTTTGACGATCACTAGCGTGGCAGTGGCCGATCCCGATGCCTCTCTCGCACTAACAAGTCGGGCATCGGTATTTGAGCCATCGGCCCGTCGATCACTTCGCAGGGCTGACCCACCGTCATCACGCTCAAGGCGACGGCGTCGCAGCCTCTCGGCCCCGGATCGCGTGTGGGTGCGGCACCGGCGCTCGCTCATCGGGGGCCTGAGGCGGCATGACCGCACGGCCACAGTTGTGCGGCGATGTTGGTCGGCAGGGTGCGATGCGCGGTTTTTGGGCTGACCGGTCGAGGAGTTCGTCTCTGGCGTATTCCGGTCGCCGCGGCACGGTAGAGAAATCTGGAGTGCATCAGCCTTTGCGGGGGATCGATCAGGAAGTTGACGCGGAGGAATTGGTTGATGGCACGCAGATCGGTTTCGCATGCCGTTAGAGCCTGTTCGATGAAGCTGTCGATGAGGCGGGGTGTGTAGGGGCGTGCTTTCGTGCACCTGGATGTGCGGCCGGTCAGCGGAGGCGTTCATCTGCCAGGGGACGCGTACGTGCATGGCGGACCGTCGGAAGTACCGGCGTGCCAGGGGACTGTCGTCGCGACGCAGACAGTCGCGCAGAGCCAGGGCGTTGAGCGCTGATACTGTCATGCCCTGGCCATAGGCGGGGTTGAAGCTGCAGATGGCACAGCACAAGGGCGTTCTTCGTCGAGGACCGCGCGGTGCTGGAGCAGGTGTATACCAGCCACCTGAACGCAACACAGTAGAGCAGCCACTCCCGGACAGGTTGTCGTCATGACCTGGAACCCGACAACCTGCACCTAGGACGGAGGACGGCGAGATCGTTGGGCGCTGGTTGGTCCATCGTGAAACAAAACTTCGTCGACGCGTGTCGCGGCAGCCTCATCCGAACGGGGTTGTCCGAGGCTGGCGCAGCCTGCTCTGAGC
>CAMFLL010000182.1 GCA_945957405.1 uncultured Mycolicibacterium sp. | reverse complement strand
CCTGCGCCGCCAGGTCGCTGATGCGGGCCGCACCCTTGTACCAGGTGTCCTGATCCGCGGGCGCCGCCGACACCGTCGGGTCACCACCGCCCACCAGGACCACGACGCCGGGCTGGGTGGCCTGATCGGCGGCCACCACCTTGGTGACGACCTTGGCGTCCCGGTCCAGCGTGAGCAGCGCCGCGGCCGAGGTGAGCACCTTGTTGGTGGAGGCGGGTTGCATCGGGACGTCGCCACCCTGTTGCCACAGCTGATCGCCCGTCAGCGCGTCGCTGATCCGGCCGGTGACGATGCCGAGATTGGTGTCCGCCAACGGCGGCCCCAGCGTGGCGGCCAACCCGGCGGACGTCGGCACGGGTGCGCTGTCAGCAACTGGGATCACGCCGGGGTCGGCGGCCGCAGGCGCGGGCGCCGGTGTGGTGTGCGCGTCGTCGGAACCCCGTTTGCCGACGACCAGCACGGCGGCCGACACCGCTGCGACGATCACCACGAGCACCACGGCGCCGATCGCCAGGTGCGTCGAGCGCCGCCAGCGCGTGGGATGCATGTAGTGCAGGGTATCGCCCCGGCAGGACGTCACCGTGTCGACGCCGAGAAGCCCGCTGTGTACACAAAACGCGAGAAGACCCGTCATCAACTGGCTTCTCGGTGTCCGCACCGGCCGCCCCAGCCGACACCTGCCGCCTATAAGGTGTCCCCGGTGTGGACCGCAGCGCGCAAAGGAGCTTTCCGTGGAATTTGATGTGACCATCGAGATCCCCAAGGGTCAGCGCAACAAGTATGAGGTCGATCACGAGACCGGCCGGGTGCGGCTGGACCGCTACCTGTACACGCCGATGGCCTATCCGGCGGACTACGGGTTCATCGAGGACACGCTCGGCGAGGACGGCGACCCGCTGGACGCCCTGGTGCTGCTGCCGCAGTCGGTGTTCCCCGGAGTCATCGTCGAGGCCCGACCGGTCGGCATGTTCAAGATGGTCGACGAGGCCGGCGGCGACGACAAGGTGCTGTGTGTGCCCGCCGGCGACAACCGCTGGGACCATGTCCAGGACATCGGCGATGTGTCGTCATTCGAGCTGGACTCCATCAAGCACTTCTTCGTGCACTACAAGGACCTCGAGCCCGGCAAGTTCGTCAAGGCGGCGGACTGGGTGGGCCGCGCCGAGGCCGAGGCCGAGGTCGAGCGCTCAGTCGAGCGGTTCAAACAGTCCGGCCACTGAATTTTCATTGCCGTAACAGACGGTAACGTCGCCGTGCTTTGAGTTGCCGATCATCGATGTGTGTTGATGCATCAGGGGATCGGCCTGGACGTGTTCAACGCGCTGCCGCATCGCAAGGCCGTGCACGCGCTCTATGAGTGCTGCAACAGCGTCGCCGTGGCCGGTGAACTGGCCAGAGGCCGCGCCTACGTCAGCCACGACGCCCTGTTCTGCCGCGCCGATTCACTGCTGTTCGCCCTCCCCGAGGCGGCCATCGACAACATCCTGGACGCCTACCCGCACGTCGGGCGCCGGCCCCGCAGCACCCGCTCCCACGCCGAGCAGTGCTCGTTGTGGGACGACGATCCGGCCGTGATGACTGATCTGAGCAATGCGGCCCGCCGCTACTCCGAGCGGTTCGGGTTCGGATTCCTGATGTGCGTGGGCGGGCTCGGCGCCACCGACGTCCTGGCCACGATCAACGACCGCCTGCACAACGACGACGAAACCGAGCGCAAGATCGTCCGCAACGAGCTCGCACGCATCAACCGCACGCGTCTGGAACGCATGCTCGGTCCGGAGGGCGGCTACCAGAACTGGTAGCGCACAATAGTATTCGCCGATAGGGGGCGTGCCAGGGGACCTTGGGTGACGAGCGCACGGCGCAGTATGCCCATCTGGTGATCGAGGCACTCGCCTAATGTGGAGTGCAGTGGACTCACTGATGCACTTCTGGTGGCTGATCTTCCCGCTCGGCGGGATGATCGGCGGCGGTCTGCGGGCCGTTGCAGCCGCCAACGAGCGACGCGCGGAACGGCGGCTGGAGCGCTACCGGATCAAGCAGCAGACCCGGGTCGCGATGGCCGAGGCCGCCGGCCGCGGCCGTGAGATGAACGCCCAGCACAGCCGCGAACTCAGCAAAGTGATGGCAACGCACCACGACATCGACGAACGCTGGCTCTCCTACGAGATGGACGTCGCGAAGCTTCTCGACTTCCCGCTCATGACCGACATGCGGGACCCGCTGACCATCGGTTTCCACAAGGCGCGGCGCCGCGCAGACATGCTGCGCCCCGAGAAGGCCGAGGATCTGCGCGACGACAGAACCGCCCAACTCGAATACCGCGATGCCGTCAACGAATATGTCAGCGCGTTCGAGGTGGCCGAATCCGAGGCCATCCGTCGGCGCCGCAGCGATTTCAGCGCGGCCGAACAGGACCGGATCGCCCGCGCGCAGAGCCTGCTGCGGCTGGCCGGCGATGATGCCGCCACCCCGCAGGAACGGCAGATCGCTTACAACAGGGCCCGAACAGAACTCGACGGGCTCATTGCGCTGCCTACGCCGACGCGCGCGAGTCTGGAACGCCGGATAGCAGGCGAGATCGAAGCCTGAGGCGCTGCACCGTCTGTTCGGCGACGGTGCGCACATCACCGTCGGGCGCCGCGGAAATCAGGTTGACCCCGTCGGCGACACCGGCGGTGTAGATGTCAGCAACCAGGCCGGCCAGACCGTCGACCGTTCCCGCGTAATGCACTGAGCCATCGGCCGGCTCGAGTTCGTCGAGCCGTTGGTACGCGGCGCGATGATCGTCGGCGATCAACACCGTGATGTCGAGGACCACCGCCACCGATTCGGTGTCGTGGATCCGGCGGGCGGCACGCTGAGCGTGCTGAAGATCACGCGCCCGCAGCCGAACCGCGGGTCGCCCGCCATCCGTCAACTCCGACCATTCGGCGTCTGGGGTATCGGAGACAAAGACGCGGCACGCGGAATCTGACCGAGACATGCCACCCACGTTAGGAACACGTGGGTGGCACGTCCCCGGTTGCACTCAGCCAGAATCGAAGTGCGAGTCAGGCGGTCAGCTCTGCTGGACGTCCTTCTTCTTGTCCGATCTCGTCTTGATCAAGCTCGCGATCATCGTGATGAACAGCGTCAGGATGATCACACCGAGGCTCCACAGCGTCGGGATCTCTGGGACGTGCACGCCCTCGCCACCGTTGATGAACGGCAGTTCGTTCTCGTGCAGGGCGTGCAGGATCAGCTTGACGCCGATGAAGGCCAGGATGAACGCCAGCCCCTGGGACAGGTACACCAGCCGGTCCAGCAGGTCACCCAACAGGAAGTACAGCTGGCGCAGGCCCATCAGCGCGAACACGTTGGCGGTGAACACCAGGTACGGCTCGCGGGTCAGACCGTAGATCGCAGGGATGGAGTCCAGCGCGAACAACAGGTCGGTGGTTCCCAGCGCCACGATCACCAGGAACATCGGCGTCATCACGCGCGTCCCGTTCTCGTGCATCCAGAGCTTGAGGCCGTCCCACTTGTCGGTGAACTTCAGGTGGCTGCGCGCGAACTTCACGACCCGGTTCTCGGCATCGTCATCGTGATCGGTGTCCTTCATCAACGTGCCCGCGGTGTAGATCAGGAACGCGCCGAAGATGTAGAAGATCCACGAGAACTCCTCGATGGCCACCGCGCCGAGCGCGATGAAGATGCCACGGAAGATCAGCGCCAGGATGATGCCGACCAGCAGTGCCTGCTGCTGGTACTTCTTCGGCACGTTGAAGCTGGCCATGATGATGATGAAGATGAACAGGTTGTCGATCGACAGGCTGTACTCCGTGAGCCACCCGGCGAAGAACTCCAGCCCGAACTGGCGGTCGTGGAAGTTCCAGACGAAGATGCCGAAGGCGATCGCCAAACCGACATAAATCGACAGGTAGATGGCACATTCGCGCATCGTCGGGGTGTGAGGTCGGCGGCCGATGACCACCACGTCGAAGAGCAGCACGGCAATGGTCACGCCCAGCGTGATGCCCCACTCCAATGCGGATACGTTCACTGAAAGAGTTCCTCCGGTCGTCAAAACGCCAGAGGTCTCTTCCACCGCATGCGTCGTGACGCGGTCCACGGCGCCGGTCGTCCGATGACGGTCGACGTGATGACGACTCCGCGGCGAAGGAGTACTCCCCTCTGCACAACAGTCTCTCAGGTTTACCCGCGATCGCGAAACTCGAATGCGTCAACCGGGCGCGCGCCGCATGGCGCGGTAACCTCCGGCGCTTAGTATTTTCGACTTGTGGCAGCGGACCTTGATGCGGTGATTCCCGCCCAGTACATGCGCTCTGCCGAGGCCCCGGAACCGCGCACACTGGTCGATATTCTCTATGACACCGCTGCCCGTTATCCGGATGCCGCGGCGATCGACGACGGCACCGTCCAACTGACCTACAGCGAGCTCCTCGCCGACATCGAAGACAGCGTCGGATGGTTGAGCGCGCGCGGGATCGGCCGCGGCGACCGGATCGGCATCAGGATGCCGTCGGGCAGCTACGCGCTTTACGTCGCGATCCTCTCCACGTTGGCGACGGGCGCCGCCTACGTGCCGGTGGACGCCGACGACCCACCCGAACGCGCCGACCTGGTCTTCGGTGAAGCAGGTGTCGTCGGGGTGATCACCGAGGCCGGCCTGGTCCGCGGGCCGGGTTCCTCCCGGGGCTGGCGGGCGTCGGCACCGCTGGGCCGCGACGACGCGTGGATCATCTTCACGTCCGGATCGACGGGCACCCCGAAAGGCGTCGCGGTCACGCACCGCAATGCCGCCGCGTTCGTCGACGCCGAAGCGCAGGTCTTCTTGCAGGACAACCCCATTGGCCCGGATGACCGCGTGCTGGCCGGGCTGTCGGTGGCGTTCGACGCCTCGTGCGAGGAGATGTGGCTGGCGTGGCGGCACGGGGCCTGCCTGGTCCCCGCCCCCCGGTCGCTGGTGCGCAGCGGTATGGATCTGGGGCCGTGGCTGGTGTCCCGCGACATCACGGTGGTCTCGACGGTGCCCACGCTGGCGTCGCTGTGGCCCGCAGAGGCACTCGAGCAGGTCCGGCTGTTGATCTTCGGCGGCGAGGCCTGCCCGCCCGAGCTGGCCGAGCGGCTGGCCTCTGGTGCCGACGGCGTCGTTCGCGAGGTGTGGAACACCTATGGCCCCACGGAGGCCACCGTGGTGGCCTGCCTGGCCAGGCTCGACGGCGCCGGACCCGTCAGCATCGGTCTGCCACTGCCGGGGTGGGACCTGGCCGTGGTCGACAAGGACGGCGGGCAGGTGTCCTACGGCGACACCGGTGAACTGGTGATCGGGGGCGTCGGACTGGCCCGCTACCTCGACCCCGACAAGGACGCCGAGAAGTACGCCGCGATGCCGACGCTCGGCTGGAGCCGCGCCTACCGCAGCGGCGATCTGGTCCGCCTGGAACCAGACGGCCTGTACTTCCAGGGCCGCGCCGACGACCAGGTCAAAGTCGGTGGTCGCCGCATCGAACTCGGTGAAGTCGACGCCGCGCTGGTCAACCTGCCGGGTGTGTCCGGCGGCGCGGCCGCGGTGCGGAAGACGGCCAGCGGTACCCCCCTGCTGGTCGGTTACATCGCCAGCGCCGACCCGAACTTCGACCTCGCGGCCGCCCGGACCACCCTGGGCGAGTCGCTGCCTGCCGCCTTGGTGCCCCGGCTGGTACTCGTCGACGAACTGCCCACCCGCACGTCCGGCAAGGTGGACCGGGCGGCGCTGCCGTGGCCGGTCGGTGATGACGACGATGACGCGCCCGACCTGGGCGGCACCATGGGATGGCTGGCGCGGCTGTGGCGTGATGTGCTGGGCGCCCAGATCGACGGCCCGGAAGCCGACTTCTTCGCTCTCGGCGGTGGCTCACTGGCCGCGGCACAGCTGGTGGCCGCGTTGCGGGAGCGCTACCCGCAGATGACCGTCGCCGAGCTCTACGACCACCCACGACTGGGGTCGCTGGCCGGTTACCTGGACGAGTTGGCGCCGCCGATCCAGGTCGAACCGCGTGATGTCTCGCCCACGCCGGTGTCGACGCAGGTGGCCCAGGTGCTGATGTCGGTGCCGCTCGCCACCCTGACGGCACTGCAATGGATCGTGTGGTTGGCCATCGCCAATAACATTTTCATCGACGTGCTGCCCCCCTCTCACCCACTGCCCTGGCTGGTACCGCTGAACTGGTGGTGGGTGCTGGGGATGTTCGTGGTGTTCGTCACGCCGCTGGGCCGGATGTGCATCGCGGCGCTGTGCGCCCAGATGCTGCTGTCCGGGCTGGAACCGGGCACATACCGGCGGGGCGGCTCGGAGCATCTGCGGGTGTGGCTCGCTGAACGGTTGTCAGAGGCCAGCGGCGCCGAGAACATGGCAGGCGCGCCGTGGCTGGTGTATTACGCCCGGGCGCTGGGCAACAAGGTCGGCAAGGGGGTTGACCTGCACTCGGCGCCGCCGGTGACCGGCATGCTGACCCTGGGGCACCGCAGTTCCATCGAGCCCGAGGTCGACCTGTCCGGCCACTGGATCGACGGCGACCTGTTCCACGTCGGACCGATCACCGTCGGCAACGACGCGACGATCGGCGCCAGGACGACCCTGTTACCGGGCGCGGTGGTGGGCAAGGACGCCGATGTGGCGCCCGGTTCCGGGGTGGTCGGCAAGGTCAAGAACGGCCAGTACTGGAAGGGTTCGCCGGCCGTGAAATCCGGTAAGGCGCGCCACCCCTGGCCCGATCACCGGCCCCCGCGAGCCCCCTTCTGGGTGGCGGTGTACGGCGTGACCTCGGTGATCCTCGGCGCGCTGCCGTTGGCCGCCCTGGCGGCGGGACTCGCCGTGACCGGCTGGGCGGTGCGCGATGCCCCGACATTGCGCGACGCGATCCTGCCTGCGCTCATCTGGGTTCCGGTCGCCGCCCTGGTCGCCATGGCCGTCTACGCGCTGCTGACCGTGATCGGTGTGCGGGTGCTGTCACTCGGTCTGCGCGAGGGCTACCACCCGGTGCGCAGTCGCGTCGGCTGGCAGTTGTGGACCACCGAGCGGCTGATGGACGGCGCCCGCAACTATCTCTTCCCGATCTACGCCAGCCTGCTGACGCCGTGGTGGCTGCGCCTGCTCGGCGCCAAGATCGGTAAGGGCACCGAAATCTCCACCGCCTTGCTCACTCCGAAGTTCACCGTCGTCGAGGATGGCGCGTTCCTGGCCGATGACACCATGGTCGCCTCCTATGAACTCGGCGGCGGCTGGATCTACGCCGCCAAGGCCACCATCGGCAAACGGGCGTTCCTGGGCAACTCGGGCATCACCCAGCCGGGCCGCCGCGTCCCCGACGACGGCCTGGTCGCAGTGCTCTCAGCCACCCCGCACAAGGCCAAACGGGGATCGTCCTGGCTGGGCAGCCCGCCGATCCGGCTCCGGCGCCAGCCCACAGCCGCCGACGCGCTACGCACCTTCCACCCGTCGTTCGGACTGAAGCTGATGCGCGCCACCGTGGAGACCTGCCGGCTGATTCCGGTGATGGTGACCTTCGCCATCGGGGTCGCGGTCCTCGGCACGCTGCAGGCGGTGGTCGTCGAGTTCGGCTGGGGCTGGGCCGTCCTGGTCGGTGGAGTGGTGCTGCTGGCCGCAGGCGCAATCGCCGGCGCCATCGCAGTCCTGGCGAAATGGCTTGTCGTCGGCCGGATCCGGGCCGTCGAGCACCCGCTGTGGTCCTCGTTCGTCTGGCGTAACGAGGTATCCGACACGTTCGTGGAGACCGTGGCCGCACCCTGGTTCGCGCGCTCGGCCAGCGGAACCCCGGTGATGAACGTCTGGCTTCGCGGTCTGGGCGCGAAGATCGGGCGCGGGGTGTGGTGCGAAACGTACTGGTTGCCCGAGGCCGACCTGGTGTCGCTCAGTCGTGGTAGTACCGTCAACCGCGGCTGCGTCGTGCAGACACATCTGTTCCACGACCGCATCATGCGGATGGACACCGTGGTGCTCGAAGAGGGTGCCACGCTGGGCACCCACTGTGTCGCGTTGCCCGCAGCCAAGTTGGGCGCCGGCTCCACCGTCGGGCCCGCCTCGCTGGTGATGCGCGGCGACGAGGTTCCGCCGTCGACCCGCTGGCAGGGCAATCCGATCGCGCCGTGGATCCCCCGCGGCAAGAAGGGCACCACCTCGTGAGGAAGAAGAAGGCAGTACCCGCACAGGGTGCTGCACCGGTGATCGACCCCTACCTGCCGCACAACGGCAATTTCGGTTACCGGGTCTCTCGATACGAGCTGGAACTCGACTACAAGATGGCGGCCAACCGCCTGGCGGGGTCGGCCTCCATCACCGCGGTCACACTGGCCGCGCTACAGACGTTCTCACTCGATCTCGCCGACGCCCTGTCGGTGTCCAAGGTGACAGTCAACGGCAGACGCCCCCAGTCCTTCTCCACGTCTCGCGGCAAGCTGAACATCAGGCTGGCCGCGAAACTGCCTGCGGGCGCAGCCATGACGGTCGACGTGCGATACGGCGGTAACCCCCGCCCGATCCGAAGCGCATGGGGTGAGGTCGGTTTCGAGGAACTGAGCAACGGCGTCCTGGTGGCCGGCCAGCCCAACGGTGCGGCGTCCTGGTTCCCCTGCGACGACCACCCGGTATCGAAGGCCAGCTACCGCATCCAGGTCAGCACTGACAGCCCGTACCGCGCAATCGCCAACGGTGAGTTGATCTCTCGTCGGGTACGCGCAGGGCAGACGACGTGGACCTACGAGCTCGCCGAACCCACGTCGACATATCTGGCGACGCTGCAGATCGGCGACTACATCATGTACAAGTTGCCGAAGGCGACAGTACCTATGCACGCCGCCCTGCCCGAACGCCTCAAACGCAATTTCGAGCACGACTTCGGCCGGCAGCCGCAGATGATGAAAGTGTTCAGCAAGCTGTTCGGGCCCTATCCGCTGTCCACCGGCTACACCGTGGTGGTCACGGATGACGACTTGGAGATACCGCTTGAGGCGCAAGGGCTTTCGATCTTCGGAGCAAACCATTGCGACGGCACAAGGGGTTCGGAGCGACTGATCGCTCACGAACTGGCGCACCAGTGGTTCGGCAACAGCGTGACCGCCAGGCGATGGCGCGACATCTGGCTGCATGAGGGTTTCGCGTGTTACGCGGAATGGCTGTGGTCGCAGGAGAGCGACGGCAAGAGCGCCGAAGAATGGGCCCGACACTACTACGAGCGACTGCGTCACTCGCCGCAGAACCTGCTGCTGGCCGATCCAGGCCCCAAGGACATGTTCGACGATCGGGTCTACAAACGCGGCGCCCTGACCCTGCACGCCCTGCGTGGGGTCATCGGTGACAAGAATTTCTTTGCACTGCTGAAGGAATGGACCACTCGCTACCGGCATTCCACCGTGGTGACCGACGATTTCACCGGGTTGGCCGCCAACTTCTCCGATGTCCCGTTGCGTCCCGTGTGGGATGCATGGCTGTATTCGACGGCGGTCCCGGACTTGTGACAGACGCCGCCGTACCGTCGGGGCCCGTCACCCGGTCCAGCGTCGCGCGGGTGGGTGCAGCCACGGCGGTCACCGCGCTGTGCGGTTACGCGGTGTTGTACCTGGCTGCACGTGATCTCGACCCGGCGGGATTCTCGGTGTTCGCCGTGTTCTGGGGCGCATTCGGTTTGGTCACCGGCGCCGCCAACGGATTACTGCAGCAGAGCACCCGCGAGATCAGGATTGCCGCTCCGATGCCCGTCGACCGCCCCCCGGTCACCCACCCGATGCGCGTGGCGGCCGTGGTCGGAGTGGTGGCAGCGGTGGTGGTGGCCCTGACGGCGGTGCTGTGGTCAGCGCATGTGTTCGTCGAATCCCGTTGGCTGTCAGTGCTTCTGCTGTCGATCGGCCTGGCCGGTTTCTGCCTGCATGCCACCCTGCTCGGCATGCTGGCCGGGGCCAACCAGTGGTCGCAGTACGGCGCGCTGATGGTCACCGATGCGGTCATCCGCGTCGTCATCGCGGTGCTGACTGTCGTGATCGGTTGGGGCCTGGTCGGTTTCCTGTGGGCGACGGTCGGCGGGGCGGTGGCGTGGTTGCTACTGTTGCTGACGTCGCCGGTGGCCCGGCAGACAGCGCACTTGGTTGCCCACGATGACACCCGGGGCTTTCTGCGGGGCGCGGGCCACGCGGTAGCCGCGGCGAGTGCGAGCGCGATCCTGGTGATGGGGTTCCCGGTTCTGCTGAAGGCGACGTCCGGTGATCTCGGCTCGACAGGCGGCGTGGTGATCCTTGCGGTGACGCTGACCCGCGCCCCGCTGCTGGTGCCCCTGACGGCGATGCAGGGCAACCTGATCGCCCATTTCGTCGATGCACGCAGACACCGGTTGCGGGCGCTGACCGGGCCGGTGCTACTGGTCGCGGCCATCGGCGGTATCGGGGTGGCGCTGGCCGCGCTGGCGGGCCCCTGGCTGCTGCGGGTGGGATTCGGCGCCGACTACGTGGCCAGCGGCACCCTGCTCGCGTGGCTGACCGCAGGCGCGGTGGCGATCGCGGTGCTGACCGTCACCGGTGCCGCGACGGTGGCCGCCGCGCTGCACCGCGCCTACTCGGTGGGCTGGATCGGCGCCACGGTGGCCGCCGCCGCGCTGCTGACCCTGCCGTTGGCGCTGGAGGCCCGAACCATCGTGGCCCTGCTGTGTGGGCCCGTCGTGGGGATCGCCGTGCACCTGTTCGCGTTGGCGCGGTCGACCCCGCAGGCTCAGCCAGGGCCTGCCTGAACGATCCGTGCAGACAGCACCGGTACCCTGTGGGGCATCGACACGCCCCACAGCGACGTCTGGATCGTCGTACCTGCATTCAACGAAGCGAGCGTCATCGCCGAGGTGATCGGCGATATCCGCTCGGTTTTCCCGCACGTGGTGTGCGTCGACGACGGCAGCAAGGACCACACGGCCCATGCTGCGCTGGGCGCGGGCGCGCACGTGGTGCGGCACCCGGTGAACCTCGGCCAGGGCGCCGCGATCCAGACCGGCGTCGAGTATGCCCGCAGCCAGCCTGGCGGCAGGATCTTTGCCACGTTCGACGCCGACGGGCAGCACCGGGTCAAGGACGTTGTTGCGATGATCGACCGGCTCGGCCGCGACGACCTGGACATCGTGATCGGGACGAGGTTCGCCGCGGGCCCGCCGACGCGGGTGCCGCCGCTCAAGCGGCTGATCCTCAGGACGGTGGCTGCATTGAGCCCGAGCAGCCGCAAACTGCATCTCACCGATGCGCACAACGGCCTGCGGGTGTTCAACCGGACCGTCGCCGACAACCTCAACCTCACGATGAACGGCATGAGCCATGCCAGCGAGTTCATCTCGCTGATCGCCGAGAACGGTTGGCGCGTCGCCGAGGAACCAGTGGAGATCCTGTACACCGATTACTCGATGTCGAAGGGCCAGCCGCTGCTCAACGGCGTCAACATCGTCTTCGACGGATTCCTGAGGGGCCGGATGCCGCGATGAACTGGATTCAGGTGCTGCTGATCGCGGCGGTGGTGGCGCTGCTGTTCTATCTGTTGCGTTCGCGCACCAACGCCAAGTCGAAGGCGTGGGTCAAGGTCGGTTATCTGCTGTTCGTGATCGCCGCGGTCTACGCGATCCTGCGGCCCGATGACACCACGGTGGTGGCGAACTGGCTGGGGGTCGACCGCGGCGCCGACCTGATCGGCTATGTGCTGATCATCGTGTTCATCTTCACGACGATGAGTACCTACATGCGGTTCCGCGATCTCGAGTTGAAGTATGCGCGGCTGGCGCGGGCGGTTGCTCTGCAGAACGCGCAACGTCCGGTCGACGATCCCGGCGAGGCACGAGCCGGGTGAGGAGCCGGACAATCAGGCCCAATCCGGTCGACGATCCCGGCGAGGCACGAGCCGGGTGAGGAGCCGGACAATCAGGCCCAATCCGGTCGACGATCCCGGCGAGCCGCTGTCAGACCGCCGAGCGTGAAACAGCTGCGCTCCGGGGCCTGAAATTCCGCACTGGCGGCACGTTCGACACGCTTTAGCGGGGCGTTTCGCGGAAGTAGTCGACGGTGCGCTGGATGCCTTCCTCCAACGTCACCTGCGGCCGCCAGCCCAACACCTTCTCGGCGAGACCGACGTCCAGGCAGGACCGCTTCAGGTCGCCCAGCCGCGGCGGGAAGAACTCAGGGTCGTCGGCGGTGCCGACGGCTTTTGCCACCGCGGTGTGCAACTCGCGGTCAGAGGTCTCCACTCCGGTGCCGACGTTGAACCGCTGCCCGCCACCAGCGCCGCCGGATGCCTTGACGAACGCGTCGACGACGTCGCCGACGAACACGTAGTCACGGGTGTTGGAGCCGTCACCGAAGACCTTGGTGGGCTTACCCTCCAGCAGCGCCTGCGAGAAGATCGCCACCACACCCGCCTCGCCGTGCGGGTCCTGGCGGGGTCCGTATACGTTGGCCGGCGCGATATGAGAACAGTCGAGGTCATAGAGATGCCGGAACGTGTTGAGGTAGATCTCACCGGTCACCTTGCTCGCCGCGTACGGCGAGTGGGGGTCAGGCTGGATCTCCTCGCTGGTCGGGAAGGTGGTCGGCACGCCATAGATGGATCCGCCCGACGATGTGTGCACGACCTTGCGCACGCCTGCCTTACGGGCAGCTTCGGCCAGCCTGACCGTGCCGACGACGTTGACGGACGCGTCGAACTGCGGGTCCGTCACCGAACGCCGCACATCGATCTGGGCGGCCAGGTGGAACACCACCTCGGGGTGGTATTCGCCCAGGACAGCGTCCAGATCGGCAGTCACGATGTCCGCCTCGACGAAGAAGAACTCCGACTCGTCGGACAGGTGCTCGATGTTGGTGGCCCGGCCGGAGGCAAAGTTGTCCAGGCCGACGACAGAGTGACCGTCGGCCAGGAGGCGATCGACCAGAGTGGACCCGATGAAGCCGGCAGCGCCGGTGACCAGTGCGCGCATCCCCCTCACCCTACCCAGGTATGAAAGTAGAGATGACCGCACCCAGCCAGGTCCGCAGCGTTGCTGCGCTCGCAGCCACCCTGATCGGGGTGCAGTTGCTGGTGCGCGGCGTGCTCGCCTTCGGCGGCTACTTCTACTGGGATGACCTGATCCTGGTCGGTCGCGCCGGGACACAGTCGCTGCTGTCGCCCGGCTACCTGTTCGACGACCACGACGGGCATGTGATGCCCGGCGGATTCCTGGTCGGTGGCGCCATCACCAGGGCGGCGCCGCTGGTGTGGTTCTGGCCGGCATTGTCACTGGTAGTGCTGCAACTGCTCGCGTCGCTCGCCCTGCTACGGGTGCTCTACGTCATTCTCGGGTGGCGCCCGGTGCTCCTGATACCGCTGACCTTCGCCTTGTTCACCCCGCTGGGCATACCTGGGTTCGCCTGGTGGGCAGCGGCTTTGAACTCGTTGCCGATGCTGGCCGCCATGGCTTGGGTGTGCGCCGACGCAATCCTGTTGGTACGCACCGGCAATCGGCGGTACGCCGTCACCGGCACGTTGGTGTTCCTCGGCGGGTTGTTGTTCTTCGAGAAGGCCGCCGTCATCCCCTTTGTCGCATTCGCGGTCACCGCCTTGCTCAGGCACGTTCACGCGGAAGTCAATCCGATCAGCCACACGTGGCGCCGGGGCCTTCGGTTGTGGCTGCCGTGTCTCGCTTTGACCGTCGGCTGGGTCGCTCTCTATCTCGTGGTCGTCGATCAGCACCGGTGGAGTTCCGACCTGCCGATGACCTGGGACCTGCTGTCGCGATCGTTAACCCACGGCATCGTGCCGGGGCTCGTCGGCGGACCGTGGGTGTGGCAACGCTGGGCACCCGCATCGCCATGGGGCACACCGCCGTCGACGGTCATGGTGTTGGGCTGGCTGGCGCTGGCTCTGGTGGTGGCGGTCTCCGTCGCCCGCAAGCGGCGCATCGTCCCGGTGTGGCTCGTCGCCCTGGGTTACGCGGTGGCGTGTCAGGTGCCGATCTACCTGATGCGCTCATCGCGCTTCACGGCCCTCGAACTGGCGCAGACCCTGCGGTACCTGCCGGATCTCGTCGTCGTCTTGGCCCTGCTGGCGGCGGTCGGGTTGTGTGCGCCCAACCGGGAGTCGTCGCACTGGCTGGACGCATCGCGGGCGCGCACCGCGGTGACGGCCTCGGTGCTGGTCGCGTTCGTGGTCAGCAGCCTCTACTCCACGGCCACCTTTCTGACCAGCTGGCGGGACAACCCGACGAAGGCCTACCTGCAGACTGCACAGTCGAGTCTGGCTCAGGCGCAATCTGATTCGGACGCGGCGATGCTCGATCAGGATGTCGACCCGATGATCCTGCAACGGGTCGCGTGGCCGGAGAACATGGCCAGTCACATGTTCGCACCTGTCTCTTATACACATCTCCGAGCCCACGAGACTAAGGCGAATCTC
>CAMFLL010000181.1 GCA_945957405.1 uncultured Mycolicibacterium sp. | reverse complement strand
CGTTCGAGTACGCCGACGACCGGTACCGGCCCGACATCGTGGCGTTCAGCATCATCAACGCGAGGACCATCGACCAGCGCGTCTGACGCTAGGCCGCCGCCGGCATCCGGTTCCAGTGCGGGATGAGCAGCAGCATCGCGATCAATGCCGCCCCCGCGAAACCGTAGAACAGCGCCGATGTGCCCAGGTAGCCGGGCAACAGCCCGCCCAGGATGGCGCCCACCGAGCCGCACCCATTGATCAGCCCGGCCGCGGTGCCCGCATGCTTCGACGTCCCGAAGTCGACGGCCGCCACGCAGGAGATCATCGCGTCGGCGCCGTAGATCGACAGCCCGATGACCGCCAGTACCACCACCATCACCCAGGCGTTACCCGTCGCGGTCAGCGGTGTGAACAACGCCAGCACAGCCACCAGGACCGCGAGGCTGAGGACGCACGCGGGGATGCGGCGGGCCCGGAACACCTTGTCGGACAACCGGCCCAGCGCGATCGGCGCGAGCACACCGGCGACACCGAAGGCGACGGGGATGGTGACCGCCTGGATGTTGCCCGCGTTGTGGAGCCGCTCGGCCACGATCACCGGGCCCCACAGCAGGATTGCGTACCGCGCGGGCTTGAGCAGGAAGTAGGACATTCCCAGTGTGCGCACCATGCGGTCGCGCATCACGACTGCCAGTGACTCACGCCAGTTCGGCGTCGGCCCGGACTCCTCGGTGACCGCCCTGGCTTCGGGGGAGTCGTCGAGTTCGACCACCTTGGCGTCCGACCGGTACTCCTCGATCGGCGGCAGGCCGACATCCTCGGGGCGGTTCCGCTGGAACAGCATCACCAGCACGAACACTCCGGCGACCACCACGGCCCCGGTGAAGAACGCCGCCCGCCAGCTGTCGAAGACGCTGTACGCGAAGAACCCGAGGATCGGCGCGGCGGCCAGACCACCGAAGGCGTAATTGGTGCTCCAGACGCCGAGGATGCGGCCGCGTTCCCCGATGGAGAAGAACTGGGCCATGTTCGACAATGTCCCGGACCACCCGGTCGACTGCGCCAACCCCTGGACGATCATCAGCGGCAGCAGGAACACCAGCGCCGGCAGCAGACCCATGAACACCGTCGCGACGGCCGAGATGGCCAATCCCCCGAGCACCACCACCCGCGGGCCGAAGCGGTCGGAAACCTGCCCCCAGACGAACTGCCCGGCCGCGTACGCCGCGAGGTAGACGGCGTCGAGGTTGGCCAAGGTGCTCTTGGTCAGCGTCGTACTGAGGACGGGATCCTCGAGGATGCCCAGCTTGGCCACCGAGAATGTCTGCCGCGTGAAGTAGAAACCGGCGTAGGCGATCCAGGTGATCGCGAAGATCTGGATCCGCCAGCGCTCATACCGGGCGACCTTGGTCGTCGTGCCGCGAGTTGTGGTGTCGGACATGGATATCCGCCTCAACCCAGCGCGGCGATGAGGCTCGGCAGGTCTGCGACGCTGTCGAGGATTCCGGTGGCGCCCGCCGCGGCCAGCTGTTCGGTGTCGTGGGCGCCGGTCAGGACGCCGACCGACGCGCGCGCGCCGGCTCGCAGCCCACTGATGACGTCCGAGGAGGTGTCGCCCACCACGACCATCGACCCCACCGACTCCGTCCCCGTGCGCATCAACGCGACCAGCGGCATATCCGGGAACGGTCGCCCACGCATACCCGGTTCCGGGCACAGCACGATATCGGCGAGGTCGTGCCAGCCCAGCGCGTCGATGATCGCCGTCTGGGTCTCCCTGGCGAACCCGGTGGTGAGCGCCGTCTTGATGCCGCGCGACCGCAGAGATGTAATGACATCTTCGGCTCCCGGGATGGCACTGCAGTTACCCTCGGCCACCAGCTGCCCGTAGCAGCGTTCGAACTCCTTGTTGGCGGCCTGGGCCTGTTCTTCGTTGCCGCGGCTCAGGTGCCGGAAGACGACGATCTTCGACTGGCCCATGGTCTCGGCGACGTACCGCAGCATCTCGGTGCGGTCAGCCTCGGTCTTCGACAGCCCGGCATGGTCGTCGGCCGCGATGAAGGACTGGCGGACCAGACCGGTGTCCTCGACGGTGGTGCCGGCCATGTCGAACACGACCAGACTGATCTTCGAATCATGCTGCGTGGTAGCGGATTTGGCGGTGCTCATGGTGTTGTTCCCTTCGGTTACTTTTCTCAGGCGGTTGCGGCTGCGGTTTCGGCAGGGGCGAAGGCGCGGTCGACGCTGCTCTGCGCCAGGCCCATGCTGGTTGTCATTCCGATACCTGTGGTCACGGTGACCACGTGGGTGCGTTCGAGCGCCTCCTCGATGAGGAACTCCGAGGCGGGCGCCGAGCAGTACACGCCCTGCCAGCGTTCACTCACATCGATGTCGTTGACACCGAAGATCTTTCGCGCCTCTTCCAGCAGCACATCGAAACCGAGTTCGGACTGGAAGACCGAGGTGTCGACCTCGCGCAGATGCGTGTCGCCGATCAACACGGAGCCGTCGGGTTGCGGTGTGTACATCTGGTGCAGGTCGATGGCGGCGTACTCCGGGTTGTCGCCGCGCAGGCGCCGGGCCACCGCATCGACGGTGGGCAGTTGCTCGAAGCCGGCATAGCGCAGCAGGGACCATCCCGTGAACAGCGGTGCGGGCAGGGTGAACTCCAGCGGCAGGCGCGCCCGCAACATGTGCAACCGACAGCGCACCAGCCCGTCGCGTTCGGCCAGATGCGGGAAGAGCCGGTCGACATCGTGGTTGACGGTCACAAATGTGGTGCCCGCGCGCAGGGTGCCGCGCGATGTGTGCACCTCGCCTTCTCCGAATCCACCGACGGCAGTGCGCCAATAGAACTGCACACCAACCGATTCGAGCCAGCGCGCGATTGACGGCGCCGCCGTGCGCGGGTCGACCTGGAGATCGTTGCGCAGGTACATGCCGCCGACGACGCGGCTGTCCCGCACCGGGAGCCGGGTCAGCGTTTCGGCGCGGTTGAGCAGCTGCACGTCACCGGCGGGCCGGGTGGGCGCGAACTCCCGCATGACCTGGAACTCGTCGTCGTGGCGCGCGACACAGTAGGTGCCCGCCTGCGCCGACCAGAACCCGGCGCGCTCCGACAGTTCCAGCCAGTGCCTGCGGCCGGCGCGGGCATAGTCGAGCGCCACCCCGGACTGCGCGGTGATACAGGCGTGGCCGAAGTTCTGTACCGACGCGCCCACCACTGCCTCGGCCTGGTCGACGACCGCGACCCGGAGTCCCCGTTGGTGGGCGTGGTAGGCGTGCGCAAGACCGACGATGCCGGCTCCGACGACGACGACGTCATGGCTTCCGTGAATTCCCATAGCGCTACTGTGGTCCACGCCACTTTACTTGTCAATACAAGTTGGGAGATTTCTTGAGAGGTATAGATAACTCGACACATGTCAGGCGTCTCCATGGTCGCGGGGCGTGCAACGATATGCGCATGCGCGCATTCGCCTGCCCGGTGTGCAACGGCTTCGTCGCCTTCGAGCAGGACCGCTGCACAACGTGTCAGACGCACCTCGGCCTGCATTTGCCGACCAGGAAGATGCTCGCCTTGGACACTTCTGACGGTGACGGCGCGGTCGCGACGATCGACGGCCAGAACTGGGTGCGCTGCACCCAGGCCGGCACCCTCGGCTGCACCTGGCTGGCCCCGGTCGACCAGGACGTGTATCGGCGCGGTCGGTGCCTGGCCGACTCCCTGATCCGTAAGGAACCCGACAGCGACGACACCCTGGCCCGCGAGAAGCTGGTGCCCACAGCCTGGGCGCTGCGTCGGCTCGTCTATCAACTCGCGGACCTGGGCCTGCCGATCGACCCGTGGTGGCAGCAGGACGGTGGCCTGGCGTTCGATCTGCTGTCGAGCTACAGCACCGGCGAGAAGGTCATCATCGGGCACGCCAACGGTGTGATCACCATCGACGTCGTCGAAACCCTGGATGCATACCGCGAGCAGCTGCGCGTCCGCCTCGGCGAGCCCTACCGCACCATGCTCGGCCATTTCCGCCATGAGGTCGGCCACTACTACCAGAACATCCTGGTGGAGAACGGCCCCGGCGCCGACCGGTACCTGGCGGACTGCCGGCAGCTGTTCGGTGACGAGCGCATCAGCTACACAGACGAGATCGCCCGCCACTACAAGTTCGGCGCCCCCGACGGCTGGCAGACGTCGTTCATCTCGGAGTACGCCACGATGCACCCGTGGGAGGACTTCGCGGAGTGCTTCGCCCACTACCTGCACATCACCGACACCATGGACACCAGCCGCGAAGCCGGCATGGTGTTACATGCGGACCGGGTCCAGTTCACCGTGCCGCGCGATGTCGCGCCGCTCGAGTCCTATGAGGACGTCCCGATCGAGCGGCTGCTCGACGACTGGCGGTGGATGTCGTTGTTTTTCAACAGGATCAACACCGCGATGGGCAAGAACCCGCTGTATCCGTTCGAGCTACCGCCACCGGTGGCGACCAAGCTCGGTTTCGTGCACCGGGTGGTGCGAGACACCACCCGGGAATGCCGCACTGGGTCGTAGCACTGCGCGGTATCAGGGCGTGACGATGTTGAACCCGGGGTCCGGCCGGTCGAGCACACCGGTGAGCTTCTGCAGCACGGTCGCGTCGCCGGCCAGTTCGAAACCCGGCGACGTGAAATCGCCGGTGGCCAGGGCCAACAACCGCGCCTTGGTGTCCAGCTTCACGGTGGCACCGGCAGTTGCCTCGTCGGCCGGCGTCTTACGATGGACCAGCACGCCGTTACGCAGCGCCAGCCGGTAGTTGGCGCCCAGGTCAGCGAACGAAATATCAAGGGAGAGATCGAGATCCCATGACTTCGGGCCGTTGACACTGATGGCCAGCGCATCGAAGATCTGCTCGGGTGTCAGCTGCGCCATGATGGTCGACGACGACGTCTGCGTCGGCGTGCCGAAATTGCCGTCGGCCAGCTCGGTGGCGCCGGCCAGGAAGAAATTGCGCCACGGCCCGTTCTCGGCGCCGTATGCCAGCTGCTGCAGCGTTGCGACGTACAACTGCCTGGCCCCGGCGTGGTCCTGGTCCGTGAAGGTCGCGTGGTCGAGAAGTGTTGCCGCCCAGCGGTAGTCGCCGTCATCGTAGGCGGCCTTGGCGAGTTCGACGACGTGGTCGATCCCGCCCATGGCCGCGACGTATCGCGGGCCGGCGGCCTCGGGCGGGTGTGCCCACAGCCGTGCCGGATTCCCGTCGAACCAGCCCATGTAGCGCTGGTAGACGGCCTTGACGTTGTGACTCACCGAACCGTAGTAGCCGTGGGCGTGCCAGGCCTTCTCCAACGCGGGCGGCATCGCGAAGTTCTCGGCGATCTCGATACCGGTGTACCCCTGGTTGAGCAGCCGCAGCGTCTGGTCATGGAGATAGGCGTACAGATCGCGTTGCAGTGACAGGTATTCGACGATGGTGTCGCGACCCCAGGTCGGCCAGTGGTGCGAAGCGAACACGACGTCGGTGCGGTCGCTGTAGGTGTCGATGGCCTCGGTGAGATACCCCGACCAGCCATGCGGGTCGCGCACCAGCGCGCCGCGCAGCGTCAGCAGATTGTGCAGGTTGTGTGTCGCGTTCTCGGCCATGCACAGCGCCTTGTACTTCGGGAAGTAGAAATGCATCTCGGCAGGCGCCTCGGTGCCCGGCGCCATCTGGAACTCGATCTCGACACCGTCGATGGTGTGCTTCTCACCGGTGGTGGTGATGTCGACGGTGGGCACGATGAGCGCCACCTCGCCGGTGGAGGGAGTCTGGCCGAGACCGCAGCCGACCTGCCCTTGCGGGCCACGCGCCAGGGCCGCGCCGTACATGTACCCGGCGCGGCGGCCCATCGCCGTGCCGGCGTAGACGTTCTCCTGCACCGCATGTTCGGTGAAGCCCTCGGGAGCCAGCACCGCGACTTTCCCGGCGTCGACCTCCGCCTGCGAGGTCACACCGAGCACGCCGCCGAAATGGTCGACGTGGCTGTGCGTGTAAATCACGGCCACCACGGGGCGCTCACCGCGGTGCGCGCGGTACATCGCCAGCGCCGCGGCGGCGGTCTCGGTGGAGACCAGCGGATCGATGACGATGATCCCGGTGTCGCCCTCGATGAAGCTGATATTCGACAGGTCCAGGCCACGAACCTGGTAGATGCCCTCGACCACCTCGTACAGACCCTGCTTGGCGACCAGTTGGCTCTGCCGCCACAGACTCGGATGCACCGTTGTGGGCGCGTCGCCGCCCAGGAACGCGTACGCGTCGTTGTCCCACACCACCCGGCCGTCGGCAGCCTTCACCACGCACGGTTCCAGTGCCGCGATGAAGCCGCGGTCGGCGTTGTCGAAATCGGCGGTGTCGTCGAATGGCAATTCGGTCAGGTGGCGGGCGTGGGCAGCTTCGATGGTCGCGCTCGGCGCGGTGAACTCCATACCAGCTTTGTACCCGCTGCACCGCCGCGCCGGGAGAGGTTTACGGGGTACAGCCGCCCGCGTTGACCCAGCGGCCGTTCCATCCGACGCACACCGTCGAATTCGGTGTGAAATCCTCTGGCAGCGGGGCGTACTCGGCGGGTGGGGGTGCGTAGTCGGCGATGTTCTGCGCGACGTTGGTGCACCCGCTGACGGTGATCCGGCGCCCGGCGCTGGCACACACGTCGGCATGTGCCTCACCGGCCGGGCTGATGGTCACGATCGCCATCGGCACGCCCGTCAAGGCGACCACCGCCGCCGCGGCCAATACCCCGGACTTCAAGCTCGTACGCATGTCCGGAGTATAGGCCGCGGGCCGCGGTCAGCCGGCCAAGTCGTACACCGTCGTCCCGTCGATCTTCTGAAAGGTGAAGTTGCCCTGCACCCATTCGGCGATCTGGCTCCCTGCGCCGTCCCCGCCTCGCCCGCCAGGGCCGTGCCCGTCGTTGGCGAGGAAGTACCGTACCTGACCTTCGCGGACGTACTGCTGGAACTGTTCCAGCGTGGGCGAGTTGTCACCGCCGCTGAACCCGCCGATCGCCATGATCGAGGTACCCGTCGACAGCTCCAGTCCGCTGACCTGCATCGAGCCGACTGCGGCTGCGGCCCATCGGTTGTCGGTGTTCTTCAGCAGGGCCTGCAGCTGCTCGGTGGACTGGTTGTCGCCGCCGAAACCACCCCAGTGCATACCGCCCGCCCGGGCCGGGCCCGATGTCGGGATGCCGCCCCCATGGCTCTGCAGTACGGTCTCGACGGTGTAGGCGGCCGTGCCGGCCAGGCCGAACAGCAGACCGGCGGTGGCCAGCGCCGCGGTGAAGCGGCCCAGGTGATGGGCGCCGACAATCAGCACCGCCGCGACGGCTACCGAGCCGACGACGACGGTCCAGCGCAACCAGGGCTGCCAGTCCGGGGTGCGGTTCAGCAGGACGAAGCTCCACACGCCGGTGACGGCCAGCATCAGACCCAACACCACCCGTGCGCCGCGGAACTGCCTGCCGCGCCACAACTCCCGGACGGTGATACCGATGACACCGGCGACGCCGGGGGCCAGCGCGATGGTGTAGTAGGGATGCATGATCCCCTTCATGTAGCTGAACACCAGGACCGTCACCACCATCCAGCCGCCCCACAGCAGCAGGCCGGCCCGGCCCCGGTCGGTCCGCGGCGCGCGGCGGGTGAACCACAACCCGGCGATCAAGCCGATCACCGCGGCGGGCAGCAGCCAGGAGATCTCGGTGCCCATCGACTCACCGAACATGCGGCCGATACCGGGTGCTCCGCCGAAGGCGCCGCCTCCGAAACCACCGCCGGAGCCCGCTGTCTGGGTAGGGTTGCCGTCGCCGCCGAGCACCCGGCCCAGGCCGTTGTAGCCCAGCGCCAGCTGCAACAAGCTGTTGTCCGTCGACCCGCCGATATAGGGCCGCGAGTCCGCCGGCCACAGGCTGACCAGCGCCACGAACCAGCCTGCGGAAACCACCATGGTCAGCAGGCCCACCAGCAGGGTCCGCAGTCGCGACCAGATGTGGCCAGGGATGGCAACCAGCACCACCAGGGCCAGCGCCGGCACCACCACGAACGCCTGCAGCAGCTTGGCCAGGAATGCGAAACCCAGTGCGACGCCGGCCAGTGCGACCCACCGGGTCGGGTTCTTCTCCAGCGCGCGCACGATGCAGTAGCCCGCCACCACGAGCAGCAGCACCAGCAGCGCGTCGGGGTTGTTGAAGCGGAACATCAACGCCGCCACCGGGGTCAAAGCCAGCACGCTGCCGGCCAGCAGGCCGGCCGCGGCACCCGAGGTGCGGCGCACCGCCGCGTAGAGCAGGGCGACCGCGGCGACGCCCATCAACGCCTGCGGTACCAGCATGCTCCAGGAGTTGAAACCGAACAGCCGGCCCGACAGCGCCATCACCCACATCGCCGCGGGCGGCTTGTCGACGGTGATCGCGTTACCCGCATCGAGCGAGCCGAACAGCATCGCCGTCCAGCTCTGCGTGCCGGCCTGGGCGGCCGCGGCGTAGAAGTCGTTGGCCCAGCCCAGGGATCCGAGCGCCCAGAGGTAGAGCACCGAGGTGAACGACAGCAGGGTCAGCAGCGCCGGCCGTTCCCAGCGCGGCTGGTCGGCCGGGCCGTGCAGGAGCCGTCGGACCGGGTTGCGCCCGCCGGCGTCATCGTCGGTCGCAACCCAGATGTGGTTGGTCGCAACATCTTCTGTGATGGTCATCGAGTTGGTGTCTTTCACTTGGTGAGCCGTTTGGTGCGCACAGGGTGGAAGACCCACCCGCGCAGCAGGACGAATCGGACGACGGTGGCCAGCAGGTTGGCCGCCACCAGGACGATCAGCTCGAGGGGCCGAGGCGGCCCGAACGCGCCGGAACTGGCGTGCAACAAGGCCAGCGCGCCGCTGGTCAAACCGAGTCCGATGCCGAACACCACCAGGCC
The DNA here is from genome assembly GCA_945957405.1 of uncultured Mycolicibacterium sp. Classification (GTDB taxonomy): domain Bacteria; phylum Actinomycetota; class Actinomycetes; order Mycobacteriales; family Mycobacteriaceae; genus Mycobacterium. The sequence continues at coordinate 5,594 of CAMFLL010000181.1, read as the reverse complement.
TTCGACCTGATGGCGGGCCACGCCGGCGCGGCCACGCACACCGAAGGTGAACCGCCGGTTGGCCGCGGTGTTGGCCACCGCGGTGACCAGCAGGGCCACCAGGTTGGCGCCCTGGGCGCCGAGCGCTCCGCGGAGTGCCAGGAACAGCAGCAGGTAGGCGATGGTGCAGAAGACGCCGATGGTCGCGAAGTACACGCCCTGGCGCAGCAGCGATCTGGGGGCCTTCGCCCGCTGCGGCCCGAACTGCGCCGCGATCGCGGCAACCGGGATCTCTCCCGTCGCGAATCCGCGCAGCAGCCGCGCCACACCCTTGAGGTCGGCGATGGCCGTCGAGACGATGTCCACGCGGCTGTCCGGATCGTCGACCCAGTCGACCGGCACCTCGTGGATCCGCAGTCCGCTGCGCTCGGCCAGCACCAACAGTTCGGTGTCGAAGAACCATCCGGTGTCCTCGATGTGCGGCAGCAGCGCACGGGCCGCGTCGGCCCGGATCGCCTTGAAACCGCATTGTGCGTCCGAGAACCGGGCCGACAGGGTCGACCGCAGGATCAGGTTGTAGCAGCGCGAGATCACTTCCCGCTTGGGGCCGCGCACCACCCGCGAACCGCGTGACAGCCGGGTGCCGATCGCCACGTCGGAGTGACCCGAGACCAACGGCGCCACCAGGGGCAGCAGCGCCGCGAGGTCGGTCGACAGGTCGACATCCATGTAGGCGAGCACCGGCGCATCCGACGTCGACCACACCGCGTGCAGCGCGCGGCCGCGGCCCTTCTCCTCCAGCCGGCAGACCCGCACCTCGTCGATCTCGTCCGCCAACGCGGCCGCGATCTCAGGTGTGGCGTCGATGCTGGCGTTGTCGGCGATCGTGATCCGGAATGTGAACGGGAACTGCTCGCACAGGTGGCGATGCAGCCGGTGCACCGAATCGGCCAGCGCGGCTTGCTCGTTGTAGACGGGTACCACCACGTCGAGGACGGGGACACCGCGGTCGGCCGCGAGACGGACGGCGCTGAGCCGGGCGAAGGTGTTGTCCGGGGCGGCGTCGCCTGTGGTGTCGGCGTCACGGTCGAGTGCGATGGTCATATCTCGATGTTCTGCTGTGGGTGTGAGCTCAGAGTTGGTGTTTCCTATGTGCTGGCTATGCATCACGCGCCCAGGTCGTAGACGGTCGAACCACCGATGGACTGCTCGGGGAAATTATCGGAAACCCACTGGGTGATCTGTTCGGCGTCATCACTGCCGCTGTTCTCGCCGTGCCTGGGGCCCATCATCATGCCGCCGTCGATGAAGTAGTGGATGCGGCCCTGTTCGACGTACTGCTTGAACTGCTCCAGGGTCGGGGCCGGGTCGGTTCCGTTGAACCCGCCGATGGCCATGACCGGTGCCCCGGTGGCCAATTGGTAACCGGCCGCGTTGTTGGAGCCCACTGCGGCGGCCACCCAGGTGTAGTCGCCGGCATCAGCGCTCAGCGTCGCGGCCAGCGCCGGGTCGGGGGTGCGGATGTCGAGGAAACCAGGTGGACCACCGAAGCCCGAGGTGGGACCGACGGACGGGATGGCACCGGAGTGGGGGGTCGCCGCGGTGGCGATCGAGTACGCCGCCGGCCCGGCCAACATCGACAGCACCACGAACAGCCCTACCGCCGTGGCGGCCTTTGGCGCCATCCGACCGGCTACCAGTACCAGCATCCCCACGGCCAGCCCCACGATCAACACGCTCCATCGCAGCCACGGCAGCCAGTCCGAATTACGTTCCAGCAGTGTGAAACCGAGCGCCGCGGTGATGATCACCGACCCCAAGAGCACGCAGGCGCAGCGGATGTCGGCGCGCCGCCGCCACAGCAGTGCACCACCGGTGGCCAGGGTGCCCGCCACGGCGGGAGCAAGGGCCACGGTGTAGTAGGGGTGCATGATGCCGTTCATGTAGCTGAACACCGCGGCGGTGACCACCAGCCAGCCGCCCCACAGCAGCAGAGCGGCTCGCGTCGTGTCGGTGCGCGGCGCGCGCGCCGTGATGACGAGTCCGGCCACCAGCACGATCAGCGCCGCGGGCAGCAGCCAGCCGATGTGGCCGCCCATCTCCCCGCCGAGTAGCCGGCCCCAACCGACGTCGAAGTTGAGGTTGCCCAGTCCGCCGGTCTCGTCGCCGGTGAGGCGGCCGAGGCCGTTGTAGCCCAGCGCCAACTCGAGGATCGAATCATGCTGTGACCCACCGATATACGGCCGCGAACCGGCCGGCCACAGCTCGACGAGGAGCAGATACCAGCCGGCTGAGGCGATCAGGGCCGCCGCTCCACCCAGCAGGCGCAGCACCCTGGCGCGCCAGGGCAGTGCCGCACACACCAGGAACACCAGCGCGAACACCGGCGCCACCAGGAAGGCCTGCAGCATCTTGGCAAGGAATCCCACGCCGATCGCCGTGCCGGCCGCCGCCATCCACCACCGGCTGCTGCTGTCGTCGAGGGCGCGCAGCACCGCGTAGGCCGCGATGGTCAGCGCCAGCACCAGCAGCGCGTCGGGATTGTTGAACCGGAACATCAACGCCGCGGCCGGGGTCAGCGCCAGCACGGCACCGGCCAGCAACGCTGTCCTCGGGCCGGACACCCGTCGCACCGCGGTGTAGAGCACGCCGACGGCGGCCACCCCCATCAGGGCCTGCGGCACCAGCATGGACCACGCATTGAAACCGAACAGCCGGGCCGAGATGCCCATCACCCACAGTGCCCCCGGCGTCTTGTCCACCGTGATGGCGTTGGCGGCGTCACTGGATCCGAAGAGCAGCGCAGTCCAATCCTGTGAACCGGCCTGCACGGCCGCGGCGTAGAAACCGTTGGCCCACCCGCTGGCGCCGAGATTCCACAGGTACAGCAGGGCCGTCGAGATCAACAGAACGGCCAGCGCGGGCTTCTCGAAGCGAACTCGCGTACCGACCGGCGGACTGGAGACAGGCACGGGCCGGTGCGCGGTGAGGGTCACCATTCAAGGTTCGCCGACCAGCTTGGACGGAGGGTGGGTGCCGGCTATGTGCCCGCTGTGAATGGCAGCCGCACCACGAATTCGGTATCGCCGGGTGTGCTGCGCACCACGATGGTGCCGTGATGCGCCTTGACCACCGCGGCGACGATCGCCAAGCCCAATCCGGTGCTGCCGCCCTTGCGGGAGCGCGACGTGTCCCCGCGGGCGAATCGCTCGAAGACTTCGGACTGCAAGTCCGAGGGGATGCCGGGGCCGTTGTCGGCCACCCGCCACACCGCATTCCGGCCCTCGACACCCAGCGACAATCGCACGGTGGTACCCGCCGGGGTGTGGACGCGGGCGTTGGCCAGCAAATTCGTCAGGACCTGGTGCAGCCGCGCGGCGTCACCGATCACCACCACCGGTTCGTCGGGCAGATCCAGGTCCCACTCGTGGTCGGACCCGGCGATGTGGGCGTCGCTGACGGCGTCGACCGCCAACTGCGACAGGTCGACCTGCTCGCGTTCCAGGGGCCGCCCCGAATCCAGTCGAGCCAGCAGCAGCAGGTCTTCGACAAGTTGGGTCATCCGTTCGGCCTCGGAGGCCACGCGCCCCATGGCGTGGGCCACTTCGTCGGGTACCTCGTCGCGACGTCGCTGTGCCAGTTCGGAGTAGCCGCGGATGGCTGTCAGCGGGGTGCGCAACTCATGGCTGGCGTCGGCGACGAACTGGCGTACCCGCGTCTCGCTGGCCTGGCGGGTGTTCAGGGCCGTCGAGATGTGGTCGAGCATCCGATTGAGGGCCGAACCCATCTGTCCCACTTCGGTATTGGGGTTTGCGTCGCGTTCGGGGACGCGCACCGGCAGCTCGACCTCACCGCGGTCCAGGGGCAGATTGGCCACCTGCCGGGCGGTGGCCGCGACGCGGGTCAGCGGTGCCAGCGCACGGCGGGTGATGACGATTCCCAGCGTCGAGGCCGCCAGCAGAGCCGCACCGGCGACCACGATGAAGATGATCAGCACCCGGAACATCGTGTCGTCGACATCCGACATCGGTAGCCCGGTGACGATCACGTTGCCCGCGCGGTCATAGGTCGCCGTCAGCCGGTAGCTGCCCAGTCCGTCGAGGTCGGCGCTGACCGGTGGGCGCCGCGGTTCGATCGACGTGAGCTGTTCGGTGGCCGCGGGGTCGACCGCACCACGCTCGCCGGCCGTGGTCAGCACACCGGCGTTCACCCGCCCGTCGTACCCCATGATCGCGGAGACCAGGCCGACAGGCTGGCCGGGTGCGTCGAGGAAGTCGGGACCTGGTCCCGGCCGGCGGCTGGGCCGGCTGCCGGGAAAGGGCGGCGGCGGCGGAAAACTGGCCATGATCGCCGAGCGGTGCGACGCGTCATGCAGCGACTGGTCGAGCTGGGTCACCAGGTACTGCCGCAACGCCAGTTCGGTGACCCCGCCGATCCCGATCAGGACGAGGGTGAGCAGCAGAATCTGGCCGGCCAGCAGCCGGGTGCGCAATGACCAGGCGACTGGCGCCCATCGGCTCTCAGGTGCGGCCTTCGACCCGTCAGCCGGCGGGCTTGAGGACATACCCGGCCCCCCGCAGGGTGTGGATCATGGGTGCACGGCCGCTGTCGATCTTCTTGCGCAGATACGAGATGTACAGCTCGACGATGTTCGAACGGCCGCCGAAGTCGTAACTCCACACCCGGTCCAGGATCTGGGCCTTGGACAGCACCCGCTTGGAGTTGCGCATCATGAAGCGCAGCAGTTCGAACTCCGTCGAGGTCAACGTGATGGGTTCACCGGCGCGGGTGACCTCATGGCTGTCCTCGTCGAGGACCAGGTCGCCGACGACGATCTGCGCTCCGCTGTCCTCAGTGGTGACGCCGGTGCGGCGCAGCAGGGCGCGCAGCCGCAACACCACCTCCTCGATGCTGAACGGTTTGGTGACGTAGTCGTCGCCGCCCGCGGTGAGGCCGGCGATACGGTCCTCGACAGCGTCCTTGGCGGTCAACAGCAGCACCGGCAGCGTGGGATTCTGTTCGCGCAACCTGCGCAGCACGTCGAGCCCGCTCATATCGGGCAGCATCACGTCCAGGACGACGGCGTCGGGCCTGGCGTTGCGGGCCGCGGAGATCGCCGAGGCACCGTCGCCGGCGGTGGTGATGGTCCACCCCTCGTAGCGCAGTGCCATCGACACCATCTCGGCGAGGACTGATTCGTCGTCGACGACCAGCACGCTGATGGGGTTACCGTCGGCGCGCCGCATCACGACTCGTTCGGCTGCTGAAGACGTCATGGCTCTCAGTATTGATCTGTGCGATGGGCCGACCCTGTGTCGATCCTATGCGCGGGCTGTGAACGTGTTGCCATATCGGGTACCGATGCGACGCACAGCGGACACATAGCTTGGCCCGTCACCGTGGTGGTCATGGACAACGCTACGGCTTCTCCGGACACCACCGAGCCGACGTGGGGCGCGCCCGCGGCGCCCGGCGACCGGCACTGGTCGACCAACAAGACCCTCGCCGCCGTCGGGATCGCGGTGGTGCTCGCCGCGGCCGGTGGCGCCGTCATCTACGCCGCCGGTGGCCAGGGCGGATCGGCGAACGGGCCGGGCTTCGGCGGCGGACCGGGC
>CAMFLL010000180.1 GCA_945957405.1 uncultured Mycolicibacterium sp. | reverse complement strand
CGTCACTGACCAGGAAGCACAACAGCGCCGCGATCTCCTCGGGTTGGGCGGCGCGGCCGAGCAGGTTGGTGGCGACCTCTTTGCGCACGTCGTCCGACCACGTCTCGGCCATGTCCGTCAACACGAAACCCGGCGCGACGGAGTTGACGGTGACGGCGGGTGCGAGTGCCTTGGCGAACGACACGGTGACGTTCTCCAGTGCCGCTTTCGCCGCCGAATACGCGGTCACTTCTGGGCTGGCCAGGTTGTCGCGACCGCGGATGGAGGACACGGTGACGATGCGGCCCTTGCCCTTTGCGATCATCGACGGTGCGACCGCGCGGATGAAGTTCACCGGCGCCAGCACGTTGGACCGGTATTCGTCGAGCCAGGCCTCGGTGTCGCCGTGTAGCGCATCGGTCGCGGTCACCGTGCCCAGCGTGCAGATCAGCGCGTCGATCGATTCACCTTGGTCGGCCAGGGTGGCCATCAGGTTGTTCACCGCGTCGACGTCCTGGCCGTCGCAGCTGTAGGCCGGCGCGTCCAACTCGGTCGCCAGTTCTTTGAGCGCCGGCGAGTCGGAACGGCCGTGCAGGATCACTCGTGATCCCCCACGGGCTTCCAAACGAGCGGCAGCAGCGCCGATTCCGCGTGACGAGCCGGCGATGAACACTGTTCTGGTCATGGTGTGGTCTTCCTGGGTGTGGTTTCGCCGTGCGCGGCAAGATAGGCCCCGGCGAGTGAATCGATGAGCGCCGACGACGTCGTCGGCGCGGTGCTGATCAGTGCGCGTTTGAGGATCGACTGGGCCACCGGCGTGGTCGCGAGGATGTCCGAAACCAGGCGCTTGGTGGCCAATTCGGGGTCGGCCGCGACGATATCGACCAACCGCATCCGCAACGCCTCCTCGGCGGTGTGGCGCCGGGCGGTCAACACCAGGAGTCGCGCCGTGGTCAGTCCCGCCACCTCGGTGATGCGCTGAACGCCGGCCCAGCCGGGGGCGGTGCCGAGGCTGGCCTCGGGCAGCCCCACTTCGATGTTCTCGCCGGCGACGCGGAAGTCGCAGTGCATGGCCAGTTCGAGTCCACCTCCGAACGCGCTGCCGGACAGCAGCGCCACGGTCGTCTGCGGCAGGGTGGCCAGGTCACCGAACACCTGCTGCCCCAGCCGTGTCCAGGCGCCGCGGATCAGTTCCGCTGTGGTGGAACCGAATTCCACCGTGTCGGCTCCGGCGCAGAACACCGGGCCGGCGCCTTCCAGGGTGACCACCCGGATCCGGGAGTCGGCGGCCACGTCGTCGAGACACCGCGACAACTCGCCGAGCAGGTGGGTGCTGAGCGCGTTGCGCTTGGCGGGGCGGTCCAGCACGATGCGCCCCACGGGCCCGTCGCGGTGCAGCTGTACCCGACCCGCCGTCTCGGTGCTCACGGCGTCGTTCGGCGCTGCAGGCTGGTCCAGCGACGCTCGGTGAGCAGGTCGATGTTCGAGCGTCCGCCGAGGTCGTCACCGAGGCCGGAGGCCGCCGTCCCGCCGAAGGGCACCTGCGATTCGTGCAGGGCCGTGCCGTCGTTCACGTGCACCATGCCGGAGCGGATCTGATCGGCGACGGCCCACGCGGCGTCCAGGTCGCGACCGAACACGGCGGTCGAGAGGCCGAAGCGAGTGCCGTTGACGATGGCGATAGCCTCCTCGACCGTGTCGACTACGGTCACCGGAGCGATCGGCGCGAAGATCTCCTCGTCGTGCAACGGCATGCCGGGCCGCACCGCGTCGACGACGGTGGGTCGCAGGAAGACTCCGTCGGCAGTGCCGCCTTCCACGAGCCTGGCCCCGAGGTCAAGGCTGCTGTTCATCATCGCCAGCGCCTTCTCCACCTGCCGGGTCGACAGCATGGGACCCAGGTCGACGTCGGTGAGGAACGGGTCGCCCACGGTGAGTGCGGCCGCGTGCGCGCTGAGTTTGGCGACGTAGGCGTCGGCGACATCGGCGAGCACGATATGGCGCCCCGTGGCGATGCACACCTGCCCCTGATGCCCGAATGACGATGCGGCACCGCACTGCGCGGCCAGGTCGAGGTCGGCGTCGGACAGCACGATGCTGGCGTTGTTGCCCCCGAGTTCGAGGGCGACACGTTTGAGCAGCGGCGCTGCGGCGATGTTGATCCGGCGGCCCGTCTCTTCCGAACCGGTGAAGTGGATCATGTCGACGTCGGGGTGCTCGACCAGCGCCGGGCCCGCGGGGCCGCCGGTGAGGACCTGGACGACGCCGGGCGGCAGTCCGGCCTCGGCGAGGACTTCGGCCAGCATGAGGCCACCGGTGAAGGGTGTCTCGGGTGCCGGTTTGAGCGCGACGGCGTTACCGAGCGCGATCGCCGGGGCCAGCACGCGCATGGCGATGTGCACCGGCGCGTTCCATGCCGTGATCAACCCGACGACGCCGACGGGGCGCCGCTCGACGATGTTGACCCGGCCCCGCTGGCCGGACGGGATGATCTCGCCCAGCGGGGTGGTGGCCAGTTCGGCAGCCTGATAGAACTCGATGACGCTGGCAGCGATCTCACCTTCGGCCTTGGGTCCGGTGGCGCCGCCCTCACGGACCAGGACGTCTTTGAACCGGGCGGCGTCACGCTGCAGGATCTCGCCGCCCCTGCGCAGGATGGCGGCCCGCTCGGTGGCCGGCGTGGCGTACCAGTCACGTTGTGCGGCTACGGCTCCCGCCACGGCGCGATCGGTGTCCGCAGTGGTGGCGGTGGCAGCGAACGCCAGGACCTCGCCGGTGGCTTTGTCGGTGACCGGCTGGGATTCGCCTTCTGAGGTGGTGAACACGCCGTCGATGAACAGGGCGCGCTGGAGTTCGTCGGTGATGGGCTCGAAGGAATGCGAGAGGGTCGTCATGTCGTCTCCAGGATGGTGATCAGGGCAGATGTCGGTCAGGACCAGTCGGCGCGCGCTGCGGCGCGCCCGAGCATCAGCGCGTGGATTTCGCTTGTGCCGTCGATGATCTGGATGATCTTGGCGTCGCGCATCAGGCGCTGCACCGGGTAGTGCAGGTGTACACCGTAGCCGCCGTGCAGTTGGACGGCTTCGACGGTGTGGCGCATGGCGGCATCGCTGGCGACCATCTTGGCCGCCGAGATCAGGTGCGCGTCACCACCGGCACCGCCGGCGAAACTGGCCACACCCTCACGCAGTAAGACGCGGGCCGCGAGGTAGTCGGCGTGCATGCGGCCGAGCTTCTCCTGCACGATCTGCAGATCGGCCAGCGACTTGCCGAAGGCCTGCCGGTCGCGGACGTAGGCGCTGGTTTCCCGCAGCGCCGCACGCATGAAACCGACTCCGTAGCAGCCGGCGTCGAGCCGGGCCAGGTTCAGGCCCTCCAGCATGCCGCGGAACCCGTCGACGTCCAGCCGCCAGGCGGCCGGCACGCGGCAATCGTCGAAATGGACGTTGGCCATGGGCATCCCGCGGAAGCCCGACATCGGCTCGTCCTGGCCCACCGTGACACCGTCGGCGTCGAGCGGGACCACGAACGCGCCGGTGGCGGCATCACGGTCGGCGGAGCCGAGCTTGGCCAGCACGATGCAGAAGTGCGCGGCAGGCGACTGGGTGATCCAGGCCTTCTCACCGGTGATGCTCACCGTGTCGGCATCGATCACGGTGGCCACCGTGCGGCCCGCCCTGATGTCGGTGCCGGAGTGCGGCTCGCTGAGGGCGAAACTGCCCCGGATCGACCCGTCGATCAGGCCGGGCAACCACCGGTCGCGGATATCGGCCGGTGCGTAGGCGGCCAGCAGATAGCCGTGCAGGCGGGCGATCGAGATACCCAGCGCCACCGCGCCGGAGTACGACGCCACCAGTTCGGTGGTTTCGTGAGCCAGGGCGAACATGGTCGGGTCGATCGCGCCGTCATCGGTGAAAATCAGTCCCTGCAAACCGATCTCCGCCGCCTCGGCCAGCAGATCGGGAAAGAACTCACCGGACAGGTCGATGTCCTGGGCGCGGGGGGCTACGCGGCTGACGCAGAAGTCGTTGACCACGCCCAGGAATTCCCGCGCGTCGGAGTCCAGCTCGTAGGTCAGCGTCATCAGTGATCGACCCCGTTGTCAGCCCATTCGTAGCGGATCACACCGCGCAGGTTCTTGCCGGCCAGCAGGTCGTCGTAGGCGTCGTTGATCTGTTCCAGGCGGTATTCGCGGGTGACCAGGTCGTCGAGGTTGATCTGACCGGAATCCCAGAGCTTGAGCATCTTGGGAATGTCGTTGCGCGGGTTGCAACCGCCGTTGAGCGAGCCGGTCAGGGTCTTCTGCCACAGCACGAAATCTGACGGGTTGATCGGGATGTCGGGCTGATCGTGACGCGTGAGGCCCACCACCGCGGCGACGCCACCTTTGCGTAGTGCACGGACGGCCTGCCCGATGGTCTCGGGGGTTGCGATCGCCTCGAACGCCTTGTCGACACCGACGCCCCACGTCAGCTCGTTGGCGAATTCGACGGGGTCGGTGGTGTTGGGGTTGACCGTGTGGGTTGCGCCGAAGATCTTGGCCTGCTCCAGTTTCCAGTCATTGATATCGCAGGCGATGATCCGCTTTGCACCGGCGATCTTGGCCCCCTGCACGATGTTCATGCCGATGCCGCCGACGCCGAACACCATCACGTCGTCGCCCGGGGCCACGCCGCCGCGGTAGACGGCCGTGCCGACACCGGTGGTGACACCGCAGGCCACCAGGCACGCCCGTTCCAGGCGGTAGTGCGGCTCGACCTTGACCACCGACTGGCCGGGAACGACGGTCCACTCGCTGAAAGTCGACACCAGGCAGAACTGGCCGAGTTCGACGCCGTCGTCATCGCGGAAGCGGTACGTGCCGTCGATCTGCGGCCCGAGCACCGTGTGGGCGCCGAGGTCGCACAGGTTGGTCTGGCCGTTGGTGCACCACCGGCATGTCCCGCAGGACGGCAGGTACGACATCACGACGTGATCGCCGGGCGCGACGTGGGTGACGTTGGCCCCGACCTGCTCCACCACGCCCGCGCCTTCGTGCCCGAAGATCATTGGCAGCTGGGCGATCTGGTCGCCGGTGACGTGGTGCATGTCGGAATGACACACACCGGATGCGACGAGGTGGACCAGGACCTCGTTGGGGCCGGGCTCGTCGAGTTCGACTTCCTTGACTTCGAATCGCTGGTTGAGTCCATAGGTGACGGCGGCACGAGTGCGCATGGTGGTTACTCCTTCTCGGTTTCGCGGCCGGTGTGGTCGGCGGGCGGGGTGCTCTGGGGTGTGGTGGTGTCGCGCCGTTGGGCGAACAGGCCCGGTGACATCACGGTGATCTCGTCGGCGAGTTTGGGTCGGAAATCCATCAGGGCCACGATCTGCTCGGCGGTCCAGCCGGGGGCCACCTCGACCAGGACGGGCCCGTCGTCGCCGAGCACGAACACGGCGCGCTCGGTGACGTAGATGACCTCCTGTCCGCGTTCACGGGCCAACTGGGCGTTGAATGTGATCTGCCGGACCCGCTCGATGAACTTGCGGTGTCTGCCCTCGGAGGTCACCTTGGGGTGCCCCTCGGACAGATCCAGTCGCAGACCGCCGGCGGTCAGCGTCCCGCAGAACACCACCTTCTTGGCTGCCTGGCTGATGTTGATGAAACCGCCCGCACCGAAGATACGGCCGTCGACCAGTGAGGAATTGACGTTGCCGTCCTTGTCGACCTCGGCGAAGCCCAGGCACGTCACGTCGAGTCCACCACCGTCGTAGAAGTCGAACTGCGACGCGTGCTCGATGACGGCTTCGGGATTCCACGCGACTCCGAAGATCACACCGCGTTCGGGCACCCCACCGACCATGCCCTGCTCCACGGTCAGGGTGATCTCCGACAGTCGGCCCTCCTCCAGCGCGGTGGTGGCGACGCCGTCGGCCATCCCCACTCCGAGGTTGACCACCGAGGCCGGCTCGATTTCGTCGAGCGCCCTGCGGGCCACGACCTTGCGTTCGCTCAGCGGCATCGGCGGCGACTGGCCGAAGGGTACGTAGACCTCACCGGAGAACGCCGGGTTGTACTGCGTGATCGCCGTCTGCCACTGGTCTTCCTGGACCACCACGATGTCGATCAGGTGACCCGGCACCACGACGCTCTTGGGGTTCAGCGTGTGCGCCGCGGCGACGCGTTTGACCTGTGCGATCACCAGACCGCCGCTGTTGCGCGCGGCCATGGCCGCGGCCAGCACACCCAGCTTGGCGGTCTCGTGTTCCAGGGTGAGGTTGCCGTGTTCGTCGGCGGTGGTGCCGCGGATGAACGCGACGTCGAATCCCACGCTCGGATAGAACAGGTACTCCTCGCCGTGGATCTCGAGCACTTCGACCAGGTCTGCGGTGGTCACCTCGTTCAGCTTGCCACCGCCTTGGCGTGGGTCACAGAACGTGCCGAGTCCCACCTTCGTGACCAGGCCCGGGCGTTTGGCAGCGCTCTCGCGCAGCAGTTGCGCCAACACACCCTGCGGCAGGTTGTAGGCCTCGATCTCGCCGTCGTGAGCCATCCGCGACAGCGTGGGAGTCATGGCCCAGTGGCCGGCCACCGCGCTGCGGATCAGGCCGGGCAGGGCAAGGACATCCATGCCGGATCCGGCGCGGTCACCGATCCCGCTGCAGAAGTAGGCCGACAGTTCCGTCGGTGCACCGGTGGCGCGGTAGCGGTCGGCGAGGGCCGAGAGGAGCCCAGAGGGTTCGATGACTCCCCCGCCCGACGCCTCGACCAGCAGGCGCGCCCGATCCGGGATGCGCTCCACGGCCTCTCGGGCGGTCAGGAACTCGGGGGCGATGGTCTTGCTGACTCTCATGGCATCACACCTCCTCCATTGACGTTGATGGTTTGGCCGGTGACAAAGGTGGCCTCCTCGCCCACCAGCCAGGACACCGCGGTGGCGACCTCGTCGGGGGTGCCGAACCGCCCCATCACGAGCTGCCGGGTTTTCTGCTCGACCCATTCGGGTGTCGCGTGTTCTGCGGTCATCGGTGTCGAGATCGGGCCCGGCGCAACGCAGTTGACGCGAACATCCGGTCCCAGCTCGCGTGCCAGCGCGCGGGTGAGCCCCGCGACGCCGGCCTTCGACGCAGTGTAGGCGGCGCAGTTGATCCCGCCGGTGTAGCCGAGCTGGCTGCCGATGGTCACCGCCGAGCCGCGGGTCTTTCGCAACTCGTCAGCGGCGGCCTTGACGCACAGGAAGGTTCCGGTCAGGTTGACCGCCAGGGTGTGGTTCCACGTCGTGAGATCGAGGTCGTCGACGAGACACTGTTCCATCACCCCGGCCAGGGTCACCACCGCGTCGATCCGGCCGTACTCCGCGCTCGCCGACGTGATCAGATGCGCGACATCGCTTTCGCGGGTGACGTCGGCGGCAATCGCGATCGAGCGGTCCACGTGCGGGGTGGGGTCACTGCCGGGGTGGTAGCCGAGAACCAGCGAGAACCCGTCCTTGCTGAGCCGCTCGGCGACCGCACGGCCCAGGCCGCCGTCGGCGCCGGTGAGCACGGCGACACGGTCAGTCATCGGACACCGCGCCCTGGAACGCCAGCGTCATCACCGATTCCTCCGATGCTTCATCCCTGGCGAGTTCGCCGACGGTTCGGCCCGCACGCATCACGACGATCCGATCGGAGGCGCCGAGCAGTTCCGGCAGCACCGAGGACACCATGATGATCGCCAGACCTTCGTCGGCGAGCTGCCGGATGAGCCGGTGCACTTCGGCTTTGGCGCCGACGTCGATGCCACGGGTGGGTTCGTCGAGCAGGAGCACCCGGGGTTTGGTTGCCAGCACCTTGGCCAGGGCCACCTTCTGCTGGTTGCCGCCGGACAGGGCGCCGACCGGCATCGACGTACTGGCGGCCTTGATCCGCAGTTCGGCGAAGAACCGCTCGACGATCTTGGCGCCACGCCTGCGGCGCAGCCAGGGACCTGAGCTCATCTCCGACAGGCTGGCCAGCTCGATGTTGGTGCTGATCGGCAGCCGCAGATGCAGCCCCTGGTTCTTGCGGTCCTCGGGGACCAGGGCCACGCCACGGTCCAGTGCGTCCCGCGGATGCGCGGGCCGGTGCGGTTTGCCGTCCAGTGTCATGGTGCCCGAGGTGGTGTGCGTGGCACCGAAGATCGCCGCCAGCATCTCGGACCGGCCACTCCCGACAAGGCCGCCGACACCGAGGATTTCGCCGGGGCTGACGCGCAGCGTGGCGGATACCACGCCGGGTGCGCTGATCCCGTCGACGATCAGGATCGGTTGCGTCGCGGCCTGTGCGGGCGCACTGTGCCCGTGGTAGAGCACTTCCAGTTTGCGGCCGATCATGTGCTTGATCAGCGACTCTTCGGTGAATTCGGCGGCCGGCCCGGTGATGATGTGCTTACCGTCGCGCAACACAGTGACGGTGTCGGCGTATTCGAGGACCTCGGCCAGGTCGTGGCTGATCAGCACCACCGCGGTGCCCGCATCGCGCAGTTCGCGCAGCAGGGCCAGCAGGCGCAGCGAATCATCGTGCGGGAGCGACGATGTGGGCTCGTCGAAGAACACCACCCGGACATCCTGGGCCAGGATGCGAGCGATTTCGATGAGCTGCTGTTCGGCGATGGAGAATTCACCGGCGGGCCGGCGTGGGTCGATGTCGAGCCCGACCCGGGCCAGATGGGCACGGGCGCTCTCGGCCAGTGCCTTGCGGTCGATCACACCCCACCGCGACGGTTCCTCACCGACCAGGACGTTCTCGGCGACGGAGATCGTGTTGATCACCGACAACTCCTGGTGCACGATCGCGATGCCCAGGGCCGCGGCATGCGTCGGGGACTTGGGGTTGACCGGTTCGCCGTCGAGCGTCACGGTCCCGGCGTCGCTGGATTCGAATCCCGACAGGATCTTCGACAGTGTCGACTTCCCGGCGCCGTTCTCACCGACGAGGGCGTGAATCTTGCCCGGTTCCAATGTGATCGACACATCTTCCAGCGCGGCGACACCCGCGTAGCGTTTGGAGATTCCGGAGGCCTCCAGCGCTCGGGTGCGCGGCGGTGCGGTGACGGTCATTCGCCGGGCTCCCCGCGGGTGAGCCGGTCGAGCACGACCGCACCGACCACGACGACACCGGTCACGATCTGCTGCCAGTAGGACGGCACGTCCATCAGCGTCAGCCCGTTGCCGAGGACGGCGATCACCAGCGCACCGAGAAAGGTGCCCGCCAGTCGCCCGCGACCACCGAACAGGCTGGTGCCGCCGACCACGACCGCGGCGATGACGTCCAGTTCGAAGCCGACACTGCCAGCCGGTTGTCCAGAGGACAGCTTGGCCGTCAAGATCACCGACGCGATGCCGGCGCACAGCCCCGCGAAAGTGAAGGCGAACAACAGGACTCGCGACACCCGGATACCCGACAGCCGGGCCGCTTCCCGGTTGCCGCCGACGGCGTAGATGCGGCGGCCGATCTTCAGCCGGTGCAGGATGACGTACCCGACGGCAAAGGTGACCGCCATGATGATCACCGGGATCGGCACCGGCCCGATCTTGCCCAACCCGATCTGGGTGAAGGCCTGGTTCTTGATCGAGATCGGGTAGCTGTCGGTGACCAGCAGCGCGATACCGCGCAACGCGGTCAGCGTCGCCAGGGTGGCGATGAATGCCGGCACCTTGGCCACCGTGACGAGCAGGCCGTTGATGACGCCGCACGCGGTGCCGACGAGCAGGCTGATCAGGACCGCGACCACCGCCGACGCACCGGTGGACAGGATCGCATGCTGTAGGTAGAGCGCAGCGATGCTCCCGGTCAGCGCGACGACGGAGCCGACCGACAGGTCGATACCGGCGACCAGGATCACGACGGTGGCCCCGACGGCGGCGATGGCCGTGATCGACACCTGCTGAAGGACATTGGTGAGGTTGCCGCCGGTGGTGAAGTTCGGCGCGCTGATGGCGAAGAAGATCGCCAGCAGGATCAGCGCGACCACGGGCCCGAGTTGGGCGAGTTGGCGGACCGCGCTTCGGTTCAATGCCTTGCGTCGGTCCGGCGGTCCGGCGACGTGCCCTTGTTGGGGCGCTGCTGATGTGGTGGTCATGAGATTTCTCCGTTGGATGCGGTTGGCCGGCGGGCCCGGTCAGAACGCGGGCTGCGACTTGCCGGCGTCGATGGAGTCCTTGGTCACGAGGTCTTCGTCCAGCACCTTGTACTGCGGAACCGGCTCACCCTTCATGTAGGCGGCGATCTCGTCGACGACGATGCCCGCGGTGGGCTTGTGGATCACCGTGGCCAGGGCCTGACCACCTTGGATCGCGGTGAACATGTCGGCCTCGCCGTCGAGTCCAACCACATCGACACCGGTACGACCACTCGACTGCAGGGCCGAGATGCCACCAAGGGCCGCTTCGTCATTCGCGCCGAACAGCAGGTCGACCTTCTGGTTGGCGGCCAGCATGTTCTGGGCCGCCTTCTCCGAGTCACCGCGACGGTAGTTGCCCGGCTGGTTGGCGACGACATTGAACGTGCAGGCCCGCAGCAGCGGCAGCAGGAAGGAGTTGACCCGGGCGTCGCTCGACTGGTCCCCAGGGATGCCGGAGATCACCGCCACATTGATGTCTTCTTTACCCTTGTAATGCTCGACGACCCATTCACCGAGTTGCTTGCCTTCGTTGGCGTACGGCGCCAGCACCTGCGACGCCGGTTCGACACCGAGCATGCCCTTCTGCGTGAAGAAGTACGGGATCTGCTTCGACTGCGCCTGGCTCAGCACGGCATCGAGGCCCTGGGTGGTGGCGGGCATCATCATCAGCGCGTCGGTGCCCTGGGCGATGGCGGTCTGGATGTCGTTGAACTGCTGATTGACATCATCGTTCGCGCTGACGACGTTGATCTCGAGGCCGTTCTTCTTGGCCGCCTCCTCGGCGACCTGTTTCTGCTTGACCAGGAACGGGTGGCTGAGACCCTCGACCGAGAACGTGATCTTGACGGGCTGGCCCGCTGGCTTCGGGTTGGGGTTGGTGTTGGTCCCCTTGTCCGAGTTCTCCGCGGCGATGCCGTACAGGTTCTTGCTCAGATCCGCTTGCAGCTTGGCGATCTGGTCGTGGTTCTTGGTGCACCCACCGTCGTCGACGGCGACATTCGTCGCCGTTCCCGACGCCGAGGTCTCGGCATTGTTGTTGACACTGGAGCTGCACGCTGACATACCGATCGCGGTCGCGGCGGCAACCAGGGTGGTGGTCAGGACACGGATCTTCATCGTTGATCTCCTTTGGGGAATGCGACGACCGCGGTTCCGCGGATCAAGGTTGTCGCCGTGTTGTCATCGACGACAGTGAGGGTGAACGTTGCTCTGCGCCTGGTGGAATCGAGTTCGGCGCAGCTGACTTCGGCAGTGATTGGTGTTCCTTCGTAGGCTGGGGCCACAAGGTCGAACTGGTAGCTGGCTGACACTCCCCCCGGCGCGACCAGCTTTGTCAATGCGGTTTGAACAAAGCCCGCGACCAGGAGGCCATGGGCGACGGGACGCCCGAACCGCGTGGCCGCGGCGTATTCGGCGTCTTCGTGGATGGGATTGTGATCGCCGCTCAATGCGGCGTAGGCGCGGATGACGTCGGCGTCCAGGATCGCGCTGTGCGAGGCGGACAACCCGAGCCGCATGTCCGGGAAGCGCTTGACCATGGTCGACGTCACGACAGGGGCTCGTCGTCTGGTCCTGCGGCCGGCTGGGTGCGCGTGAGCAGTTCGGCGCTGATCGCTTCCGCGGTCTCACACACCAGATCGGCGAACTTGCCACGCAGATCCTCTTCGCTGACCCGGAAGATCGGGCCGCCCACGCAGACCGCCGCCACCACATTGCCGGCCGGGTCGAGCACCGGCGCCGCCACCGACCGCACGCCCAGTTCGCGTTCCTCCAGGTTGAGCGCGTAACCGTCGCGGCGGACGTCGTACATTGCCTCGTGCAGTTCGACGGCGGTGGTCAGGGTTCCCGGCGTGTAGCGCGGCAGCTCCAGCTGGTCGATGATGCGTTCCCCGACCCCGGGTGGAAGGAATGCCAGGATGACCTTGCCCTGGCTGGTGGCGTGCAGCGGAATCAGTTGGCCCACTTCGCCGTACATCTGCACGGAATGCGACGATGTCAGGACCATCAGATAGGCCAGTTGCAGGCCTTCGCGGACAGAGAGGAAGACCGTTTCGGTGGACCTGTCGCGAAGCTGGGCCAGCAGCGGCCTGCCGATCTCCTCCAGAGCGGCATGGTCGACGCGGTCACCGACCAACACCCGCATCTGTGGGCCGGGCACGTACTTACCGGCCTCGTTCTGGATGGCGAACCCCCGGTCGCACAGCACCCGCAGTAGGCGGTGTGCCGTCGGCGCGGTCAGGTTCGTCGCCTTGGCCACCTCGCCCGCCGTCGAGCCCGGGTTCAGTGAGACCTCGGTGAGGAGGTCGAGAACCCGATAAGCGCTCTGGGCTCCGGAGATCTCCATAATATGGGGCTCCTTTTCATAATATGGATGTGACCTAGACCATAAGCTCCCTACGGTGCGGCGTCAAGGGCGTGCGGCGGGGACAGCGGTCACGCGCGGAAACGGACTGGCGGAAACCCGCGCCGAGGGTGAAAACCGGCAGCAGGTCGCCGCCCCGGACGTCCGGCATGGGTACGATCAGGGGCAGATCCGTCAGATGGAGCGAACCCCGTCATACGACCGGGTTCGTACCAGTCATCAAGGCGTCGAGGTGTTTTCGGGCGCCGAATGAATCGAGCTCGCCAGCCGATCGACGATGTCGGCGAGACCGGCAAAGCCGGGCGCGCCCGACATGTCGGCGGCCACGCGACGACTCGCCTCCCGGTAGCGGGGTTCATTGAGCACCGCGAGGATGTCGCGGCGCAGTGCGCGGGGGCTGGGTCGTTCGCTCCTGATCCGCCGCCCGACACCCGACCATGCGACGCGAGCACCGACTTCGGGCTTGTCCTCCTTGCCGCCGGTGGCGACGATCGGGACGCCGTAGCGCAAGGCGTACTGAACGCCGCCGTAGCCGCCGTTCGTCACGTAAACCGCGGTACGCGGCAGCAATTCGTCATACGGCAGGTATGTCGCCGCACGTGCGTTCCCCGGTAGCGGGGGCAGCGTGTCCAGCGGGCGGCCACCCGTCGACACGACGACGAGGACGTCGTCGTCGGCGAGCGCACGCAGTGTCGGCGCGATGACCTGGTCGTAGTCGATGTTCGCGACGGTGCCCTGCGTGGCATGGACGACAGGCCGACTGCCGTCGAGATCGGCCCACCAGTCCGGCCGGGGCGCCTTCGATCCGGCGGCGGACAAGGGCCCGACGAAATGATGCTCCAGAGGTGGATCGGAGAGGGGGTATTCGAATGAGGGCACGGTGAACTGCACGAAGGCGTCGGCCCGCCGGCCCCAGGTCATGAGTGTGCCGGGCATGGGCGTTCCGTGGACGGCACGGTGCAGGTCGTCGATGACAGCGAACGGCCGGCGCAGCATCCGATGCGTCAACGCGGTGAGCACTGCGTTGCGAGACCGGTTGAGGAAGCGAGAAGGTCGCAGCCCCAAGCCGAAAGGCGCGATGTCACGACTCTCGATGCACAGCGGCACCACGCAGCACATGATGACCGCCGGACGTGCGGGCCGCCGGTGTTCGAGCAGAAATGCGGCACCGAGAAATACCGGCTCGGCGAGCACGACATCAGCGGACTGCGCGGCCAGGGCCGCCGTGAGTGCCTCGTACTGAGCTTTCGCCGGCCGGGCGAAGACGTGTTCGATGTCGAACGCGATCGCCTTGACGCCTTTCAGATCCGCACGCCCGGCAAGTTGTTCGGCGAGGACTCGGTCGTCGAAATCAGCCTCTTCCGGAAGGGGGATGAACGACGCACCCGTGGCGGCCACCTTGTCGGCGAACCGCGCACCGGTGAGGAATCGCACGTCATCACCGCGCTTGACGAAGCCTTCTGCGACCGCGAGCAGCGGGGTGACGTGACCGTGCGCCGGCACGCTGGCGACAATGATGGATGACACGGCGCCCCCCGAGGCTCGTACCCTTCCCCTTCACTAACATCAGCTAGTATTCATTACCATGGCACCCAAGTCAATATCGGGTAAACGGACGCGGGCATATTCGTCGAGTCTGCGTGAGCAGCAGGCAGAGCAGACGCGGTCACGGGTCATCGCCTGCGCGGCCGAGCTGTTCGCCGCCGACGGTTATGCGCGCACCACTTTCGCGAAAATCGCAGCCGCCGCCGGTGTCTCGGCAGAAACAGTGCAGAGCCAAGGCCCCAAGGCGGCTCTCATGATCGCCGCGGTGGAGTACGCCGCGTTCGGTGTGAGCGGCGAGGAGAACGTGTTCGATCTCGACGTCGGCCGCCGGATACTCGCGGTCGACGACCGCACCGCGGGAGCCGATGCACTGGCCACGCTGCAGACTGATGTGTTCGAACGGATCGCGCAGCTGGCGTCGGCACTCATCGGGGCGGCCAGCTCGGACCCCGAGCTGAACAGATATCTGACGGAGACGCTGGCAACCGTCAACCTGCAGTTCCGCCGCATCCTCGACGTTTACCGCGACCGGGGGTGGCTGCGTGGCGACGTTGCCTTCGACGAACTCGTCGAGACCA
>CAMFLL010000179.1 GCA_945957405.1 uncultured Mycolicibacterium sp. | reverse complement strand
CCCAACAAGACGCTGGCCGCCCAGCTCGCGAACGAGTTGCGAGAGATGTTGCCGCACAACGCCGTCGAGTACTTCGTGTCGTACTACGACTATTACCAGCCGGAAGCGTACATCGCCCAGACGGACACGTACATCGAGAAGGACAGCTCGATCAACGACGACGTCGAGCGTCTGCGGCACTCGGCGACCTCCAGTCTGCTGTCCCGGCGTGACGTGGTCGTGGTGGCGTCGGTGTCCTGCATCTACGGACTCGGCACCCCGCAGTCCTATCTCGACCGGTCGGTCGAGCTCAATGTCGGGGACGAGGTGCCGCGCGACGGCCTGCTCCGGCTGCTGGTCGACGTGCAGTACACCCGCAACGACATGTCGTTCACCCGCGGCACGTTCCGGGTCCGCGGTGACACCGTCGAGATCATCCCGTCCTACGAAGAGCTCGCGGTCCGCATCGAGTACTTCGGCGACGAGATCGAAGCGCTCTACTACATGCATCCCTTGACCGGTGACGTGGTGCGACAGGTCGACTCGTTGCGGGTCTTCCCGGCCACGCACTACGTCGCGGGCCCAGAGCGGATGGCGCACGCCATCTCGACCATCGAGCAGGAACTCGAGGAGCGGCTCGCCGAACTCGAAGGGCAAGGCAAGCTGCTGGAGGCCCAGCGCCTGCGGATGCGCACCAACTACGACATCGAGATGATGCGCCAGGTGGGCTTCTGCTCCGGTATCGAGAACTACTCGCGGCACATCGACGCCCGGCCGGCCGGCTCGGCGCCCGCGACGCTGCTCGACTACTTCCCCGAAGACTTCCTGATGGTGATCGACGAGTCCCACGTCACGGTGCCCCAGATCGGCGGCATGTACGAGGGCGACATGTCGCGTAAGCGCAACCTCGTCGATTTCGGGTTTCGGCTGCCGTCCGCCGTCGACAACCGCCCGCTGACCTGGGAGGAGTTCGCCGACCGGATCGGGCAGACGGTGTACCTCTCGGCCACCCCAGGACCCTATGAACTCAGCCAGTCCAGCGGTGAGTTCGTCGAACAGGTGATCCGGCCGACCGGGCTGGTCGACCCGCAGGTCATCGTGAAGCCCACCAAAGGCCAGATCGACGACCTCATCGCCGAGATCCGCGCCCGCGCCGAACGCGACGAGCGTGTGCTGGTCACCACGCTCACCAAGAAGATGGCCGAGGACCTCACCGACTATCTGCTCGAGATGGGCATCCGGGTGCGCTACCTGCACTCCGAGGTCGACACGCTGCGCCGCGTCGAACTACTCCGTCAGCTGCGCCTCGGCGATTACGACGTGCTGGTGGGTATCAACCTGCTCCGTGAGGGTCTCGACCTGCCCGAGGTGTCGCTGGTCGCGATCCTCGACGCCGACAAGGAAGGGTTCCTGCGCTCTCCACGCAGCCTGATCCAGACCATCGGACGCGCGGCGCGCAACGTCTCCGGTGAGGTCCACATGTACGCCGACAAGATCACCGACTCGATGAAGGAGGCGATCGACGAGACGGAACGCCGCCGCGCCAAGCAGACCGCGTACAACGAGGAGCGCGGTATCGATCCGCAGCCACTGCGCAAGAAGATCGCCGACATTCTCGATCAGGTGTACCGCGAGGCCGATGACAGCGAGAACGTCGAGATCGGGGGTTCGGGCCGCAACTCGTCACGCGGGCGCCGGGCACAGGGTGAACCGGGCCGGGCAGTCAGCGCCGGAATCGTCGAAGGCCGCGACACGTCGAACATGCCCCGCGCCGAGCTGGCCGACCTGATCAAGGACCTCACCGACCAGATGATGTCCGCTGCGCGGGACCTGCAATTCGAGCTGGCCGCCCGGATCCGCGACGAGGTCGCCGATCTGAAGAAGGAGCTTCGCGGGATGGATGCCGCGGGGCTCAAGTAATCGTTGACCTCAACGGCGGTTGAGCCCCTACGGTGTCGATGTGACTGACACCCAGAGCCCGCACGGGACCGTCCGCGTCGGAACCTGGCGCGACCTTCTCGGTGGCCGCTACCTGGGTACGTCCACCGTGCTCGCGGGTGGTGTCGCGCTGTATGCCACCAACGAGTTCCTGACCATCAGCCTGCTGCCCAGCGCGGTGGCCGAGATGGGCGGTCAACGGTGGTACGCCTGGGTGACGACGGTGTACCTGGTGGCGTCGGTCGCCGCGGCAACCACGGTGTCAGCGCTGCTGGCACGCTTCGGCCCTCGGCGGGCTTACCTGCTGGCCCTGCTGGTCTTCGGGCTGGGCAGCCTGGGCTGCGCGTTGGCCCCCACCATGGAGGTGCTGCTGGCCGGCCGGGTGGTCCAGGGCGGGGCCGGCGGCATCATGGCGGGCCTCGGCTACGCGGTCATCAATGCCGCACTGCCGCAATGGTTGTGGACGCGGGCATCCGCACTGGTGTCGGCGATGTGGGGGGTCGGTATCCTCGCCGGTCCGGCGGCGGGTGGGTTGTTCGCCCAATTCGGGGTGTGGCGTTGGGCTTTCGGCGCGCTCGTCATCCTGACCGCCGCGATGGCGATCCTGGTGCCGGTCGCGCTGCCGCGCCGGGGCGCCACCGAGCGGGCCCGCTGGAACATCCCGGTGTGGTCCCTACTGTTGCTCGGGACTGCCGCGTTGTTGGTCAGCATCGCCGGCATCGCCCGGCACCTCGTGGCCACCATCGGACTCATCGTCGCGGGGGCGGCACTGGTGGCGCTGTTCCTGGTGGTCGATCGTCGCGCCCGCAATGCGGTGTTGCCCCCCACGGCCTTTCGGCGAGGGCCGTTGAAGTGGATCTACCTCACGCTCGGGTTGATGATGGCCGCGACCATGGTCGACATGTACGTGCCGTTGTTCGGTCAGCGCCTGGCCGGCTTGGTGCCACTGGTCGCCGGCTTCCTCGGGGTCGCCCTGTCGATCGGGTGGACGGTCAGCGAGATTGTCAGCGCGTCGATCGACCGCACGCGGGTGATCGTCCGCATCGTCGCGGTGGCACCGCTGGTGATGGCGGTGGGGCTGACCATCGGGGCGCTCAGCCAGACCGCCCACGCCTCGGCGGGTGTGGTCGCCATCTGGGCCGTCGCGCTGTTCATCACCGGATGCGGTGTCGGCATGGCCTGGCCGCACCTGTCGGCGTGGGCCATGAGCAGTGTCGATGATCCCGCCGAGGGCGGTGCCGCCGCTGCGGCGATCAACACCGTGCAGCTGATCTGTGGTGCGTTCGGTGCTGGATTGGCCGGCGTTGTGGTGAATCTGACCGATCGCGGCGACGAAACTGCGGCGCGGTCGCTGTTCACCGTCCTCGCTGTGCTCGCGCTGCTCGGATGTGTTGCGTCTTATCGCGCCAGCCGCGGGCGAAGCTGAGCTACTCGGCGACGTCGTCCAGTTGCCGGAGACCGGTGACGCCGTCGACACGTGCCACCAGTGCGGGGGCGTGGCGGATGCCCGCTCCGGACAGCGTCATCGTGACCCCGACCCGGTCGCCCCCGGAGTCGTCGGGAGTGCTGGCAGCCAGCTCGGTCAGCTGCCACCGGTGCCGGTCGCACAGCATCAGGATCTCGCGCATCACCCCGCGGCCGTCGGTGTAGGTGATCTGGAGCTGGATGGAACCACGCAGTCGCGCGTTGAGCCGACTGGCGATCGGCGTGAAACCGAGCACGATCACGAAGTGCAGCATGGTGACAGCCACCGCGAGCAACAGCAGGCCGGCGCCGGCGGCCATCCCGATCGCGGCCGACTCCCAGACCGCCGCCGCGGTGGTGAGTCCGTGAACCGCCCCGCGTCGGGTGATGATCAGGCCGGCACCGAGAAAGCCGATGCCCGAGACAATCTGGGCAGCCACCCGGGACGGGTCGACCATGACGGTGCCGGCCACCAGCACGTCGGCGAATCCGTACTTGCTGATCAACAGAATGAGCGCCGCCGAGGTGCCCACGATCGCCTGTGTGCGAAGACCGGCGCTCTTGCCCTGGATCTCGCGTTCGAAGCCGATCAGGGCGGTCAACCCGAAGGCCACCAGCAACTCGATGATCTGTCGACCACCCTGGCCTGCGCCGCTGAACAACGGCGGATCGGCGAGCCAGATTTCCATGGGGACAAGGTAGCCCGCACGATGCCGAGTTCCGGGACGCCGCGCGGGTGGCGAGGCTCCCTCGCCGGAGCAACCGCGACTGCGATCACCGTGATTGCAATGATGGCCGGCCGTGGGCCGGGACGGCAGAGTAGCCGTCAGTGCGGGTGTGGCTGAGTGGCTAGGCACCGGCCTGCAAAGCCGTCTACACGGGTTCGAATCCCGTCACTCGCTCGCGTCGGACTGTTCCGGGGTGGTCACGTTGACCACCCCGGACCGCTCCTCCGCTACTTCCAGTACTTGTCGAAGTATTTCTGCTGCAACTCGCCGTAGTAGTCCAAGTTGTCGGCGAATGTCTTGGCCGCGGCTTCGTATTTGGTCTGCGCATCCTGCGCGCTCATCGGCGCGGCGTTGTATTCGACACCGCCGGAGTCGCCGCCGGCCATGATCTTCTGCAGCTGCTTGAGAGTATCGGCATCCCCGACGACTTCGGAGAACGCCGTCCGCAGCGTATCGACCACGTCGGCGGGCATGCTCGGGCCCGCCCAGAAATTCTTGCCGATGTTGCCGCCCCCGATGATGGGCAGGATCCGCTCGTAATCGGCCTTGGCCTCGGGCGGAAGCACGTCGAGAACACTCGGCACCGCCACTCCGGCCGGCGGTTTCACCACAGTGTTCTCGTCCTGGGCGAACTCCGCCCCGATCTTGACCGAGCCGTCGGTCAGCTGGGCACTGTAGTCGCGGACCATGGTGATCAGGGTGCCGAGCTGGGTGTTGATCTCGCCACGCTGGACCATGAGGTTGAGGTCGGTGCTGTCATCGTCGGCCACCGAGAGCATCTTGCAGGGCGCGGGCAGCGTCTCGCACAACCACGACGCGAAGAAGGGATCGCTCACCAGGTCGACGGGGGCGCCGACGGTGTAGGCGAACTTCAGCTGGGGGCTGGTTGATCCGGCCGCCTTGCTCAACGGGTCGTAGGACGTCGCGGCGTCGGTGAACAACGCGAGTGCGCGCGGGTCGGCCCCGGTGGCGCCGATCATCTGGATCTTGGACGGGTCCATCATCTTCGCCGCCGGGTCGAGCACCGCGGTATAGAGGGCCGAGCCCTGTGACGTGACGCCCACCACCAGCTCTTCCGCCGGTGCGTTGAACACATTGGCGATCCCGGCGAGACCGGAGTCGTTGGTGACGGTCACCTTCGGCTTACCGGGGATGTGCGCGCTCAGCCGATCGCTGATGAATCTGCCGAACAGGTCACTGCCCCCGCCGGCGCCGTGGGTGACGATCACCTGGATGGTCTTGCCGCGGAAGAAGTCCTCCGCGTTGAATCCCGTCGGCGTGGCCGATGCGGCGGAGCTCTCACCGCCTCCGCCGCCACCTCCGCCGCCGCACCCCGCGACCAGGGCGGCGACGAGACCGAGCGCGAGTGTTCCTCGAATACGCGTGTTCATTCCAAGCCCTCCGATAACTGCGTTTGTCATCTGGCTTTCGTCGGACTGAGAATACGACCGCATATTGTTGGATACGTCAAAATCCCGGAAAAAAAAAGTGGCCCCTGTCAGGGTTGACTTCTGACCGTCACCAACTGCCCGGTGATGAACTTGCCGCCGGTGGTCGCGAGCCAGCGCACGTACTCGGCGATGTCTTCCGGCGTGTTCAGTTTGCCGAGCGGATCCTGCGCGGCCCGCTTCGCCCGATGTGCGGCCAGCATGTCCGACTCGGCTTGCGAGGTTCCGGGTCGTTCCGTCGGGATGGAACCGGGGTTCAGCACGTTGACGGTCACGCCGAATTCGCCCAGTTCCAGCGCGAGCGTCTTGCCGAGTGCCAGAACGCCGCCCTTGGAGGCCGCGTAGTTCGCGCCGTTCTTCTGACCGAAGATCGCGCGATCCGAGCCGAAGAGAATCATTGTGCCGCTGCGCTGTTCGACCATCGGTACGGCCACTGCTTTGCAGACGTTGAACGTCCCGGTGAGATTGATCCGGAGGACCTGCTCCCAATCCTCATGGGAGAGCTCCAGTACCGGGCCGCGCAGGCGGATGGCTGCGGTGTTGACGTAGATGTCGATCCGGCCGAATTCCTCGAGGGTCCGGGCCACCATCGCGTCGACGTCATCGCGTACCCCGATATCCGTCTGGATGGCCAGGCACGTTCCGCCCTCGGCTCGGATGGTCTGCGCGACCGGGTCCAGCAAGTCAGCGTGGGGCCCGGCGGCGACGACGCGTGCGCCGTGCCTGGCGAGATCGAGCGTGACTGCCCGGCCGATTCCCCTCGCCGCACCCGTGATGACCGCAACCTGACCGTCGAGCTCCATAGTGTCTTCCTCTCGTGTGGTTTCCGCGGTCATACCGACCGGATGGCCATCAGCGCCAGCAGTTCACGCACGTCCTCGAACTCCTCGATCCGCCACAGGGCGGCCAGCAGTTCCCGCGTCGCATCGGTCCCCAGCTTGGGTGCGGTCTGTTCGATGAACTTGCTGTCGAGTTCGTCGTCGGACATCGGATTTCTGGGGTGCCCCTTCGGGTTTCGGCCCTCCATGCTCACCACTTCACCTGATTTCAGGGTCACGTCGAAGCGCAGCTTGAATTCCCGCGGGAACAGCTCGGTCGATTCGGGATCCTCGGACAGATGGACGGCCCCGGTGAGGCGCAGCACGTCGGGATCCCGGTAGCGCGCCGGCGTGAAGGTCTCTGGTGTGATGGCGCCGTCGATCAACGCCGCCGCGACCAGATAGGGCAGGCTGTGGTCGGCGGTCTCGCGGGTGGTCGGGTCCCAGTGCGCACCATGATGCTCACGGGTCACGACGTGGCGTTTGTTGATGAAGATGTCCAGACGCTCGATCTCGTCGATCGCCACACGCTGCCGCAGGTCGATGGCCATGATGACGGGCAGTTGTGTCGTGTAGCGCACCGGGATTGCCTTGAAGAACGTCTGCTCGACCCGGAACGGGGCACCGAGGGTACCGATATCCCAGGTCTGGTCGAGATGCTGGAACAGCCCACCGTCACCCTCGAATGGTTCGTGTGGTCCCGAGACCCCCTCGCGGGCAAGCAATGTCGCGAACAGTCCGTTACGACTGGCGTTGGGGCCGGCGAACGCCTTCCAGTTGGACAGGTGGCCGAGTCGAGTGGCCAGCAGCGCGTTGTTGGGTGTCACCGCCAACCCCAGGGCATTGCGGGTCTGCTCGGCGTCGAGTCCCAGCACCCGGGCGCTGCCCAGTGCGGTGCCGATCGCATGCAGCACCGGGTAATCCCACGTGCGTTTTCTGCCCCGCATGTTGGCCGCGTCGACGATACGCCCGACGGCTTCGTAGGCGATCACGATGCCGAGCAGCACCGCCTGGCCGCCCTGTCGCGCCCATTCCGCGGCCGCGAGGATACCGGCGATGTTGTCACTGGGATGCGGTCCGAGTTCGCCGGTGCCGCCGAAATAGTCGTCGCTGTAGTCGAGATACCTGACCGCCGCGCCGTTGACCAGCGCGGCGAGGTCCGGAGTGGTGTGCACGTCGGTGCCGATCACCGTGGCGCCGCCGCCAACAGGCTGCGTCGCCGCCAATCGGCGTGCGGCGACCAGGCATTCGTTGTCGTAACCGCCGTAGAGACACCCGATCGCGTCGACGAGGCTGCGCTTGGCGGCATGGGCGGTGGCGGTGGGTAGCGCTTCCCACTCGAGCCCGTGGGCAAAGTCGACGAACTTTTCCGCGGTGGCGTCCATGTACTCCCGATTCTCGTGTCTAGGCTTCGCCGAGGGCGCGGCCCAGGAGCCTGGCGTCATCGAGGCTGTCCAGCGTCAACACCATGTCCTTGACGGCCTCGGCCCGTTCCGGCGCCGGTCGGCCGGCGACCAGCTTGTGAAACTTGTCCACCACATCGTCCAGCGAGAGCGGATCCGCATAGGATCCGAGCGCGACCTGGCGTTCATCGGAAAGTGTTGTGCCGTCGGTGAAGACAACTTCCACATTGGCGTGATGGCGATGCTTCTCGCCCAGCGCGTCCAACCGCGTGTCCGGGATGACCTGGATCTTCTCGATCAACTCGAGCACGCGCGGATCGGTCAACAGCTCGTCACGGTACTGCGCGATGAAAGCATCGCCCTCGAGAAGCATGACCGCGATCCCATAGCTCAGGTTCATCTGGGCCTCGGTGGCGCTGCCGGTCGCCTGGTAGGGCCACCCGCATTTCGTCCCGGTGACGGTGGTGCAGTACACGCGCACCTCGGCGACCTCGTCGCTGCTGGCGGGGTGCTTGTGGAGGATGGCCCGCAGCGCCGTCAAGGCGACGTTGATCGGTCCGCGGCACGCGAACGGTTTGAGGCACGTGTCGAACGTGCGGTAGTCGTGGCCGAGACCGGCGATCAATGCCTCGAGGTCGACGGCATCGATATCGCCGGCGAAGGTGGAACAGAATCCGCCGTAGGGCTGCTCGAAAACGGCCTTGATACCCGTGTAACCCTGGTCGGCCAGAACCGCGGCGAGCAGACCGTTCTGGGACGCGCGGCCATGGTTCATGCGTTTGGCCATCGACCCGAACTGGACCGCCATGAGGCCACCCGCGAGGGTT
Organism: uncultured Mycolicibacterium sp.; assembly: GCA_945957405.1. Classification (GTDB taxonomy): domain Bacteria; phylum Actinomycetota; class Actinomycetes; order Mycobacteriales; family Mycobacteriaceae; genus Mycobacterium. Next base: position 6,019 of record CAMFLL010000179.1, on the reverse strand, counting down.
CCCGCGATGCCGAACGCGTGTTCCATCCCAGTGGTGTCCAGCCCCAGAATGGACCCCGCCGCGGCAGCGGCGGCCATCGGCCCGGTGACCGACCCGGTATGCCATCCTCGGCTCAGAATCCTTGTGGCCCCGACGCATTGACCCACCCGGTTGCCGACCTCGAACCCGATCACGGTCGCGGTGATGACGTCCTGGCCGGTGACACCCTCGCGTAACTCACTCGCGGCCATGACCGCAGGGAGCACCAACGAACAGCCGTGGAACCCGCCGTGACGCGAATAATCGTCGAGTTCGAAGGCCTGGAGATAGGAACCGTTCAACAGCGCGGCCCGCTCGGCTGACGTGCTGCGGCCGTGCCCCCAGACGGGTACGGGACCGTCACCTCCGAGTCGTTCGACGGACCGGGTGAGTACGTCGGACCAGGGCAGCGTCCCGCCGAACAGGGCGCAGCCGAAACCGTCGAGAATGACGTATTTGATGTAGTCCGCGACCTCGGTCGGCAGGTCGCTGTAGCGCAGCGTGCTGACGAAACCGGCGAGGGTGTTGGTATATCGACCGTCCACGTCGGCGGCGGTGGGCATGAGGTCTCCTGTCGATAGGAGCGCATGGTGGGTGCGCGGACGTCACCGGTGCGCAGGGGCGTCATCCGCTCACCGCACCGGCGGCTCTCGCACTTTACGGCCAATATGTCCTGGAGTATACAAATGGACGTAAGAGATACAACGGGATTGCATAGGATCCACTCGCTGCGACGCCGCCACCGGCACCGCTGATGACGGCCGTTCGACAGGAGGCTCGACACCGTGGACGCGACTCTGGATCAGCTGGCCGACTTCGTGTGCACGACATCGGACGACCGCGTGCCGCCACATGTGATGGATCGGGCGCGGGACATCCTCGTCGACAGCCTGGGATGCGCGGTCGCCGGTCGGGACTGCCCGGCCGCCGACGTAGCGGCCGGTCTGGGGGCGACGACGGCGCGCGATGACGGTGTCGTCATCGGCCACGCCGACCGGGCGCCGGTCGAGATCGCCGCATTCTGGAATTCGGCGATGATCCGCTACCTGGACTTCAACGACACCGGCGCGCCGAGCGGGCACCCGAGCGACATGATCGGCGCCCATGTGGCGCTGTCACGATTGGCCGCGGCCAGTGGCGCCGAGATGTTGACCGCAGTGGTGATCGGCCACGAGGTGTACAACCGCATCACCGACCGGCTGCTGTTCGATGACCGGCGGCTGGACAACGGCTACGGCACGGCACTGGGCATCGCGGCGGCCGGCTCCCATCTCCTGGGTCTGACGGCGGATCAGACGAGGCAGGCGCTGTCGTTCGCCGCGACCGGTGCGGTGTCCACACGCGCGGCGAGATCTGGTCACCTGTCCCAGATGAAGGGCTTCGCGACTGCCCTGGCCGCCAAGCAGGCGGTGTTCCACCTGCAGTTGGCACGTGCCGGATTGACCGCCCCGAGCGATCCTTTCGAGGGCAGGCACGGCATGGTCGAACTCGTGACCGGCGAACCCGGACCACTCGAACTCACGCCATTCGGTGACTGGACCATCATGAGCGGCAAGCTCAAGTACTGGCCGGCCGCCACCAATACCCAGCCGTCGGTCTGGGCCGCCCTGGAACTCCGTGACCGCCTCGCGCCGGCCGATATCGCCTCCGTCACCCTCGGCGTGAGCAGACGCGCCTGGCACGAATCTGGCAGCGAGGCGGAGAAGTGGGATCCGCAGAGCCGCGAGACCGCCGACCATTCGATCCCGTATTTGTTCGCCCGCGCGTTCGTGGACGGAGTCATCGAGGAGGCGTCGTACGCGCCGGCGAAACTCCGCGAACCGGTGGTCCGCGATCTCATGGCGAAAGTGCGTGTCGTGGTGGAACCAGAGCTGGAAGCCCAGCGGCCCAAGCTCGTCCTGGGTTGCCGAGCCAACGTGGTCGACTCCGAGGGTGTCAGTCACGAGGCCTTCATCCGAGGTATCCCGGGCGATGACGCCCACCCACTGTCGCGGGAGCAGATCTTCACGAAGTTCCTGAGATTGACGAGCGCGGTACTCGGCGACCGCGCCGTGTCCGCCTTCGATACTGCGTGGAATTGTGCTGCGGCCGAGAACTTTTCACGTTTGCTCGACGAATTCCGGTCCTGAGTGCGTCGATCGGGCGCACAATCACTACAGCGCCGCCGGCCACGGCGGGTCTGATCGGTGAACTCGGGGGGACAATGAACAGGTTTGTGCTGGGCGCGATCACGGTGGGTCTGCTGGGATCGGCGGCGTTGTGGTCGCCGGGTCAGGCGGGCGCGAGTTGTGCGTCTTTCAGCGGCGTCAGTGTGGGACAGGGCTGCCAGACGACCGCGCGGGGTGATGTCGCCATCGGGATCGGACGCGGTACGGAGGTCCGCGCGAGTGGCGGTTTCAACACGGCCATCGCGATCGGTCCGAAGGCGAGCGCCACGGCCGACGGCCAACGAAACAGGTCCGTCAGCGCCGGCGATGGCGCGCTGGCCGAAACCGACGGCATCCGCAACCGCGCCACCGCCATCGGCAACCGCGGCTTCAACGTGGTGTACGGCCCCGACGATTACACCTACGCGCGCGGCGCGGGAAGCCACAACCGGGCCCTCGCCATCGGGACCACCGCCAATACCGCCGTCGCCGAGGGCGGTGACGGCACCACCGCGGGGCGGAACACTGCCGCGGCCGTCGGCCAAGGCAACTGGGCCACGGCGGGGGTCAACGGCGGGAGCAACAAGGTCGGGCTGGCCATCGGTAGACGTCAGCACGCCACGGACGGCATCAACAACAAGTGAGCCCTGCTGCCGTCGGAGGTCAGCGACTGCCGACTTTGTCGCGGACCACCAGCGACAGCGCCCAACTGACGACCGACAGTACGACCGCGGCCCAGATCGCCGTCCACCAGAAGTCGTTGAGATCCAATCCCCAGTGGGTGGTGTTGCGGGTGATCCACGACGTGATCCACAGCATCAGCGCGTTGATGACGATGTGGATCAACCCCAACGTCAGGATGTACAGCGGGATCGACAGGATCTGCACGATCGGCTTGATGACGGCGTTGACCAACCCGAAGATCGCGGCGACAACGAGGACGATCCCGATCCGCTGAACGGTACTGTCCCCACCGACGAAATAGATGCCAGGGACGATGAGGGTGACGATCCACAACGCCAACCCGGTGAGCGCGGTCCTGATCAGAAACGATCCCATGCGTTGATCTTGGCATGGCTGGTAGCGGCACGCGTCAATTTCAGGGTTGGACCCGCTTGGGCGGCAACGTGATTCAGTCAGCCTCGCAGACTTCGGCCAAGCGGTGCGCCAGTGTCCTTGCCCGACATGTGATTCCGGCCACACCGTGGTTGTGACCGCGCCTACTAGAACACGTTATATGCGATGCCCGTCAACGGATAGCGTCCGTTATCGCAAAGCTCACGATGCGGCATGAGGCCTCGCATTGCCGCAGGTAGTGCGGCAAAATAGCAGGTTGACGCGCCAACTGTGTCGCGAATTGCACCCATCGTCGGCTGACTACGGGTTAGTGTCACGGTTGAGTACTTCGACATCGGGAAGACGTCGGGAACACATCACCGGCGCGGCACTGGACTTCTGGGAGGGTATGGATGAGCAGCTACAAAACCGTGGTGGTCGGTACTGACGGCTCCGATTCGTCGCTGCGTGCCGTCGACCGGGCGGGCGCGCTTGCCTCGGGTCCGGACGCGAAAGTCATCGTGGCCACCGCGTATTTCCCGTCGCATGACGACTCGCGCGCCGCCGACGTCCTCAAGGACGAGGGTTACAAGATGTCCGGCAACGCGCCGATTTACGCCATCCTGCGAGAGGCCAAGGATCGCGCCAAAGCCGCCGGCGCGACCAACGTCGAGGAGAAGGCGGTTGTCGGGGCGCCGGTCGATGCTCTGGTCGACCTTGCCGAAGAAGTGGGTGCCGATCTGCTGGTGGTCGGTAACGTCGGCCTCAGCACCATTGCAGGGCGGTTGCTGGGCTCGGTGCCGGCGAATGTGTCGCGGCGATCCAAGGTCGACGTCCTGATCGTCCACACCACCTGACGTTCACCGCACCTCTACAGGCTGCCCACGATCTCTGACACCACCCGTTCGGCGGCGTCCACCGCGCCTTCCATGTAGGCGCTCCACTGGGTGGCGGTATCGGTCGATGCCCAGTGGATGGGGCCGACCGGTGTGCTCAACACCGGTCCGAAGTTGGTCCACACCAGGGGACCGACGTTGGCGTTGTAGCAGCCGCGGGTCCACGGCCGGTCGGACCATTCACCGTCGACATAGGCAATCGGTTTGGCCGCCTTCGAACCGAAGACCCGGACCATCTGTTCGGTCAGCGCCGCCCGACGATCGGCCTCTGACCACGCGTTGGCGACCCGGGCCTCTTCGCCTTCGAGGAACGCCAGGATCACGCCGGCGTCCTGGCCGGGGACGCAGGTGTCGTTGGACATGCGGGCCGGACCCACATCCGAGATGAACTGTCCGTTGAAACCGTCGGCGCGCCAGAACGGTTCGTCGTAGACGAAGAAGGCCTTCAAGGCCGAACCGTGCGGCATGCGCTGCGTGAGCTGATCCCGCACGCCGGACAGTGGCGGGTCGTACAGGATGCGGCCGGCCAACGCGGGCGCGATGGCGACGATGACCCGCCGGGCCCTGAATGTGCGACCGCCGCGGCAGTGCACCGTGACCGAATCGGCCGAATGCTCGATGGTCTGCACCGGCGCTTCAAGGATGAGGTGCTCGGTCAGTTGGGCGGCCAGCCGGTCGGGGATTTGTGTTGTGCCACCGACGAATCGGGTTGTCTGCGCGCCACCTTCGGCCTCGGAGAACAATGCGGCACCCACCCCGCAGGTCTGGATCGTGAACAGCAGGTGCAGGAAGGAAACCTCGACGGTGGGGACGGCCAGGATGCCGACTGTGCAGATCTCCAGGAGCGTGCGCGCGACGGGGCTCAGCCCCTGAGCGTCGTACCAGGCGCCCGCGGTGATGGCGTCCCATTCCGCCGCGTCGGGTGCCAGCCACGGCGCCTCCGGCGGAACTCCGGCCGCCAGCGTGTCGAGTTTCGCGAGCACGGCGTTGACCGATTCCACATCGCTGCCGTGGCGGGTGTAGAAGTCGCGCTGCCCGAGCACACCCGAGCCGCACAGTTCGTATTTGGTTTCACCGTCGTCGAATTGGGCGTACGTCTCGACCCCGAGTTCCGCCGCCAGACGGAACATCCTGGTGTGGGTGTCGCCGATCCACTGGGCGCCCAACTCGAGTGGGATACCTGGTATGGGCGACTCGGTCAGGATCTTGCCGCCGGTGCGGTCGTCGGCTTCGAGGATCAGTGGTTCGTAGCCGGCCTTCTTGAGCTCCCTAGCCGCATACAGGCCGGAGAGGCCTCCACCCACGATGATGACGTCGGCCTCGCGTTCCATGAGCAGCGACCTTAACTCAGCACGCGAGGTGTTCGACGAGATTCGACGGCGACCTCAGGTCGCGGGTGTGGTCACCAACCGCGCTGTTTCCATTCCGCGAGATGCGGTCGCTCGTTGCCCAGCGTCGTGTCGTCGCCGTGACCGGGGTAGACCACGGTCGAGTCGGGATAGACGTCGAACAGCTTGGCGGTCACATCGCCGAGAAGCTGCTCGAAGTGACCGTCCTCCCAGGTTTTGCCGACGCCGCCGGGAAACAGGCAGTCGCCGGTGAACAGGTGCGTCACGCCGCCCGTCGCGTCGCCGGTGAGCGCCAGCGCCACCGAGCCCGGCGTGTGGCCACGAAGGTGGATGACCTGGAAGGTCAGGTCGCCGATCCCGATGGTGTCGCCGTCGGCCAGGATCCGTGTGGGCCGCACCGGCAGGGGTTCGGCGTCGAGTTCATGGGCCGCCGTGGGTGCGCCGGTCCCCGACGCGACGGCTTCGAGCGCCTGCCAGTGGTCGAAATGCTGGTGACTCGTCACGATCAACTCGACATCGGGTGCGTTGTCCTTGATGACGGACAGCAGTGTGT
>CAMFLL010000178.1 GCA_945957405.1 uncultured Mycolicibacterium sp. | reverse complement strand
GCAACCTGCGCGGCCGACGTTGCATTGCTGAGATCCTGGTACGCAAGCCGCAGTCGACGGAGCTACGGATGTCCCATGAGATGGCCGAACGCGGCGAAGAGCCAACTACCGCCGAGGGACGTGAACTGATGCGGATCCGCCATGACGGCGACCATGCGAAGAAGCATCTACTGGAAGCAAACCTGCCGTTGGTGGCGTCGCTGGCCAAGCGCTACAGCGGCAACGGTGTGGCCTTCCTGGATCTCGTCCAGGTGGGCCACCTCGGCCTCCTGCGGGCAGCCGAGAAGTTCGACTATACAAAGGGTTACAAATTTTCCACCTACGCGACATGGTGGATCCGGCAGGCACTCATCCACGCGATCGCCGAGTGAGCACACATTTCGTCGCACTGTTGTCCGATGCACGACAGTGTTCAATGTCCCAGCGGCACATGCCAATTCGTCACTGTGACGTTTCGCCGCCTGGCAGCCATGGGCGACAGGGGCGATGTCAATCGCCGCCGCGGAATGCTTGCGCGGTCTCGTCATGCACATGCTGTCGATGGCCCGAAGGCCGACCGTGCGGGGCGAGCAACGTGGCTTCATACAAGTCAGATGTTCCTCGAGGCTGGTGTCACCGACTAGCGGCTGACGCGCGACGGGCGAGAGCGCCAACGCGCGGTCCGGGATGTCCGTGACGCCAGCCCACGACCTCCATCGATGTTTTGTGCCGATAAGCCACATTATGTCAAGTAGGCCACGCCCGTTTCATAAGTTGAATCGTGCGGCACCCCGCCCCGACTGAGCCATGGTTTGTTTCTGCATTGCAGACCGCACATCTGTTGGCTACCAAGGCTGTCCGACGCTCATAGATCGAGGACGATGCGCAGTGCCGCATCGACGCGGCGCATCTCATCGAAGCTCAGGAACCCGACGCTCGTGCCGAGTCGGCCCGGGTCGACTGCGGCGACCTGCTCGGCCAGCACGCGGGTGTTCACGCCGCCGATTTCAACTTCGGGACGAAAGCTGGCGGGACGAGCCGACGTGGATGTTGGTGCAACCAGCCACGTCGACAGGAGCCATGGTTTGTTTCTGCATTGTATGACTTTTGTAAGACGAGCGGACAGCTATCGCGCGAGGCATCTAACACTGAATCTGGGCAGCCGGATGGATGGCCACCATGACCAACTCTGCGGCCTACAGGCCGGAGGGAACGACCTTGCCGTTGACCGTCACCTCGACCTCGCCGGTCTTCGGGTCGTACGTGATCTTGCCGTACTCGAATGTCGTCACAAGGAGGTCACCGACGGGGTTCTCATCGCTGGTCGGTACGCCCAGCGGGCCCGGCGAGCCGTTCTTGCCACCGACCTCGGGAATGCCGTCGGGGTCGCGTTCGACATTCCAGGCCTCCCGGATCTTGCCCCAGGTGATGTACGCAGGCGTGCCCGGATCGTCGTTCTTGGCGACGATCACGCCGCCCTGGAACTGTTGGAACACCACGCCGCTTTCACGGGTCCCGGCGTTGCGGTCACCGGTCAGCGGTTTGCCGAGCGCCTGCTTCTGACTGTCGGTTGCCGTCGAGTACTTCTCGGCGATCGGACCGGTCAGCGTCACCTCGACATCCCGCTCCCCGACCAGCTTCACCTCAGCGGGTGGCGCCGGGACCTCGGAGGTTGCAACCAACCCGACCTGGGGCGGTGTCGGCGCCGCGACGCTGTCATTGCTGCACCCGACGGTGATCAGCGCGACGGCGGCAAGGCCGACGATTGCAGGGTATCGATATGTGTTCGCACTCATTCGGCTTCCTCTCGTCCCCCGAGTTGCGGCAAATCCCTGGCCAAACTCAACGACCAACCTACGGGAAGGTGACAATCGCCAGATATTCGAGGGGCCGCACAGGCGGTATCCCGACATCGACGTGCGGCCCGGAATAAACCGCTGCCCGGCGAACTTGGCTCAGGAGTCGTCCCTCCCCTGACTCAGGAGTATCCATGTCTCATCCCGTACGCGTCGCCGTGCAGATTCAGCCTGGCGGCGCGCCCGATTACCGCTCGTGGCGCGACGCCGTCCTGGCCGCCGACGACCTCGGCGTCGACGTGATCTTCGGCTACGACCACTTTCACCGCCCGGCGATGGAAGCCATCGTGGACGGTAAACCCGTCATGTCGGCCGAGCAGCCGGACGTCGCCAACTTCGAGGGCTGGACCGCGCTAGCGTCCTGGGGCGAGATCACCTCACACGCCGAGATCGGGCTCCTCGTCACCGGTGTCGGCTACCGCAACGCGGACCTACTCGCTGACATGGCGCGCACCGTCGACCACATCAGCGGCGGGCGACTGATCCTGGGCCTCGGCGCGGGGTGGTACGAAAAGGATTACACCACATACGGTTACGACTTCGGCACCTTCGGCTCCCGCTTCGACCTGTTCGACGAGAGCTTGATCCGCATCGAGAACCGGCTCGCGGCACTCATTCCGCCGCCCGTGCGCAAGCTGCCGATCCTCATCGGCGGCACGGGACCCAAACGCTCGCTGCCCGCCGTTGCCAGGCACGCCGACATCTGGCACGCGTTCCAGGACCTGGACGCGTTCCGCAGGTCGAGCGACCGCGTCGACGAGTTGGCAGCGACGTTCGGCCGCAACGGCGCCGATATCGAGCGCTCAACACTGTGGGAGAACGCCGAAAGTGCCGATGCGTTCCGCGAGGTAGGCGTCACGCTGTTCCAGACCGAACTCACCTCCGACAACGGTTACGACCTCGCGTCCCTGAAGGAGGTAGTGGCGTGGCGGGACAACGGGTGACTGTTTCGTTGTCCCAGTCCGAGTTTCGGCCGATCGGGCCGACCACATCACCATCGCGTCAGACCCGGCGGGCCATGACGTAGAGCCGCTGAGTGGTCTCGCCACGCCACTCGTAGGGCCCGCGGAGATACCATTCGACATCGGTGAGCCCAGCCGCGTGCACCGCGGTGAGAACGGCAGCCGGGTCGTGCAGCACGAAATCCAGTGGTGGCACGTCCATGTCGAACCAACTGGTCACCCGGGGTACGTCGTCACCGGCGTGCAGACCGAGCACCAGCAGTCCGCCGGATGCGATTGGCCGGGCCAGGGCGGCAACGGCGCCGGGCAGTTCGGATGCTGCGAGGTGGATCAGCGAGTACCACCCGAGCACGGCGCCCCAGCCCACGGCGGCCGCCGGCCGCATCAGACGCCGAAGATCGCCCACCTCGTAGTCGACGTCGGGATGGCGCTGCTGCGCCTCGCCGACCATCTCCGGGCTGAGGTCAAGACCGTGCGCATCGGCGCCGGCGGCGGCCAGGTATGCGGTGACGTGTCCCGGACCGCAGCCGGCATCCATGACCGGCAGGTCACCGGCGGCGTCCGTCACGCGGTCGAGTAGCCACCGCTCGAACGGCTGGCTGTCGAGTTCGTCGGACAGCTCGCGTGCATAGGCGTCAGCCACGACGCCATACGTCGCACGCACCCGGCCGTCGCGCACCTCGGGCGAGTCCGCGATCGGAGCCTCGCGGTCGACCGCGGGCCGCGGCGGCGCCTCCCCGGTCTCGACCGGGCCCAGCTGGTGCACCCAGCGGTAGTCCTGCTGCCCTGGTCGGCGTTCGAGCCTCTGCACCAGCGGTTGGTCACGCCCGGCCATCCGTTCCAGGCACGCCTCGACCGCGGCACGGTCGGCGAACGGGTAGAGCCGCTCGGTCCGGGTGCGCAGCTCCCCAGGGGCCTGCGCCCCGCGCAGCAACAGCACGGTCAGCAGCGCACGCTCGTCGTCGGCCAGTTCGAGGATCTCCGAAAGTGTCTGGTGGTACTTCAGGGTGCGCCGTCCGGCGTCAGACCACACGATGCGCACCAGCCCACGGTCTTTCAGTTCCCGCGCTGTCAGTTCGACCGTCCGCTCGTCGAGCTCCATCACCGGCTCGCGGCTGCTGGTCTGATTGCAGGCCGTGCGGAGGCTGGAAAGCGTCAGGGGGTATGACGCGGGAACCGTGACCTGCTTCTCCAGAAGGCTGCCCAGAATTCGTTGCTCGACCGGCCCGAGGTCCATGCGCAGACCCTACTTCGACACCGGGCGCGCCGACGCGGAACGCGAGGGGGCCCACGACGAGGGGTACCGCGGATCAGGTCGGAGGCAGAGCCCGCCGCCACTCGTCGTGGACGTCCCAGCCGTCAACCACCTCCACGAATGCCAGAATTCCGGTGGGATAAATCAGAGATACCAGCCAGCGGCGCGAGTCGCCTTCACTGACAACGAAGCCCGCCTTCACGAATCGCATGAGCCACGTGATGTTCAGCTGATCGCGCCGGAAATCGAACGCCGTAACCTCCTCACCTGCGCGCAGCCGCGACCTGAGATCTGAAATCCCCAACGCCTTTTCGACCCATTGCGAGTACTCCTTGACCGTGCATCGCAGATGGTCATCGGTGAGGTCGAGCGATGCCCGCGTCGAGAACGCGATGAGTCGATTCCGCACCAGGTAGACCTCGGCGCGCGGTGGTGGCGACAGGGTCATGTCAGGGCTCTGGTTGGTGACACTCTCCCACTCTCCCAGGCGACGTAGCATGCGGTCATGGACGAGGAGCCACCGGAGCGGAACGATGCCCGGGCGGGGACTCGCCGGCAACCTCGCCGTTGGGTCGCCAGAGTCGACCGCGTTCTGTGGGGCGTCGAGTACCCACGGTCCGACGAGGCAAGGTCGAAGACATGGTCACAGGCGTGGAGTGACATCAAGGCCGTGCTCACAATGTTCCAAGGTTGACTCGGCAAGTCGTCGGTGCACCTGCCAAGGCTGCGGACAATACTTAGCCCTTGCGCTAAGTATTACCTTCGGTGAATACTTAGCCTCGTGGCACAGTATACGGCCGGGCTCGACGGGGTTTTCCTGGCACTTGCAGATCCGACCAGACGCGCTGTGCTGCATCAGCTCGGGCACGGGCCGGCGAGCGTTGGCGACCTGGCCCGCGGCACCGAGATGACGCTTCCTTCATTCATGAAGCACGTCCGGATGCTCGAGTCGAATGGACTGATCTGCACGGCGAAGGCCGGGCGCGTGCGAACCTGCCGGCTCAACCGCGAACGGCTCGCGGTCATCGACGACTGGCTCACGCAGCAGCGACGCGTCTGGGAGGGCCGCACCGATCGGCTCGAGCAGTTCGTCACCAATCGAGGAGAGAAACCGAAATGAATCCTGATCTCGACCTCCGCGTCGAACGGATCATTCGCGCACCGCGCAAGGTCGTGTGGGCGGCGTGGACCGATCCGGACAGCCTGGCCCAGTGGTGGATACCGGCGCCGACATCATGCCGCGTCGAGCGCCTGGAGGTCCGTCCCGGCGGCGCGTTCGTGACGCAGATGAGCGACGACGGCCTGACGTTCGTGCCCCACCTCGATGCGTGTTTCTTGCTGGTCGAAGAGTTCGAGCGAATGGTGTTCACCAATGCCGTCGACAGCCGGTGGCGACCGGCGAACCCCGATCCCATCGCGATGACGGCTGAGGTCAGCCTCTACGACCACGCGGACGGCACCGACTACCGCATCGTCGCGCGCCACGGCGACTCAACCGCCCGAGATCGCCACGCCGAGTTGGGATTCGCCGAGGGATGGGGCACCGTCGCGGACCAGCTGGCCCGATTCGCAGAACGTGTGCACTGACAGTTCACCACGTTCCCGGCTCCATCGCCCGATCGACGCCGCAGGCTGATGGCTTGACCATCGCAACTGCCGTGGGTGTCGCGATGAGTTTCGCCTTCTGGTGCAGTCTGATCTGCATGGGCAAACTCATCTATGGCTTCAACGTGTCGGTGGACGGGTACATCGCCGACGCGCACGGCAACATCGACTGGTCCGATCCGAGCGACGAATTGCATCAGTACTGGAACGACTTCGAGCGGGAGACCGCCCTGTCGTTCTACGGCCGGCGACTCTACGAACTAATGGCCGCATACTGGCCGACCGCCGACAAGGCCCCGGACGCCACGCCAATGATCGTCGACTTCGCCCGTGTCTGGCGCGCTATGCCCAAGGTCGTGTTCTCGCGCACCCTGGAGTCCGTCGACTGGAACTCCCGCCTGGAACGCGGCGACCCGGTCGAGGTGGTGAGGAAGTTGAAGGCCGAAACCGACGGCAGGCTGGAAGTGGCGGGCGCGACGCTGGCAACCCCGATCGTGCAGGCCGGACTGGTGGACGAATATCGGATCGTGGTCGCGCCCACCGCCGTGGGCGGCGGCACGCCGTTCTTCCCGACCTTGCCGTCATGGATCTCGCTGCGACTGTTGGAGAACCGCACCTTCCCCGGTGGCACGGTCCTGCTGCGCTACGAGGCCAAACACGACTGATCGCACCCTGGTCAGGGCGCGCTCCCCGACCGGTCCTGCGCCAGTCCGGCGAGATGCTTGAGGGAGTTCTCCAGATGCTGCCGGTCGAACGGCGGGAACTCGATGTTGTGTCGAACCGCCGCCGGCACCGCCGACCAGTCGTACGTCAAAGTCACCTGCGTCTGCCCGTCGCCGACCTCTTCGAGGTCATAACGCCAGAACCAACCCCCGAACTCGAGGGCATCGTCGTCGGCCCCCTGACCAGGCAGCCACGCAATCGCGTGCGGCGGCTCGAAGACCTCGACCCGATTGGCCACCTCGTAGTGCATGCCGCCGTAATTCGAGTGGTACATCGCCATTCGGAAGATCTGACCGACTTCGGTCAGGCGCTGGCCGCCGAGCGACTCCCGCACCCAACCAGTGCCGTCGATGTCCTGATGGGTGGTCGTGTCGGCCAGCACGGTGAAGACAGCGTCGATGGGTGCGTTGACAGTGCGCACGGTACTCATGGTTTCGTCAGTCATGCCAGTACTGACCCATGGCGAATCGCAAACTCATCGAGAGGCTGGGTTGCCGGCTTTCGACAGCGAGCCTGCCCCGGACTGATGTGCGCACGCAGCGGTAGCCAGGTCACGACGGGCGCTGCGCTGCGCCAGCACCAGCGAGAGCGCTGCGGCAAGCACCAGCACGGTCAGAGCGCCGACGGCCACCGACGCTGTCGTCCGCCACACCCCGTTGAGCATCAGGAGCGCCGGCACGGTGCACGTCGGGATACCCAGCAGAATCACGAACCATCCGGTGAAATGCCCGAGATCGACCCGTCCGGCAGTGGTCACGCCAAGGCCGAGCATCACGAAGAACAGCGCCCAGATGATGGCCCAGGTCGCCCAGATGACGGCGAACACCGGGTCTGTGCTCACACTCCTGATCGCGAGGAACGTCACGATGACCGCGACGAACGAACAGTACCAACCGAATCCGCGCGTATCGATGTCGAAGATCTGGATGAAGCCGAACCACAAGTAGGTGAAGCCGAACAGGTAGCTCGGCCAGGTGGCGTCGATGATGGCGCGGTCGCCACCTGACTGCGCGAGAACCAGTGTCGGCACGACAATCTGAGTGGCTCCGACGAACAGATTCAGCGGCGCCGCTCCCCGCGGGTCGACGACTCCGATGGCTGTCAGCCCGTTCACGAGCAGCACCACCCCGACGAAAAGCAGTCCGACACTACCCATCAGCGGTCGTTCCAATCCGCGAGCTGACCTCTGCACGCGCGTCTCTCGAACGAGATACCGAAAGATGGTGGACAGAAGGATATTTCGTGCGCGGAAGGGTGTCCGGTGAGCTGCGGCATGTGTCGTTGCCCCTGTCGTGTGACGATTCGTTCCGGTCAGCGTAGGAACGACCGCCCCGCCCCGGCTATGGGAGGAATCTCCCATTTGCCACCACCTTTGTGCCGCGGTCAGGTGACGGGAATACCTCCACTCAGCATTTTGCCGGACAGCAGCCCCCACGACATGGCCTGCGATACGCACGACGCCCGGTTGGTGGCGCCGAGTTTCGCGGTCGCACTCTCCAGATGGTGTCCCGCAGTGCGGTCGCTGATGAACAGACGGGCCGCAATCTGATTGTTGGTCAGACCCTGTGCGGCCAGGGTCAGCGCATCGAGTTCGCGAGGTGTGATCCCGAACGGGAGTGCGGTGCGGGTGATCAACATGACCGCGTCCAGGCTGTCCTGCCGGAAGCGTGGCGCGGTTCTGATGTGCCGGACGTGCAGCCAGCCCGTGCCGTCATGCCACCGTGACGCGGCACCCGACACTGCGGCCGACGCCATCTCACCGACCAGCTTGTGATCGATCTCGGCATCCCACGTGTCGCCCAGCCGCAACAGGTGAGCGTGACCCAGCCCGTCCACGGCCCACGCCTGAGCTTCCGGCCCCATCAATTCGGCCACCATCCGGGGTCGAAGCGAGAGGTCCAGATGTTCGGCCATCTGCAGACGCAACAGGTTGATCTCGTCCACGTCGTCATCGCTGGGATAACGCGGATCGTCGCAGTTGACATGAATGGTGCCGGCATAGGCGCCCTCAGCGGTGACCAGCCGCGCCGACAGCCCCTCATCGAACCCGGCCGGGGCCAAGACGCCGGTCACCGAATACGTCGATCGGTAGTCGGGAAAATCACGCCACCGCAGCGCTCCCAGACTGCGCCTGCGCATTGCGTCGAACAGCGGGTCATGGTCGATGAACCAGGTGTTGAGGTGATGCATCACCTCGTCGGGGTAGCCGTGGTTGGCGATGGCGAGGTGTCGACGCTGGATCGGATCCCACAGACAGATCGCCGAGGCCGACGACCCGACCCGCTTACCGAGGACATCGAGCATCTCGCTCACCCGGCTTTCGATGCTGCACGAACTGTCGAGCATCGCGGCATAGGTTTCCGCCATCGCCAGAAGTCCCTTCTGCCGTTGACCGAACAATGTGCCCTGCGTGTCTCGGGCGGCGATTTGGCCGATTGTAGGCCGCGGACTCCGAAATGGACATCACCAATGCGGACTCGGGCTCTCCCCGAGCCCCGGGACCACCGTCAACTCGAAACCATCATGGACAGGACGTGTTTCGCGAGCCCCTCGACGCCACAAGGGGATCAACCTTTGCGGGCAAATGGGAGATTCCTCCCATAGCCGCCGCGGTCCGGCCGTTCCTACGCTGTCGAGAACTCACCGTCATACGACAAGGGCCACCACACATGCCAAACCTCATCCGACACTCCCCTACCACGATCACCACCAGGTGTGCGCATCCCCGCACGCTGGTTGCCACGACGCGGACCGGCTGGACCATCCCTGGGCCGGGTATCGACGGGCTGACATCATGCATCTGACACCCAAGGACGAAGACCGGCTGCTGCTCTTTCTGGCCGCTGAACTGGCGCGGAAGCGTCGGGCCGCCAGTTTGGCCCTGACATACGCCGAGGCGCGGGCGCTGATCGCAGACGAGGTGGTCGAGGCAGCGCGAGGCGGCGCCACCGTCGCCGACGCTGCGGCCCATGGCGCCACACTCCTGACCGATGACGATGTGCTGCCCGGCGTGCGCACGCTACTGGGCTCTGTCCAGGTGGAGGCATTCTTCGAGGACGGACAGAAGCTGGTCACTGTGCACGATGCGATCACTCCGGGCAACAGAACTGCCGCCGAGCTTGCAGTCATTCCCGGTGAGATCCTCACCGGTGAAGGCGATCTGGAGCTCAATGCGGACCGTGAGACGGCCGCGGTCACCGTGGAGAACACCGGTGACCGGCCGATCCAGGTGGGTTCGCACTTCCATTTCTTCGAAGCCAACCGCGCGCTGCGCTTCGATCGGAGTGCCGCCTTCGGGATGCGCCTGGACATCCCGTCGGGAACCGCGGTGCGGTTCGAACCCGGTGAAGCGCAGGATGTTTCATTGACGCAGTACAGCGGCGAACGGATTGTCATCGGCCAGAACGATGTGACGAACGGCCCAACCGGTAGCGAACCGAGCGGAGAACTCATGACCAGCATGCACCACCACGGCTTCCTCGATGTGGAGGCCTGAGAGATGACGTACCGGATCAGCCGCCAGCGCTACGCCGAACTGTATGGTCCCACCACCGGCGATCGCGTCCGACTGGCCGACACCGAGCTGCTGGCCAGAGTCGAGGCCGACGCAACGGTCTACGGCGACGAGGCCGTCTTCGGTGGCGGCAAGACCATGCGCGAGGGGATGGCCGTACAGGGTGACGTCACCAACGCCGAAGGCGCTTTGGATTTCGTCATCACCAACGCATTGATCATCGATGCGGTCCTGGGTATCCGAAAGGCCGACATCGGGATTCGCAACGGTCGCATCGCCGGGATCGGTAAGGCCGGCAACCCACGCACAATGGCCGGGGTCGATCCCGAACTCGTCATCGGGGCCGGCACCGACATTCGTTCCGGCGAGGGCATGATCGCCACGGCCGGTGCAATCGACGTTCACGTGCATTTCGACAGCGCCGGTCTGGTCGAGGAAGCCATCTCCAGCGGCATCACGACAATGATCGGCGGCGGCCTGGGTCCGGTGACCGTGGGCATCACCTCGTCGGGACCGACCAACCTCGCTCGGATGCTACGGGCAGCCGAGGCTTTTCCGATGAACTTCGGCTTCATCGGGAACGGCAGCGCGTCGAGTACCGCGCCGCTGATCGAGCAGGGGCTCGCCGGTGCCATCGGTTACAAGATCCACGAGGATTGGGGCGCGACGCCTGCCGCCATCCGGGCGTCTCTGGATGCCGGCGACGAATTGGACCTGCAGGTGCAGATCCACACCGACACCCTCAACGAAGCGGGGTTCTTCGAGGACACCATGGCGGCCATCGGCGGCCGACCGATCCACACCTACCACGCCGAGGGCGCCGGCGGGGGTCACGCCCCCGACATCATGCGCGTGGTCGGCGAACCGTACTGCCTGCCGTCGTCGACGAATCCGACGAATCCCTACACACTCAACACGTTCGATGAGCATCTGGACATGGTGATGGTGTGCCACCATCTCAACCCGCGGATCCGCGAAGATGTCGCGTTCGCGGAGTCCCGGATCCGCCGCGAGACGATCGCGGCTGAGGACGTACTGCACGACCTTGGTGCGATCTCGGCGATGGGTTCGGACTCCCAAGGAATGGGTCGTATCGGTGAAAGCGTCGCGCGCACTTGGCAACTGGCATCGCACATGCGCGCCACCCGTGGGCCACTGCCCGAGGACGTGACCAGCGGACCGCCCGCCGACAACGCCCGGATCCTCCGCTATATCGCCAAGCTGACCATCAACCCGGCCAAGCTCTTCGGCATCGACCACGAGGTCGGCTCACTGGAACCGGGCAAGCTCGCCGACATCGTCCTGTGGGAGCCGAAATTCTTCGGCATCCGCCCCGAAGTGGTATTCAAGGGTGGATTCCCGGCGTGGTCGGTGATGGGTGAATCCAACGCCTCGCTGATGACCTGCGAACCCCTGAAATACCGGCCGCAGTGGGCGGCCTACGGTCGCACACCCGCCGACGTCTCGGTGAACTTCGTCGCCCAAGCTGCCATCGACGGCGGACTGGCCGCACAGGTGGGCCTCCAGACTCCCCTGGTCCCCTGCCGCGGAGCCCGGTCCCTCACGAAAGCCGATCTACTGCACAACAGCTACCTGCCTGACATCACGATCGAGCCCGATACCTACCGGGTGATCGTGGACGGCGAGTTGTGTACCAGTACGCCGATGTCGACGGTCCCGCTGGGCCGACGCTACACCCTCAAATAGGCAGGAACACAACATGACTGAGGTGCTTCGCATCGGTATCGGCGGTCCAGTCGGATCCGGGAAGACCCGACTGGTGGAGACGTTGATTCCCGAACTCACCCACAGGGGACTGCAGGTTGCGGTGATCACCAACGACCTGGTGACCGACGAGGATGCGCAACGCGTCCGCCGCAGTGGTGTCATCGACCCGCGCCGGGTGCGGGCCGTGGAGACCGGGGCGTGCCCGCACACTGCAATCCGGGAAGATCCGTCGGCCAATCTGGCCGCCGCGCGGGCACTGGCCGCGGAGTTCGATGACCTGGACCTGATCCTGATCGAATCGGGTGGGGACAATCTCGCGGCCACCTTCACCTCCGACCTGGTCGACTACTGGATATTCGTCATCGACACCGCGGGTGGTGACGATATCCCACGCAAGAAAGGTATCGGTCTGCTGCAGGCAGATCTGCTGGTGGTCAACAAGATCGACCTCGCCGAACTGGTGGGATCCGACCTCGACGGAATGCGGCGCGACTGCGGGATCGCCAGGCCGACCAAGCCGACGGTGTTCACCGACCTGCGTTCCGGCCAGGGACTGACGGAACTGACCGATGTCCTGCTCAGCGGCGCCATGCTGGTCCCGAGCCACCCGTGATCGCGCCGGGCGAGCTGTCGGTGCACGTCGGGACCGACAACACGGGACGCTCCCGCATCAGCAAGCTCCGGCAGCGGTACCCCCAGCGGGTCACCACCGCCCTGCATTCCGATGCCGGCTTTCCGCTCGCTGCGATGCTGTGTGTGCAGAGCCCCAGCGGCGGCACATTCTCCGACGACGACCTGTGCACCACCGTGGTGTGCGCGTCGGGTTCCCACCTCGTGCTCACCACGCAGGCCGCCACCCAGGTCTACGCCGGAGCCGGTCCGGGAGCCAGGCATCGGCTCCAGTTCACCGTGTGCCCCGATGCCATCCTGGAGTACCTGCCCAAAACGGTCATACCGCAGTCGGATTCCACGTTCGACCAGGTGCTCGACATCGATGTTTGCCCGACTGGGACGTACATCGGCTGGGAAGCCGTGGCCGCCGGCCGCATCGCCCACGGTGAGCGGTTCCGCTACGCCTGTAGCGACTTCGCCGTCACCGTACGCAGTGAAGGGCGGGTGATAGCACGTGACCGACAACGGTTCACACCGGCTGTTGCCCCGTTTCTCGGCGGCGACTATGTCGCGACCATGATGGTGCTCACCCCGAATCGCCCAACTGTCACGAGCGTCATCCGCGAGGCGCTGCGGGGCCTCACCGACGTCCTGGGCGGTGTCGGCGACCTGCCCAACTGTGCAGGAACCGTGGCCCGCATCACCACCGATCGCGCACCGGCATTACGGCATGCCCAGCAGACTATCCACGCCGCCGCACGCGATGCGGTCCTGCAGCTTTGAAAAGAGGCAACGATGATGAATGCCGACACCATTCTCGGCACCGCGACCGACCCGCGGTTCCGCGGACGCACCGTGCATCACGTTGACATCGGTTGGGGGGACGCCGGTAAACACCGCCAACGGGTCACCACTGACGCGGGATCCGAGGTGCAGATCCAGCTCCCCCGCGGCAGCTTCCTGGCCGACGGCGCGGTGATCAGTGATGACGGGGTCAACCTGGTGGTGGTGCGTCGTCCTCCCGAACCGGCCATCCGGGTCCGGTTCGCGGACAACACCGGTCGCGCCCTGCTGGTGCTCGGTCACCTTCTCGGCAACCAGCACGCGCCCGTCGACGTGGACGAGGAGGGGCTGACCGCACCGTTGTTCACCAGCGCCGACGCTGCGCGGCACCTGCTCGCCGACCTGGGCCTCGTCGGCGAAATAAGTGACATCGCGATGGCCCGCACCGGCTGGTCGCGAACCTCGGCGGATGACCATGCCGGCCATCACCACTGATCCCCAGGTCGGGGCGGCGCGTTGGATGCAATTGCACGACAGCGCTTTTCCGGCAGGACGGCTGGTACACAGTCACGGATTCGAAGAATGGCTGACCGGCCACCCGGGCGCGGACGCCGACATGCTGGAGGCCACCGCGCTCGGCTATCTCGTCCACGGGCACGCCCCCCTGGACGCCACGGTGACCGCTCACGCGTGGCGGATGTCAGAGCACCCGCACCGGCTGGCCGAACTCGATGAACTGACCGCCTCCTACAAGCTGTTCGGCAACACCAGGACCGCCTCGACGTCGATCGGCCGCCAACTCGCCGCCACCGCATGCGATATCGGCATGATGGACGACGATCCGTATGTCGCCGGAGTGATCGATGGCACCTTTCCGGGTCACGCCGCGGTGGTCGAGGGCGTAATCCAGTCTCGGTTGGGCGTCCCCCAGCCGATGGCCGCGCTCGGCTCGATCCAGTCGATGATGGCATCACTGCTGAGCGTCGCCGTACGGTTGGGTCGACTGGGACCGCTGCAGAGCCAGCGCATCCAGTTCCGCGCCGCGAATCTGGGGGTCCAGCTCTCACACGAGGCATGCGAACGCCCGTTGCACGAATTGTCCAGCACGACACCCGCTCTGGAGATCAGCGGTATGCGTCACGAAGAGCGGACGTCGAGATTGTTCGCCACCTGAGCCGAATCAGGTACGCGCCGAACCGGTGCAGCACGCCGGACCCGATCTCGCGGCGTATCAACCCGGCATGCCGAGGTTGATCAGGACGACGACTCAGCAGCGAGGCGAGCGAGCGTATCGACCAGCTGATCCTTGGTGACCAGCGGAAACTTCACCTGTTCGAGCAGTTTCTTGTCGGTGACCTTCGACCAGTCGTAGGTGTGGCGGACCAACGTCTCATCAGGGCCCTCGGGCTCCAACTCCCACAGCCATTCCCACCCGGGCGGCTCAATGCCCGCCGGTGCCGTCTTCCAGGCCAGCAGCTTGTCCTTCACATATCCGGACACGTGGTTGTCGGTCTTGTATTCACCGCCCATGTGGTCACCCTGCATGTTCATCGTGAACACCTCGCCGACCTTTTGTATCCGATCGGCGTGGTCGACACTGCGGATGAAGCCGGAACCATCGAGCGCCTGGTGTCGATTGGGATTGGAGAGGACGTCG
>CAMFLL010000177.1 GCA_945957405.1 uncultured Mycolicibacterium sp. | reverse complement strand
GTCACCGAGCAGGCCGTCAGGGTGCTCGACACCGTGCTGCCAGGAGTCGAGAAGACCGAATACGACCTGGGCGCGCGGCGTTACCACGCGACGGGCGATGTGCTGCCCGACGGCGTGATCGACGAACTGCGCGGGCACGACGCCATTCTGTTGGGCGCCATCGGTGATCCGTCGGTGCCGCCGGGGCTGCTCGAGCGTGGCCTGCTGCTGACTCTGCGGTTCGCGCTCGACCATCACATCAACCTGCGGCCGTCGCGGCTGTACCCCGGCGTCAGCAGCCCGCTCGCCGGCGTGCAGGACATCGACTTCGTCGTGGTGCGCGAGGGCACCGAGGGCCCCTACACCGGGAACGGCGGGGCGCTGCGGGTCGGCACACCGCACGAGGTGGCCACCGAGGTCAGCGTGAACACCGCGTACGGGGTGCAGCGCGTAGTGCGTGACGCCTTCACACGTGCCGCGGGCCGGCGTAAACACCTGACCCTGGTGCACAAGACCAATGTGCTGGCCTTCGCGGGCAGCCTGTGGTCGCGGACCGTCGCCGAGGTCGGTGCCGAGTACCCGGACGTCGAGGTGGCCTATCAGCACATCGACGCGGCGACCATCCACATGGTCACCGATCCGGGTCGGTTCGACGTGATCGTCACCGACAACCTGTTCGGCGACATCATCACCGACCTCGCGGGTGCCGTCTGCGGCGGTATCGGCCTGGCGGCCAGCGGCAACATCGACGCGACGAAGACCAACCCGTCGATGTTCGAGCCCGTGCACGGCAGTGCGCCCGATATCGCGGGCCAGGGCATCGCCGATCCGACTGCCGCGATCATGTCGGTGGCGCTGTTGTTGTCGCATCTCGGTGAGAACGCCGCCGCGGCACGGGTGGACAAGGCCGTCGAGGAGCATCTGGCCACCCGTGGTGACGCGAAACTGTCCACCACCGAAGCCGCCGAGCGGATCTTGGGTCTGCTCTAGACCGTCAGGTGACCGCGCTCAACGTGACGTTGTGCAGCGACACCGCGACGTCGGTGGGCGCAATCTCCATCAGCAGGCTCTCGTCCCGTAGCGCGGGTCCGGTGGCGATGATGTTGCCCGGGTAGGTGGGCGTGCAGGGGAAGGCGTTGCAGCGTAACCAGAATCCGGGCGCACTCTGGTACGGGTACATGCTCGGCGACTGGTCGACCTTGTACCGGCCGGGCGGGATGGTGGCCGTGGCCCATCCGGACGGCGAATTTCCCTCGACCCCGAAGACGCCGTTGCTGCCGTAGGCCCCGGGTTCGGCGGCCGCTGGTACGGCACCGGCCACTAGTGCGCCGACGGCCAGGACCGCCGCTCCGACATGGAACGTGCTCACCAGCGCAGCGTATCGTCCCCGAGATCCCGTCATCGCCGTTATGGCGTGGCCGGTGTCTGTCGCATCGGATCGGCATGAACCGGCACCAGAGGCATCGCGATCAGCGGGAACACCGCGCACACGGCGAACGTGATCGGGAATCCGACCGCCGAGATGAGTGCGCCGAAGGCAGGCGGTACCAGTCCGACGGTGAAGAGCTGACTCGTGTTCTGCATGCCGAGTGCACGCCCGCTCCAGAACGGGCCGGCGAGTTCTGCGATGGCCGTGAACGCCAAGCCGTTGTCGGACACCGTGATCGCCGAGGCGGCCAGCATCATCGCGATACTCACGGGCGAGTGCAGGGCGTCGGTGATCCCGAGCAGGAGCATGGCGGCCGCGGCGGCCGCCGCGATGGTCCGGATGGGCCGCAACCGGGAGCCGGCGACATCGGACCACCGGCCTGCCGCTATTCGTCCTGCGGCGCCCAGCAATTGGGCCGCGGTCACCATCGCGCCGGCGGCGGCGGCCGACCAGCCGCGGTCGGTCATCAACCAGACCAGGGTGAACGTCCAGACCAGGGCCTGCGGCACGACCAGCAGGACGGACACCGCGTGGATACGGAACAACGTCGACGACTTCCGGTACGGGTTGGCCAGGTCGTCCACATGGGCATCGGTGCGGGCGGGCCGAGGCGGGTCAAGCACCCCGACACCGGTGGCCACCGCGGCGACGGCACAGACGATCGCCGGGAACAGCAACGCCACCGCGACCCCGTGGGACTGCGCCAGTTGCGGTATCACCAGGGCGCCCAGGCCCACCCCCAGCGGCTGGGCGGTCTGGCGGATACCCATTGCCAGGCCACGCTTCTCGGGCGGGAACCACCCGACCACCACCCGTGCGCTCGCGGTGTTGCTGCTGGCGGCCGCCATTCCGCCGAGGAACAGGAAGATGCACATGACGGTCAGCGAATCGGCGGCGGCCGCGGCGAACGCTGCGGCGGCCGTCAGCGCCGATCCGCAGGTCAGGACGAACCGTTCACCGATCCGGTCGACGATGTAACCCCAGGCGATCAGGGTCACCACCATGCCGAAACTCGGCATGGCCGAGACCAACCCGGCGCGGGCCAGATCCAGGCCGCGCTCGGCGTGCAGGGTGGGGATCAGGAACGCCACTCCGTTGATGAACACGTTGGCGAACAAGGTGGCGGTGAGCGCGACGATCAACATCGACCAGCGGCGCGCGGTGCTGACGTCGGTCGAGGGCATAGCCCATGTCTACACCCGCATCCCACATTGTTGAAAATTTATCCTACTATTTGGGAAGCGCTTCGAGGGTCAGCCCACTGCCGCGAGCGGGTCATGACGGCGATAGGTCCGATCCCCACCGGAACCGGTGAGCCCGCGTGAAACCAGGCCTAGGCGCGCTCGCTGCCCCAATTCCTCACTGAGCCAGTTCATTCCGGGGATGATGCGCCGATATTCGAAGACCCGGTTGGCCGCGGAGGTGGCCAGCACCGCGGCCTGCAGGGGCTTGCTGTCGAGCAGTCCGAGGCGGTCGGCGTTTTCCTTGCCGAGAATCAGCCGGCTGTAGGACGACAAATAGCCGCGCGCCAGTTCGACCGCCCAGCCCTCGCCGCGGCCGCCGTGCAGCGCCTGCGCCAGTCGGAACGAATCCTCGTCGGGTTCGAATTCGGTATCTGCCTCGAGCCAGAACAGCCGCCAGGTGTCGGCCTCGGAGGCGGGCACCAGTTCGGGGTGCACACCCATCAGAAGTCCGACATAGCGCCAGAAGTGGAACACCGCGTCGCGCTCGCGGTCGCTGAAGCGCAGGCCCATCGCCTGGCAGCCGGCCATGTTGGCCAGCGAGAACAGCATCAGCGTCCCCGCCAGTTGCACCTGGTTGAGCGGGGTGTCCCAGCCCGGGTAGTCCCAGTCGTCGCGGCGGTTCATCGCCGCGCGCACGACGGCGTGCATCAGTCGCACCCGCAGCGTGCCCACGAAACCCGGGGCGAATCGCTCGATACCGCCGGGGGATGTGACGTCGATGTACCAGGTCGCGGTCTCGTTGAGTCGGCGCGGCGCCATGCGACGCAAATCACCGGTGCCGACCAGTGGCTTGTCGGCCTTGGAGGCGAGGTACCCACCGGTCAGCGCGAGCCCGGGCAGCGCCAGGCCGATGCCCACCACACCGGTGCGCATGCTCACGCGCGCGGCCAGCGCAAGCTTGTCGTGGTCGAGCCAGTACGGCTGCTGGTCCACGGCGGCGAAGAACGCCCGCAATTCCTCGGGCGGATCGGGGACGGCGTCGATGCCCTGTTCGGCGGCGAGTTCGAACATCGCCCGGCCCGCACCGGCCGGCAGGCGCTGCATCATCGCCACCACGGCATCGGCCAGCGGATCGCCCAGTTGCGCGAAGCGTCGGAATGTCTCGCGCTGGGCGGCGGTGGCCCGAACGTCGCCGCTGGCCAGAAAGCGCATGAACAGGTTGAACGGGAATGCGTTCAACGAATCCGGATTGGGCAGCCTGTCGTGCTTGGACCCCATCGCGTCGACCTTTCCGTCACCGCACGTGGTATCTGGTGACAGTGTTCACCAGATACCACGTGCGGTCAAGGGGAGCGGTGCGACAATCGACGGCATGTCGGCACGGGCCCGCACCTACGGTGGTGCCACCTCGGGTGAACGGCGGTCCAAGCGGCACGCCGCCCTGCTCGAGGCCGCACTCGACATCGTCGCCGACACCGGTGTGGGTGGTCTCACGGTGCGCGGGGTGTGTGCCTCGGCCCGCCTCAACGATCGGTACTTCTACGAAAACTTCAGCAGTACAGACGAATTACTGCTGGCGATGTTCGACGATCAGGTGACCAGGGCGTCGGCGGCCATGCTGGTTGCGATCACCGAGAGCGCGCCTGATCCCGTGGTGCGGGCCCGCGCGGCCATCGGCAGCGGGCTGGCCTTTCTCGCAGAGGATGCGCGCCGCGGGCGGCTGCTGATCGAGTCGCAGGCCACCGACGGGCTGCGCGCGCGGCGCCGCGAGCTGGTCAAGGCCCTGGCGCAGGTCATGGCCGATCAGGGCCGGGCCCTGCTGGCCGGGCAGGAGGCGCTGGACCCCGATCTGGACCTGGCCGCCCTGGTGCTCGTCGGCGGCGGGTTCGACCTGGTCACCGGGTGGTTGCGCGGAGAATTGGACGTCACCCGTGCGCATCTGGAGGATTTCCTGGTCGCGATGGTCACCGCCCGACGGCGGGCCTGAGCGGCTTACTAGGCTGAGGCGATGCGCCTGGGTCGAATCGCCAGCCCCGACGGTGTCGCCTTCGTCAGCATCGAAGGTGATCCGAGCGAGGCCGTATGTAAAGAGATCGCCGAGCATCCGTTCGGCACGCCGACGTTCACCGGCCGCTCGTGGCCACTACCCGATGTCCGACTGCTCGCGCCCATCCTGGCCAGCAAGGTCGTCTGCATGGGCAAGAACTACGAGGCGCACGCCGCCGAGACCGGCAGCGTCGCGCCCGACCAGCCGGTGATCTTCCTCAAGCCCAACACCGCGATCATCGGCCCGAACGTGCCGATCCAGCTGCCCGCCGATGCCCACCCCGTTCATCACGAAGGTGAACTGGCCATCGTGATCGGGCGCCCGTGCAAGGACGTGCCCGCCGCGCGCGCCGCCGAGAACATCCTCGGTTACACCATCGCCAACGACGTCTCGGCGCGCGACCAGCAGGCCAAGGACGGCCAATGGATGCGCGCCAAGGGACATGACACCTTCTGCCCGGTCGGGCCTTGGATCGTCACCGACCTCGATCCCAGTGCCCTCGACCTGCGGACCGAGGTCAACGGCCAACTCCGGCAACACTCCAACACCTCCCTGATGGTCCACGACGTCGGCGCCATCGTCGAATGGGTGTCGGCCGTGATGACGCTGCTGCCCGGTGATCTCATCCTCACCGGCACACCCGAGGGTGTCGGGCCCATCGAGGACGGCGACATCGTCAGCGTCAGTGTCGAGGGCATCGGCACGCTGTCGAACCCCGTGATGCGGAAGGCCCGATGATGGCCACACCCGTGCGCGTCCGGTTCTGTCCATCGCCCACCGGGACGCCACAACCGCATGTCGGCCTGATCCGGACCGCGCTGTTCAACTGGGCGCACGCCCGGCACACCGGCGGCACCTTCGTGTTCAGGATCGAGGACACCGACGCGGCCCGCGACAGCGCCGAGAGTTATGCGGCCCTGCTGGACGCGTTGCGCTGGCTCGGGCTGAACTGGGACGAGGGGCCCGAAATCGGCGGCCCCTACGCGCCTTACCGGCAATCCGAACGCAGTGAGATCTACCGCGATGTGGTGTCCCGCCTGCTGGCAGCCGGTGAGGTCTACGAGGCGTACTCGACACCGGACGAGGTCGAGGCGCGCCATGTGGCGGCCGGCCGCAATCCGAAACTCGGCTATGACAACCACGACCGCACGCTCACCGACGAGCAGCGGGCCGAGTTCCGGGCGCAGGGCCGCGATCCGGTGTTGCGACTGCGCATGCCCGACGAGGACATCACGTGGACCGACCTGGTGCGGGGTCCGGTCACCTTTCCTGCGGGCTCGGTGCCGGACTTCGCGATCACCCGCGCCAGTGGAGATCCCCTCTACACGTTGGTGAATCCCGTCGACGACGCGCTGATGAAGATCACCCATGTGCTGCGCGGCGAGGACATCATGCCGTCCACACCACGCCAGATCGCGCTCTACCAGGCGCTCATTCGGATCGGTGTCGCCGACGCGGTGCCGCAGTTCGGTCATCTGCCACCGGTTCTCGGCGACGGCAACAAGAAGCTGTCCAAGCGCGACCCGCAGTCGAATCTCTTCCTCCACCGCGACCGCGGATTCATCCCCGAAGGCCTGCTGAACTACCTTGCCCTACTGGGCTGGTCGATCGCCGACGACCACGACATCTTCAGCCTCGACGAGATGGTGGCCGCGTTCGACGTCACCGACGTCAACTCGAATCCGGCGCGTTTCGATCAGAAGAAGGCCGATGCGCTGAACGCAGAACACATCCGGATGCTCGACGAGACCGAATTCATCGGCCGGCTGCGGGACTTCTTCATCGCCCACGGCCACGACACCGGCCTCGACGACACCGGGTTCGCCGAGGCCGCTCGCCTGGTGCAGACGCGCATCGTCGTGCTCAGCGATGCGTGGAACCTGCTGAAGTTCCTCAACGACGCCGATTACGCACTGGACCCCAAGGCCGCGGCCAAGGAACTGGGGCCCGATGCGGCGCCGGTGCTGGATGCTGCGGTGACGGCCCTGGAGTCGGTGCCGGACTGGACGACGGACGCCATCGAGGCGGCCCTGAAGGCCAGCCTGATCGACGGGCTCGAGATCAAACCCCGCAAGGCGTTCGGTCCGGTCCGGGTGGCCGTGACGGGTTCCTCGGTCAGTCCGCCGCTGTTCGAGTCGCTGGAGTTGCTCGGGCGTGACCGCAGCCTCGAGCGGCTGCGGCGGGCGCCGCGCAGCGCCGTGTAAGAGGCACCCAAAATCTTTGGTAGTCTGCTCGTCGGCCCTCAAGGCTGGCCCGGAGTTCCCAGATCGGCGTGAACAGCGCGGAAAACGGCTCTGACCAGCCATGACAGGTCGCCAATGGGGTATGGTGTAATTGGCAACACAGCTGATTCTGGTTCAGCCATTCTAGGTTCGAGTCCTGGTACCCCAGCGGTTTCCGGAGCTCCGTCAACTGATGTCGACGGATTAGGTCACGGTGTTCGGCTGAGCTATGCTGACCCTCCGGAAGTTCTAGCCCCCGTCGTCTAGCGGCCTAGGACGCCGCCCTCTCACGGCGGTAGCGTGGGTTCGAATCCCATCGGGGGTACCAACCGAAACAACCCTCACGGCATGCCGTGGGGGTTGCGTCGTTTCTCGGGTCACGTCGTTTCTCGGGGCAGCCCGGGCTGTCACTCCTGCGGGGCCGTGGATCCCGACAGCGGCATCGGGGGCATCCCCAGCTTGCGGTGATCCCACGACCGGCGCCGTGCTGTGATCAATCGCACACCGACCCGCTTTTTCATCATCATGTCGACCGCGGGTTTCATCTCGTCGGTGTACGGGCCCGTGTAGCGCTCCCACACGCTGACGCCGACACGGAAGATGGTGTCGGGGTCGTCGACGATCTCGACAGTGCCCTCGAAGGACACGCCGCGCAAGGTGTCGTAGGTGTCGCCGTCCTCGATCATGAACGTGTAGCGGGGATCCCTGACGAGGTTGACGGCCTTCTGCGATTTAGCCTTGGTCTCCAGCCAGATCTCGCCGTCGAGGATGCCGTACCACATGGCGACCAGGTGCGGCTGCCCGTCGGACCCGATGGTCGCCAGGGTGCCGGTGCGGCTCCTGGTGACGAAATCGGTTATCTCGTCATCGGACATCACGATCTGTGAGCGCTGGTTGCTTCCCATCGGGCCAGTGTGTCAGGCCACCGGGAACGGTCCGGCCGTGGGTGAGTAACCTCATCGGCGATGACGGCGGCGGCCTCACCAGATGACTTGCGGCGGAGCCTCGGTGCCCGCGACGCGGTGATGGTCGGACTCGGTGCGATGCTCGGCGCGGGTGTCTTCGCGGCACTGGCGCCTGCGGCGCGGGCGGCAGGATCGGCACTGCTGATCGGTCTACTGCTGGCCGCCGTGGTGGCCTACTGCAACGCGCGATCCTCGGCGCGGCTGGCGGTGCTGTATCCCACATCTGGTGGCACCTACGTCTACGGCAGGCGCCGGCTCGGCGACTTCTGGGGTTATCTCGCCGGGTGGGGCTTCGTGGTCGGCAAGACCGCCTCCTGTGCGGCAATGGCATTGACGGTCGGGTTCTACGCCTGGCCCGCCCACGCCCATCTCGTCGCCGTCGTGGCGGTGGCCGGGGTCACGGCCGTCAATTGCACGGGCGTGGAGAAGTCCGCCTGGCTGACCCGGGTGATCGTCGGCCTGGTGGTGGCCGTACTCGTCGCGGTGGTGGTGGCGGCATTGGCTTCCGGTGCCGCGGTGACCGAACGACTTTCGGTCGGCAGTGTTCCCGCCGGCGGCGTGCTCGAAGCGGCGGGACTGTTGTTCTTCGCCTTCGCCGGTTACGCCCGCATCGCGACACTGGGGGAGGAGGTGAGTGATCCGACCCGGGTGATCCCGCGAGCGATCCTCGTCGCACTGGGCATCGCACTGGTCCTCTATTCGGCTGTCGCCGTTGCAGTCCTGGCGGTCCTGGGGGCAGGGCGACTGCGCGACTCGGTGGCCCCGTTGATGGATGCGGTCGCCGCCGCGGGCGTGCCCTGGCTCGTTCCCGTGGTCGGTGCCGGTGCGGTTGTCGCGGCGACGGGATCCCTGCTGGCGCTGCTACTCGGCGTCTCACGGACGACGTTGGCGATGGCGCGCGACGGCCACCTGCCGCGGGTCCTGGCTGCCGTGCACCCGCGGTTCAAGGTGCCGCACCGCGCCGAGGTCGCCATCGGTGTGGTCGTCGCCGTGCTCGCGGCGACCGCGGATGTCCGGTCCGCCATCGGGTTTTCCTCGTTCGCGGTGTTGGTGTACTACGCCGTCGCCAACGCGTCGGCGTTCACTCTCGGCTCCGGTATGCGGTCACGCGCGCTACCGGTCATCGGCATGCTCGGCTGCGTGGTGCTGGCCGGCGCGCTGCCCATCGAGTCGGTGGTGTCCGGCGTGGCCGTGCTCGCGCTGGGGGCGCTCGTGTACTGGGCGCGCTCGATCAGAGCCGGCGGGTGAGCGCATCGGCGGCGGCCAGTAAGTCTGTCGCCCATCGTTCGCCCGGTCTGCGGCCCATCCGGTCGATGGGACCCGACACCGAGATCGCGGCGATGACCGTGCCTTTGGAATCGCGTACCGGAGCCGACACACTGGCCACACCGGGTTCGCGTTCGGCGGCGCTCTGGGCCCAGCCGCGTTTGCGGACCTCGGCCAGGGTGCGGTCGGTGAACAGAGCCGTGGGCAGCACGGCCTGCTGGGTGGCGGCGTCGGAATAGGCGAGCAGTACTTTGGCGCCCGATCCCGCCGTCATCGGCATGTGGGCGCCGACGGGCACCGTATCGCGCAGGCCGGCAGTCGGTTCCAGCGCCGCGACGCAGATGCGTGCAGTGCCTTCGCGGCGATACAGCTGCACGCTCTCGCCGGTGATCTCGCGCAGCCGGGGTAGCACCGCGGCGCCCGCGGCGATCAGCGGGTCGTTGACATGGGCGGCCAGTTCGGACAGCGCAGGTCCGAGGCACCAACGCCCTTCGCCGTCGCGCGCCAGCAGTCGGTGCACCTCGAGTCCCGCGGCGAGCCGGTGGGCCGTCGCCCTGGGCAGGCCCGTGCGGTCACACAATTCGGCAAGGCCGCACGGCGAACCCGAGATGGCGTGCAGTACGCCGACCGCTTTGTCGAGAACGCCGATACCGCTATCCTGTCTCACAGAGAGATACTAACGTCCCGCATGCTGAGATTGCCAGCCCAGCGAGCAGCTGCGGGGGAAGTGGGAATCGTGATGGTCAATCAGTCCAATACGCACAGTGACGGCACGCCGCGCACGATGGCCGAAAAGGTGTGGTCCGATCACCTGGTCGCCAGCGAGCCGGGCGAGCCCGACCTCATCTACATCGACCTGCATCTGGTCCACGAGGTCACCAGCCCGCAGGCCTTCGACGGCCTGCGGTTGGCGGGTCGCCCTGTGCGCCGCCCCGATCTGACGATCGCCACGGAGGATCACAATGTGCCCACCGTCGACATCGACAAGCCCATCGCGGACCCGGTGTCGCGTACTCAGGTGGAAACACTGCGGCGCAACTGTGAAGAATTCGGCATCCGGCTGCACCCGATGGGAGATGCCGCGCAGGGCATCGTGCACATCATCGGCCCGCAACTCGGCCTGACCCAACCCGGTATGACCGTGGTGTGTGGCGACAGCCACACCTCGACCCACGGCGCATTCGGCTCAATCGCCATGGGGATCGGCACATCCGAGGTCGAACACGTGATGGCCACCCAGACGCTGCCGCTGCGACCCTTCAAGACCATGGCGGTCAATGTCGACGGCGTGCTGCCGCCGGGTGTCACCGCCAAAGACGTCATCCTCGCCGTGATCGCCAAGATCGGCACCGGCGGTGGGCAGGGACATGTCATCGAATACCGCGGCAGTGCCATCGAATCGCTGTCGATGGAGGGCCGGATGACGATCTGCAATATGAGTATCGAAGCCGGTGCGCGCGCGGGGATGGTGGCTCCGGACGAGACCACCTATGAGTATCTGCGTGGCCGTCCGCACGCTCCCAAGGGTGCCGACTGGGATCACGCCGTCGCCGCCTGGGACCGCTTACGTACCGACGAGGGCGCCGAATTCGACACCGAGGTCTACATCGACGCCGCGACGCTGAGCCCGTTTGTGACGTGGGGCACCAACCCCGGACAGGGCGTGCCGTTGTCGGCGACCGTGCCCGATCCCGAGCTGATGTCCGGCGACGACGAGCGTCAGACCGCCGAGAAGGCATTGAGTTACATGGATCTCCGGCCGGGCATGGCGATGCGTGATATCGCCGTGGACGCGGTCTTCGTGGGTTCGTGCACCAACGGCCGGATCGAGGATCTGCGGGCCGTCGCCGAGGTGTTACGGGGTCGCAAGGTGGCCGACGGCGTCCGGATGCTCGTGGTGCCCGGCTCGATGCAGGTGCGTGCCCAGGCCGAATCCGAAGGCTTGGGCGAGATCTTCACCGCCGCAGGCGCCGACTGGCGCCAGGCGGGATGCTCGATGTGCCTGGGGATGAACCCCGACCAGCTGGCGCCCGGCGAGCGATGCGCCTCGACGTCGAACCGCAATTTCGAGGGGCGGCAAGGCAAAGGCGGGCGCACCCATCTGGTGTCACCGGTGGTCGCCGCCGCCACGGCGGTGCGCGGCACCCTGTCGTCCCCAGCCGATCTGACCAATTAGAGGAGCGAAGTGATGGAAGCCTTTCACGCCCATACCGGTATCGGAGTGCCGCTCCGGCGGTCCAATGTCGACACCGATCAGATCATTCCGGCGGTCTACTTGAAGCGCGTAACCCGAACGGGTTTCGAGGACGGTTTGTTCGCAGCTTGGCGTAATGACCCCAGCTTCATTCTCAATCTCAGTCCATTCGACCGTGGTTCGGTGCTGGTGGCCGGCCCCGATTTCGGCACCGGCTCGTCCCGGGAGCATGCCGTGTGGGCGCTCATGGACTACGGCTTCAGGGTGGTCATCTCATCGCGCTTCGCCGATATCTTCCGCGGCAACGCCGGGAAGGCGGGGCTGCTGGCCGCTGTGGTGGCCCAAGATGATGTGGAACTGCTGTGGAAGCTCATCGAGCAGAGCCCCGGGCTGGAAATCACTGTCAATCTTCAAGATCGAAATATCACCGCCGGAACGGCAGTGGTGCCGTTCAACATTGACGACTATACGGCGTGGAGATTGACCGAAGGGCTCGACGATATAGGCCTTACGCTGCGGAAACTCGAATCCATCGAGGCATTCGAAGCAACTCGGCCGGAGTGGAAACCGCGCACTCTGCCGGCCCCTTGAACGGCGCCGAAGAGTTGAATTCAGGGCTGTTCAACTAACTTCACCGCCCCTCACCAATCCGGTCTGCCACGGCCTATGCGCCCCAACCGGATTGCGAAAAAGTCCATAAGCAATGGTTGAAATTGCGCGTGGCTCTTGGAAATCAGGGTTGACAGGGTTTACCGTGTCCTCTAGTCGGTTCAAAGTGGACCACTGGCTTCGGAGGTTTTGAATGAACAAAGCAGAGCTCATCGACGTACTAACGGAGAAATTGGGCTCGGATCGTCGGCAAGCCACGGCTGCCGTCGAGCATGTCGTCGACACGATTGTCCGTGCGGTGCACAAGGGCGACAGCGTCACCATCACCGGCTTTGGTGTTTTCGAGCAGCGCAAGCGCGCCGCCCGCGTGGCGCGTAATCCGCGCACCGGCGAGACCGTCAAAGTGAAGCCCACCTCTGTGCCCGCATTCCGTCCCGGCGCGCAGTTCAAAGCGGTTGTGTCTGGCGCACAAAAGCTCCCGTCCGACGGCCCCGCCGTCAAACGCGGTGTGGTTGCCGGGCCGGCCAAGAAGGCCGCGGTGAGGAAGGCCGTCGCCCGCAAGGTCGTGGCCAAGAAGGCTGCCACCAAGGCTGCACCGGCGAAGAAGGCTGCTGCCACCAAGGCTGCACCGGCCAAGAAGGCTGCCACCAAGGCCGCGCCCGCCAAGAAGGCTCCGGCTGCCAAGAAGGCCGCGCCGGCGAAGAAGGCTGCTGCCACCAAGGCTGCACCGGCGAAGAAGGCTGCTGCCACCAAGGCTGCACCGGCCAAGAAGGCTGCCACCAAGGCCGCACCGGCCAAGAAGGCTCCGGCTGCCAAGAAGGCCGCGCCCGCCAAGAAGGCCGCGACCAAGGCTCCGGCCAAGAAGGCTCCGGCCAAGAAGGCCGCAGGCCGCAAGTAGTTTCAGACGAATACGCCGCGGGAACCTCGGTTCCCGCGGCGTATTCGCGTGTGCCGGCCTATTTACGGACGGTCAGTGGGCTGCCGATGTGGTCGGCGGCGACCAGCGTGTCACCGTTCAGCGACAGCACCCACGTGCCGCCCTTGCGGTTGCGTGACTTGTCGGGTTTCACGCCGTCGTTGTCGCACCACCATTCGATCAGGTCCGGAATCACCTTGCCCTGCGTGCAGATCACGCGCGTCCCGGATTTGGCCGCGATCTCCAGCACCCGGGCGCGCGCCCGTTTGCGGTTGTCGGCGTAGGCCTCTTCGGACAGCTCCGGCTCGCTGCGGATCGTGACACCGAGCTCGTCGGCCAGCGGTGACAGCGTCTGCTCGCAGCGCACCCGGTCGGCCGCGTGCAGATCGGTGGCACCGAACGCGGTCAACAATCCGACAAGCGATTCGGCCTGTGCGCGACCGTGCTTGTCCAAGGGGCGCTTGCGGTCATCACCTTTGTACCGGCTGCGCCGTCCTGCCGTGGCGTGCCGGACGATCAGCACGGTGCGGGTGTCGGCCGGTTTCTTGGTGAAGCGGCGGAGTACTTTGCGGTCGAACGGGTAGCCCACCTTCGCCATGGCTTTGTCCACCGGCAGCCACAGCAGCTCGTCGACTTCGCGATTGGGCGCGAACTCGCCGCCGGTGGCCTTGGCTGCCCAATAGAGGACCCGCTTGTCGCCCTGCTCGACCTCATACTTGACCGCGAGCAACCGACGGCCGAGCACCGCATGAAAGCCGGTCTCTTCGTGGATCTCCCGCACCGCGGTGACAGGTTCGGTCTCACCTGGGTCGATCTTGCCCTTGGGCAGCGACCAGTCGTCGTAGCGCGGCCGGTGGATCACCGCGATCTCGGGTTGCGCGGGGCCTTGTGGCCCCGGCCGCCAGAGCACCGCGCCTGCCGCCAGAATGGGCTGCGCACGGCGATCCGAGGAACTTTTCGGCACCTCAACTCCTGCAGGTCAATTCGGGCTGAAATTCTGACTGGGTCGAGGTGGTCATCGGGCAGTGGTCAGGGAGAGCTGTGTTTCTTCATCATCGACACCTGGTGATCGCGCACCGTTTCGCCCTCGTGGGGTAACGCGGTCCAATTGCCGTCCGGCCCCAATTCCCAGCATCGGGTCGCAGGATCCATGGCTGATTCGAAAACGTCATCGAGTTGTGCGGTCAGCCGCGGATCTTTGACTTGCGCCATGACCTCGACCCGTCGGTCGAGATTACGATGCATCATGTCGGCGCTGCCGATCCAGAATTCATTGATGGCGTTGAAATGAATAACGCGCGAATGTTCGAGGAAACGGCCCAGGATCGAGCGCACCACGATGTTCTCGGAGAAGCCCTCGGCGCCGGGCTTCAGTGCGCAGATACCGCGGACAACGACCTCCACCCGCACGCCGGCCTGGGATGCGCGGTACAGGGCATCGATAACCTGCTCGTCGACCAGGGCGTTGGCCTTCACCCTGATTCGCCCCTCCGCGCCGTCGCGGGCCGCGGCCACCTCACGTTCGATGCGTTCGATGATGCCCTTGCGGACACCGTGCGGAGCGACCAGGAGATTGCGGTAGCTGACCTTGCGTGAATAGCCGGCCAGGGAATTGAAGAGGTCGGTCAGGTCGGCGCCGATATCCGGCGCGGCGGTCAGCAGGCCGACATCTTCATACAGGCGGGCGGTTTTCGGATTGTAGTTGCCGGTGCCGATATGGCAGTACCGCCGGATCGTCGAACCTTCGCGCCGGACCACCAGGCACGTCTTGCAGTGCGTCTTCAAGCCGATCAGGCCGTAGACCACATGCACCCCCGCCTTTTCCAGTTCGCGGGCCCACTTGATGTTGGCCTGTTCGTCGAAGCGCGCCTTGATCTCTGTCTCTTATACACATCTCCGAGCCCACGAGACTAAGGCGAATC
>CAMFLL010000176.1 GCA_945957405.1 uncultured Mycolicibacterium sp. | reverse complement strand
GTGTGGTGACCATCCCGGCCACCCTGGTCGACGTCGTCGTCACCGAGCACGGCGCGGTCGATCTCCGCGGGCTGCCGCTGGGTGCCCGCCGCGAGGCACTGATATCGCTCGCGGCACCCGAATTCCGAGACCAATTGACCGAGGAGGCCAAGACAGCATGGTGACGATCCGCGACAAGACGGCGATCGTGGGGGTGGGCACCACCGAATTCGGCCCGCGGTACCGCGAACTCGACCCGGAGACCACGGCGTACGACCTGGCCGCCGAGGCGTTCGAGGCCGCGCTGGCCGACAGTGGGCTGAAGAAATCCGATATCGACGGACTGGTGAGCGCTCGCATTCCGTCCTATGCCCGGTTGGCCGACGTGCTAGGTATCCGCCATCCCAGGTTGGTCAACACCTACGAGGGCACGGGTCGCATGTCCGGTGTCGCCCTGCAGACCGCCGTGATGGCCATCGTGACCGGCCAGGCCGATGTGGTGGCCTGCGTGTACGGCAACAACGGCCGCTCGGCCGGTGCCCGCTACGGTGGTGGCACCGGTGACCTGCGTGGTGACAACAACACCGCGATCTACGATTCGATGCAGGGTATGACGTCGCCCGGCGCCTACGTGTCGATGATGTACCAGCGCTACCGGCACCTGTACAACGCACCCGATGACGCGCTGGCGCCGGTGGCGATCAACAACCGGCGCAACGGTGCGCTCAATCCGAATGCCGTGATGCGCAAGCCGATCACCTACGAGCAGTACATGTCCTCGCGGTTCATCGCCGAACCGTTGCGGCTGTTCGACTACTGCCTGATCAACGATGGTGGCGTCGCGTTCATCGTGACCTCTGCGGAGCGCGCCAAGGATCTGGCCAAACCCCCGGTCTATGTGTCGTCCACCGCGGCGGCCGGTGATTTGACCAACTTCTACACCAGCACTGACTTCTTCGGGCGCGCCGCCAACGACGTCGCCGACCGCGTCTTCGCCGACGCCGGCGTCACGCCTGCGGATGTGGACTGCGTGCAGATCTACGACAACTTCACCCCGACGATCCTGTTCTCGCTGGAAGGTTTCGGCTATTGCAAGGAGGGCGAGGCGTGGGAGTTCGTCAAGGACGGTCGCATCGAGATCGACGGCCAACTGCCGGTCAACACCAGCGGCGGGCACACCGCCGAGAGCTATATGCAGGGCTGGGCACTGCACGTCGAGGCGGTCCGCCAACTCCGCGGCGAGGCCGGCGAAGCACAGGTGCCCAATTGCGACATCGCGCAATACATCTGCGTGTCACCGATCGTGACCAGCCATATCTTCAGACGGTGAAGGAAACAAGATGAGTACAGACCAGAAGCCGGTACCGGAACTCACCGAACTGAACCGGCCGTTCTTCGACGCCGCCGCCGACGGGCGGCTGAGCATTCAGCAGTGCACCGTGTGCAGCCACTACTGGTACCCGCCGTCGCGGCGCTGCCCCAACTGCCTGTCGCAACAGGTGGCCTGGGTGGACGTCAGCGGCAAGGCCACGTTGTGGTCGTGGATCCGGATGCACCAGAAGTACTTTGCGGGCTTCGCCGACGACCTGCCTTATCTGGTCGGCTTCGTCCAGCTGGCCGAGGGGCCGTTCATGATGTCGATGCTGCTCGACGCCGACCCGGAACAGTTGACGTGCGACATGCCGCTGACGGTCGTGTTCGACAAGGCGTGGAACGGTTTGGTACTGCCCAAGTTCCGGCCCGCCGAGGTGGACGGTGCTACCCGATGACCTCTCCTGACGAACCCCTGGTGCTGCTGGACCGTAAAGAGGGCTACGCCGTCATCACCCTGAACCGGCCGGCCAAGCGCAACGCCATGAACGGCGCCGCGCAGGCGCAGCTGATCGAGGCGCTGGAGCAGACGGCGGGCGACTGCACGGCCATCGTGCTCACCGGCGCCGGTGACATCTCGTTCTGCGCCGGTGTCGATCTGTCGGAACGTCGCGGCCTCGGCGGACAGGACACCTCGCGGCAGTTCGCCTGGGGCAGCGACTCGTGGTTCGAAGTCCAGGAGCGCATCTTGCGCCACCCCGCGGTGTTCGTGGCGGCGGTCAACGGTTACGCGCTGGGTGGCGGCCTGACGCTGGTCAACAACTGCGAGCTGGCAGTGGCGTCCAGCACCGCCCAGTTCGGGATGCCCGAACTGGGGCTGGGCACCTTCCCTGCGCTGGCCGGGCCGAGTACGTTCCACCGGCTGCTGCCCAAACACGCTGCGCAGCTGATCTTCACGGCCGAACGTGTCGACGCGGCCACCGCGCTGAACTGGGGTCTGGTCAACGAGGTCGTCGAGCCCGACCAACTGTTGGCCCGGGCGTGTGCGATCGCCGAGCGGATCGCCGGGTTCGATCCCATCGCCGTCGACCACAGTAAGA
Organism: uncultured Mycolicibacterium sp.; assembly: GCA_945957405.1. Classification (GTDB taxonomy): domain Bacteria; phylum Actinomycetota; class Actinomycetes; order Mycobacteriales; family Mycobacteriaceae; genus Mycobacterium. The sequence continues at coordinate 12,354 of CAMFLL010000176.1, read as the reverse complement.
AGGCGGTCCGTGAGATAGCCAATCTCGACTGGTCCCGTGCCATCGATCACGGGCTGAGAACCGGCGCGCTGATCCGCGCCCAGACCGCGACGGCGTCATCGCAGGTGCGCAAGTTCCTGTCCGCCGAGCAAGAGAAGGAGAAGTCATGAGCGCCGACGTCGGCACCAAGGTGCTGTCCGAGAGCGATCTCGCCGACCTCCGGCAGGTGATGCGGCACTTCGTCGAGACGGAGATGATGCCGCTGGAACGCACCGTGCAGGATCGTGAAGCCGAGCGCGGGCTGGGCGCCGATCCGGTGATCCCGCCCGAGGCCAACGAGCGGCTGATGAAGAAGGCCGCGGAACTCGACTTGTGGGGCCTCGACGTGCCCGAGGAGTACGGCGGCCAGGGCCTGGGCATGGGCGCGAAAATGGTGGCGGTCGAGGAGCTTTTCCGCTCAATCGTGCCGTTCCGGCTGCCCCCGGAGTCACCCAACCTGTCGCTGTTGATCCAGACCTGCAACGACGACCAGCGTGAGCGCTACCTGTTGCCCTACTCACGCGGTGAGCGGCGGGCGTCGCTGGCCCTGACCGAATCCGAGGCCGGCTCCGATGCCGCCGCCATCAAGACCACCGCGGTCAAGGACGGCAACAGCTGGGTCATCAATGGGGTCAAGCAGTGGATCTCGTGGGCCGACCTGTCGGATTTCTTCATCGTGATCGCGGTCACCGACAAGGAGAAGCGGGCCCGTGGCGGGATCAGCGCATTCCTGGTCGACAAGGGCACACCGGGCCTGGTGGTCGGCCCGCACGCGTCGACCATGGGCGAGCCCACCCCCTATGAACTGCGGCTCGAGGATGTCCGGGTCGGCGAGGAGCAGGTACTCGGTGAAATCGGCCTGGCCTTCCCGCCGCTGACGAACCGGCTCAGCATTCGCCGCATCGAGATGGCCTCGCGCTGTGTGGGTATGGCCGAACGTCTCATCGAGCTGATGGTCGAGCAGGCCAAGACTCGGTACACGTTCGGCGAACCGCTGGCCAACCGGCAGATGGTGCAGACCTGGATCGCCGATTCCGTGATGGAGGTGCACGCGACCCGCCTCATGGTGGCCGACGCGGCGCGCAAATTCGATTCGGGGATCAGGGATCTGAGGCTGGAGGCCAGCACCACCAAGGTGTTCGGCACCGAGATGATCACCCGGGTGGCGGACCGTGCGCTGCAGCTGCACGGTGGTATGGGCTTCAGCAAGGAACTGCCGATCGAGTACATCTATCGCAACAGCCGGTTCCTGCGGGTGCTCGAGGGGGCATCGGAGATTCATCGCATTCAGATCGCCAAGCACCGTCTGAACGCCGGCTGACCCACCGGTTCTCGGCCATTTCGAGGTGGGGCCACTTATATTCCGATAATGTGTCCCGTAGTATACGTAATAGAACATGATTCTCTCGACGATGTTCACGACCCAAAGGAGTGCTGTGGCAGAGCGGACTGAGCTCACCGACGTCATCTACGAATCGTCGGGCGGCATCGCCACGATCACGATCAATCGCCCCGAGGTGCTCAACGCCCTACGCGCGCAGACCTACATCGATCTGATCGCGTCTTTCCGCCTGGCGAACGACGATGACGAGGTGGGCGTCGTGATCCTCACGGGCGCAGGCGATCGCGCGTTCTCGTCCGGCGGCGACGTGCGAGGCCAGAAGACCCGCACCGTGTCGGCGGGCCGCAAGCACCTGCATCGCATGATGGAGCTGTACTCGCTGATGCGGAACTCCGGCAAACCGGTCATCGCCGCGGTCAACGGTTACTCGATCGGTGGCGGTCACGAGCTCCATCTGATGTGCGATCTCACCGTCGCGTCCGACAAGGCGCGGTTCGGCCAGGTCGGCCCGAAGGTCGGCAGTGTGCCGATCTGGGGTGCGACACAACTTCTTCCGCGCATGGTCGGCGAGAAGCGTGCGCGCGAGATGATGTACCTGTGCCATCAGTACTCGGCCGACGAGGCACTGCAGATGGGCCTGGTGAACCGCGTGGTTCCGCACGAGGAACTGCTCAAGGCCACCCGCGAATGGGCCGAGGAGATCCTGGACAAGAGCCCGCAGAGTCTGCGAATCGCCAAGACGTCCCTCAACTTCGAATCCGACCTGCTCTACAGCTCGTACCTGCACGGTATGGAGATGTTGTCGCTGACCTACGGTAATCAGGAGAACCTGGAGGGCGTCAACGCCTTCCTCGAGAAGCGGCCGCCGGACTACCGCAAGTTCCGTCGTAACGAGACCGAGTAGCCGGGACCGGCGTATGCCCACGCTGGCACCGGGGGACTGGGGCGCGCTGTACGCCAAGGCGCAGCCGAAGAACCTTCCTCGCCCGTTGTTCGACGAGTGGAGTTGGCAGCTGCGCGGGAACTGCAAGGACCATCCGATCGATCTGTTCTACCCCGAGGAACGGGGCCGGACTCTGCGTGATCGTGAGGAAGTGGCCAAGCGGATCTGCCGTGACTGCCCGGTGATCGTCACGTGCCGTGACTATGCGCTGCGCGCCCCGGAAGCCTATGGCATCTGGGGCGCGCTGACGCCGCGTGAGCGCGCCCGGGCACTGTCCGGACGCGCCGGTCGTCAGACGGCGAACGTGAACATCCCCGGCGGATCGATCTCGGGGTCCAGCCGGCAGTCGTAGATCGTGATCCCGCTCTGCGGCAGTCGGATCGCATCCAGTTTCGCCGTGGTCCGGATGACGTGGCCCGTGCCGCCGTAGGCCCGCGCCAGGTGGCGAACGTCGGGCAACTCCTGCCTGATGACATCGGTGGGGAGATCGAACCGGCGAAGGTGTTTGACCTCGGATCCGAGTTGTTCGTCGTTGAGGATGACCACCGTCAGGTCCAGGCCGTACAACCGGGCGGTGTCCAGCGCCGTGATCGCCATCATGAAGCCGCCGTCACCGCAGAACAGCACCACCGGCCTGCCGCGGTGCCCGACCGCTGCGCCGATGGCGGTGCCGAGTCCGACGCCCACCGTGCCGTAACCGCGGCCGAGCACGAAACTCGCGGCATCTCGCGTGCGAACCAGTGTGCAGCCGTTGAGAACCCGACCGGAGTCGGTGACCACGACGCGGTCGGCCGGCAGCGCGCGGTCGAACGCCAGGTAGACGTCGCGGATGTCCAGTCCACGCCGCGGGTCGTGGCCCAGATCCACCGAGCGGATCTCGGCCTGCAGTTGCCGGAAGGTCGGCACGGTCCCCGGCGGTGTGCGGGCGGCCAACCCACGCCGGTTCCATTCGGTCAGTAGCGCCCTGGTGGTCGCCTGCGCATCACCCCGCAGCTCGATATCGGGCTTCCATTCGAAAACTGGCCTGTCGTCGTCGATCTCACACGTGATGACGGTGGCGTCGGCGAACAGTCCACCGCGCACCGTGGTGCGTTCGCTCAGCGAGGCACCGACCGACAGCACAACGTCGGACTCGACGATGAGGGCGCGCGCCGACGGTGGCGTCCAGCCACCGCAGATGCCGAGGTCGCGGTCGTGGCCGTCGAACAGCCGGTTGGCGCGCAACGTCGTCGCCAGCCGGGCGCCGGTGGCATCGGCCAGCGCGATGATGGCATCTCTGGCCCCGGCGACAACTGCGCCCTGGCCGGCCACGATCAGCGGTGCCCGCGATGCCGCCAATGCGTCGATCGCGCGGTCCACAGCTTCGGCATCGGCCGGCTGAGCACCGCTGCCCGGTTCCTCGACCGACAACTCGAGCTCGTCGCCGAGCATGCCCTTGGCGATGCTCAGCACCTGCGGGCTGCCGTTGCGCAGGGCCGCGGTGACCGCCGCACGGTAGGTCGGCTGCAGCTGCGGGCCGGTCTCGACATGGTGGAATCTGACGCCCAGGCGTTGTGAGAGGCCGCGTTGGTCGACGTCGGTGTCGGCCCAGTCACCGGGTGCGGGACATTCGCCGACGATGAGCAGCGTCGGGATATGTGCGTGCTTGGAAACCGTCAGGGCCTGAACGGCATTGGCGAAACCTGGTCCGGCCGTGACGGTCCAGACGCCCAGCTTTCCGGTGGCGCGGCTGTAGCCGGCCGCACCGTGCCCGCTGGCCTCCTCATGCCGTGTCTTGACCAGCCGGATGGCGCCGACCCGCACGCCCTCGGCGACCCACGGCGCGTTGTGACCGCCGAGCATGCCGAAGACGACGTCGTGGCCGTCACGGCGCAACAATTCGGGGATTGCCTGATACGCCTTCACGGGTCTCCATCCAAAGCTTGTGATATGAGTCACCGGCTGTATATCATGGCATTACACGGTATACAACGGTGAGCAAGTATTCAGTCGGGGACGGGAGGTCTGGATACTCCGGGGCACCGCGCCGTGTTGCGCGCCGGCGAGCCCCCGTCAAAGGCGGCCGCCCAGTTGAGGTTCCGGGTCGTCATACCCCTCGGCTTCTCGAGGGGCTCCAGAATCCACTCAGCGCAGCGCGGCGTGTCCTCTCCTGTCACGCGCCCGCAACTGCGTCTGTGTACCGAGAGGAAGCACTTCAATGCGGAAGGTTGCTTTGTTCAAACCCCGGGCCCTGACGGCGCTCGTGCTCGGCATGAGCCTGCTGGTGACCTCGGCGTGCGGGGGCGGCGGTGGCGGGAGTGCCACCTCTGCCGAAACATCGGGTAGCAGTGCCGGATTCGACGCCGAGGGCTACTTCAAGGGCAAGACCATCCAGGTCATCGTGACCCATTCCGCGGGCGGCGGTACCGATCTGTTCGGACGTTTCATCGCCACCCGCCTCGGCGACAAGATCCCCGGTCATCCCCGGGTGTCGGTCACCAACAAGGGTGGGGCGGGCGGGATGGGCGATGTCGTGTCCGCGCCCGAGCAGGAACTCGTCGTCGGTGTGACATCGCAGGGTTCGGCGCTCTACCTCGCGGCGCAGGATCCCGAAGCCGGTTTCAAGGCGTCCGACGTCCACTTCATCGGATCCACCGGAGGGGAACCGCGTTCGATCATCGGATACGGCGATATCGCCAAGGCCTACAACGCACTCACCGAGGCGAGCGGTAAGCCCGCACCGCAGTTCAAACTGGCTGGTACGGTCGGCGGCCCCGTCGATATCGTCAGCGACGCATTCATGGTCCCGTGGCTGTGCGAGAACCTGAAGTTGAGCTGCAAGTTGTTCTCGGTCGCCGATGACGACTCCTCGGACCTCAATTTGATGATCGAACGCGGCGAGATGAACCTGCAGAGTGGGACACTCATCGGGGCCTTCCGCGATCACGGCCCGGCCGTCGCCGACGGCAGTGCCAAGGTCTACATGTCGTTCGCCGAGGATCCCAACACCGTGGTGACGCCGCCCGAGGGCATCGTGGTCAAGAGTGCCACCGAGGTGTTGCCGCAGGAACTGCAGGCGGACTATCAACGGATCCTGCCGATCGTGGGTGGTGGCAACGTCGGCCGCAGCTTCTGGGCCGGACCCGGTATCCCGCAGCAGGTGCTCGAGGTGCTGCAGAAGGCCTACACCGACGTGGTCAGCGACCCCGCGACGCTCAAGCAACTGCAGGAGGTGCTCAGCGGCGGCGAACAGGGCTACTCGGTGTCGACCACCACCGGCCCGGATGCGCAGAAGGCTTACGAGGAGGCGCTGAACGGATTCCTGGACAACCAGGACTACTACACCGGTCTGCAGAAGCAGTACTGGGACAAATACTGGAACGCGGGCTGAAAGGCGAACGTGCAGGGTTATCAAGCCATACCGGAGCTGTTGCGGCGGGCGGGGATACCGGTGGTCTTCGCCATGTTGGGCGGGACCAACGTGCCCTGGATCGCCGAAGGTGAGCGGCGGGGTTCGCTGCGGTTCGTCAGGACGCGGCATGAGGAGACGGCGGTCAACGCCGCCGGTTCCTACGCGAAATGCACTGGGCGGGTTGGTCTGTGCTCGGTGACCCGCGGGCCCGGCTTCGCGAATTCGGTCAACGCGATGGTCGCGACGGTCAAGACGCACCTCCCGGTGCTGCTACTCGTCGGCGAGTCGCCGACCCCGGAGCGCACCACCCAGCAGCTCGAGCAGGAGGCGTTGGCCAGGGTCATCGGTGCGGGCTTCCAGCACGCCGCCGAGGGCGAGGACCTCGAGTCGGTGTTCTGGGCCGCCTACCGGGCGGCGGCCGGCAGCGGCACGCTGCAGGTGCTGAGTATGGCCAATCGGGTGCTCGACGCCGAGATCACGCTGTCGGAGCCACGTCCCGACGATGCGGCACCCGACCGCCCCGAGCCCGATCCCGGCCGCGTGCAGGCCGTGGTCGAGGCATTGCAGCGGTCACAACGACCGTTGATCGTCGCCGGGCAGGGCGCGAATCTGGCTGACGCGCGAACGGATCTGGAGGCACTCGCCGGACACACAGGTGCCGCTTTGGCGACCAGCTTGGTGGCCAACCACCTGTTCGCCGGTCACCCCAACAACCTGGGCGTCTGCGGCGGCTGGGCGCCGACCCGTACCCGGAAGTTGATCCAGTCCAGCGATCTGGTGCTCGCCTTCGGCGCATCGTTGAACGGGTTCACCACCGACGAGGGCACGATGTTCGACAGCTCGGCCACCGTGGTGGTCTGCGATGTGGTCGATCCCGATCCCGTGCTCGCGGGCAATCACGTCGTGACGATGAAGGCCGACGCCGGCAACGCCGCCAAGGCGCTGCTGGACCGGTGGCGGGACGCCGGCGTGCCGGACCGTCCGGCCTGGGCCGAGCCCGTCACATTCGCCGAGAACAAGACATCGGTGCTGCAGTGCGATATCGGTCATGATCCCGCACGCGGTATCGACCCGCGGATGGTGTTCGAGGCCATCGACCGCATCTTCCCTGCCGACCGGGTGGTGACATCGGATTCCGGCCGCTCCGTGGGCGGTTCCATGCCCGCGATCGTCGATGCCGCCGACGCACGCAGCTTCGTCATCGGCAACAGCTTCAGTTCCATCGGCCGTGGGCTGGGTAATGCCATCGGGGCCAAAGCCGCTCACCCCGACCGCCCGGTGGTGCTGTTCGCCGGCGACGGTGGTTTTGCAATGTCCATGCAGGATCTCGACGCGGTACGGCTGTCCGCGCTGGACCTGACCATCGTGATCATGAACGACCAGCAGTACGGCTCGGAGGTCAAGTACCTCAAGCAGTTCGGCCTGCCGATGGATGTCATCACCCAGCAGCTGCCCGATATCCCGCTGCTGGCCAAAGCGTTCGGCGGCCAGGGGCATGTCATCACCGCGATCGAACAGATCGACGACCTGCATCTGCCCAGGCCCGGCCTGGTCATCCTGGATGTCCGTATCGACCCGACTGCCAACGTGCGCAAGGCCGTTGGCTGGTGATTGGAGGTAATACCCGTGCGTGAAAGCGAACAACTCGCCGAGTTCGTCGCGACTACGTCATACGACGATCTGCCCGCAGATCTGCCCGACCGGATGAAGACCTATGTCCTCGACACCCTGGCGGCGGGTTTCGTCGGATCGCAACTGCCGTGGTCGAAGATCGTGCACGACTACGAGCGGGACAACGGCGCCGTCGGCCCGTGCAGTGTGTTCTGCTCGCCGGTCACGATGTCCCCGTCAGCCGCCGCCTTCGTCAACGGAACCATGCTCGGTGCTTTCGAGGCCGAGCACAGCGCGCACACCGCGCATGCGGGCGGTACCGTCATCCCCGCCGCGCTGGTCATGGCGGAGGCCACCAAGGCCACCGGTCGCGACCTGTTGTTGGCCTGCATCATGGGGTACGAAGTGGTGTGCCGGATCGGCGACGCGCAGACCCGTCTGGTGGAAGACGAGCGGGGTTTCCACAACCCGGCCGCCAACGGCCCCTTCTCGTCGGCCGCCGCGGTCGGAAAGCTGTTGGGGCTCGACACCGCAACACAACTCAATGCCTTTGGTATCGCGGGCTCTTATGCCGGCGGGCTGACGGAGTTCGCCTGGAAGGGTGAGATGACCAAGCGCCTGCACATCGGCCTGGCGAGCCGGGGCGGCCTGGACGCGGCCAATCTGGCCCAGCGTGGCTTCACCGGGCCGGGCACGGTGTTCGAGGGTCAGTTCGGCTACCTCAACGCGTTTTCGCCGACACCCAAACGCGAGAATCTGGTCGCCGGGCTCGGTACCGACTGGTTGTCGTGGGACATGAAGATCAAGCCGTACGCCGCGCACGGCACCGTGCAGGCGCTGATCGCCGCACTGGAGAAGTTCAAGGCGGACAACGGAGTCAGCGGTGCGGATGTGACGGGGGTGCACGTCCGGGCCAGCATCGCGCGCATGCTGCAGCCGCGATTCCTCGACCCCCAGCCCAAGACACTGCTGCAGGCGCAGTTGTCGATGCCCCACGTCGTCGCCGTGACGCTGATCCGGAACCTGTCGGATCCGCTTCAGTTCGACGAGTCGACACTGAGTGATCCGGACATCCAGAAACTCGCGGGTGCGGTCTCGTGGGAAGTGATCGATCTCGACGACCCGGATCACGCGTACGTCACCATCACCACGGCCGACAAGACATATGAGATATTCGCCGGGGATTACCGCGGGTCGGCCACCATGCCCGCGCAGTGGGACGACGTGGTGGACAAGTTCCGCCGGTTCAGCCAGCATGTCATCGACACCGACCGCCAGGAGAAGGTGCTGGCCGCGGTCGCCGGCCTCGACGAGCTGTCCGACGTCGGCGAACTGATGGCACTGATCAGAGCCTGAGCAGATCGACCAGCGGCCTGACGCTCGGCAGTGTGTCGAGCGTCAGGCACAACTCGATGAGCTGGTCCTGCTCGGCGGTCGACAGCCGTCCCGCGGTGGTGCGACGGAATTTCGCGATCACGCGGCGGTTCAGTTCGCCGTCTTCGATGCCGACCAGATAGCGGTCCTCGCGGCCGCTGATGGTGTCACCGCTGCGCAGCACGATGTCCATGACGGTGTCGCGCGGCTTGTTCGTGGTGGCCTGCTCGTCGAGCACCGGATCGTGGCGGACGTGGATACGTGAGATCAGGTCGAGTACCACCGGGTCGGTCAGCCGTTCGTCGGTGAAGTGCTCGACGAACACATCGCCTTCGAGAAGCATTGTGGCCACACAGAATTGCAGATTCATCTGTGCCGAGGTCACCGATGTCGGCGCATACGGGAAGCCCACGGCCTTGAAGGATGCGTACGGGATCGCGATGTCGATGCGTTCGACGTCTCGCGCCGTGATGGAGTGCTCGCGCCGCAGCGATTCGATGATCTCCAGCGCCGGGTGGATGGGGCCGCGGGCGGCGAAGAACTTGAACTTGGTGGCATAGGAGCGGTATTCGGTGCCGAAACCGGCGATCAGCCGATCCAGGTCGAAACTGTCCCGGCCACCGGAGAACGCACCAGGCAGGCTGCCGTACCCGCATTCGAAGATGGTGGGTGCGTTGGTGAAACCGTGCGCGGCCAGCTGGGCGGCGACGGTGCCGGAGTGGGCGGCCTTGCCGGCGAGCAGGCGTTTGCCCATACCGCCGTGCTGGGTCGCCATGATGCCACCGGTGAACTGCGCGATGTTCCCGATGGCGTGGGCGCACCGCTGCGCGTCGAGGTCCAGCACCACACTGGCGGTCGCCATCGCCGCGATGGCACCGTACAGCGACGGGCCGTGGAATCCGCACGTGTCATGCGGGACCCGGCCCAGGGCGTCGATCAACCGCCCGCCGACCTCGATCCCGGTGATCACCGCGTTGAGCAGGACGGCGCCCGACAGATCTGCGCCGTCCCGTGCCAGTGCCAGCGCGACCGGCACGGTGACCGAGCCGTAATGGCTGCCGGGGCCGACATCATCGAGTTCGAACGCGTGGACGGCGACCCCGTTGAACATGGCGGCGTTGGCGGCCGAGAAGGCATCGGGGTGGCCCCACAGCGGTGATGCGCCGGGTTGTTCGGTGGCGGTCAACGTGGCCCGGACCACCTCGCTCCACGGCGCCCGCGCGCCGAGGATGCCGCAGCCGAGCGCGTCGAGGACGGTGAGCTTCACCAACTCGACGAGGTCGGCCGGCGGTGTACTGCGCCGACCGCCTGCGATATAACCGGCCACCGCACCCGTGTAGGGCCCTGCCTCGCCGCTTATGTGGACTCCGCGGCGGTCAGCAGATCGATGATCGGTTCGACGGTGTCCAGACTGTCCAGCCGCAGGCACAACGCGATCACGCGGTCCTGCTCCTCGGTGGTCAGCGTGGTGCCGGTGGTGCGGCGGAACTTGGCGGCCACACGTCGCACGATCTCCGGGTCCTCGCCGAACCCGACCAGGTATCGGTCCTGCTGCCGGCTGATCGTCGTACCGTCGCGCAGCGTGATGTCCATGATGGTGTCTCGTGGTTTCGTCTTCACGCCGGCATCCAGTGCCGGATCGTGGCGCACGTGGATACGTGAGATCAGGTCAAGGACGTCCGGGTCGGTCAGCCGTTCGTCGGTGAAGTGCTCGACGAACACATCGCCTTCGAGAAGCATTGTGGCCACGCAGAACTGCAGGTTCATCTGCGCCGAGGTGATCGAGGTGGGGGCGTACGGGAAACCGACGGCCTTGAAGGAGCCGTCGGGGAGCGCGATGTCGATGCGCTCGATGGCTGCGATGTTGTCGGCGGTGAGGACCAGCTCCGAGCGGAGCGCCTCGAGGATCTCCAGGGCCGGGTGGATGGGGCCGCGGGCGGCGAAGAACTTGAATCGTATTTTGTACGAATAGTATTCGCTGCCCAGCCCGGCGACCATGGTGTCCAGGTCGAAGTTCTCCCGCCCACCCGAGAACGTGCTGGGGAAGCTGCCGTATCCGCATTCGAAGATGGTGGGCGCGTTGGTGAATCCGTGGGCAGCGAGCTGGGCGGCCAGCGTGCCGGAGTGCGCCGCCTTGCCGGCGAGCAGGCGTTTCCCCATGCCGCCGTGCTGCATTGCCATGATGCCGCCGGTGAACTGCGCGACATTGCCGATGGCGTGCGAGCTCTGTTCGGCGTCCAGGCCGAGAACCTGGGATGCCGCCGCCATGGCCGCGAAGGCACCGAACAGACCGGGGCCGTGGAATCCGCATGTCTCGTGCGGCGTGCGACCGGTGCCCTCGGCGACGCGTGCGGCCACCTCGACGCCGGTGACCACGGCTCGCAGCAGATCAGCGCCCGAGAGCGCCGCGCCGTCCTGGGCCAGGGCGAGCGCGACCGGCACGGTGACGGAGCCGTAGTGGCTGCCGGGGCCCACGTCGTCGAGTTCGAAACCGTGCACCGCCGCGCCGTTGAACATGGCGGCATTCGCCGCCGAGAACGCATCACGCGAGCCCCACAGCACCGAGCGTCCGCGTTGTTCGGTGGCCCGCAGCGTCTTGGCGATCACGGCGCTCCATGGCGCCCCGGCGCCCAGCAGGCCGCAACCGATCGTGTCGAGGACGACCAGCTTCATGAATTCGGTCAGGTCCGCCGGCAGCTCGGCCTTGCGGGCATCGGCGATGTACTGGGCCAGTGTCGCGGTGTAATGCCCTGCGCTGTCAACCACTCGATCCACCCTCCACACCGTTGTATACGACGGCACACGATACACGGTGTGACCTGCTCAGACCAGGCCGGCATTCCGCAACGAAAACGAAAGTGCCCCGTCGTATACTTACGGCGGTAGTGGCGTATCCGCGCCGCGTACGCGCCTCACACAGCAAAAGGACTGGGTCGGCTACTGTAAGGGCGTTCCATATCTACTAGACGTTTTGGGGACGAAGTTGCCAGTTTCGGGCGAGCAGTTCGAGCAGACGGGTCAGGCCGGGCTGGCAGACGACCTCTTCGAATACCTCAAGGATCAGATCGCCATCGGCAATCTGGAGCCCGGTGAGCGGTTGGTCGAGGAGCAGATCGCCCAGGCGACAGCGATGAGCCGTACACCGGTGCGTGAGGCGCTGCGCCGGCTCAAGGCGGCCGGCTTGGTCGACAATCGTGGTCGCAGTTTCGTCGTCATCTCGTTGAGCTCTGCCGAGCAGCGCGAAGTGTGGGCCGTGTTGGAGTACCTCACCGGTATGGCGGCGCGGCTGGCGGCGCAACAGCGCACCGAGGTCGATCTCGCGGGCCTGCGGATGATCATCGAACATGGGGATGAAGCAGCCCAGGCCGATGACCTGCCGATGGTCATCGACCTCAACCGCAAGTTCCACGATCTGGTCCATCAGGCCTCGGGCAACCGGACGCTGGCCGAACTGATCGCCAACCTCACGCTGCGCGTCGAGCGCGGGGCCGACTTCGCGCAGGCCCGCCGCCGGGCGGCGGCGCAGGAGGAGCACCACGCCATCCTGGCGGCGCTCGAGGCCAAGGACAGCGACGCCGCCGAGAAGGCCGCGCATACGCATCTGCGGCACCAGCTGGTGGCCACCACCTGTCTCTTATACACATCTGACGCTGCCGACGAAGAGGATGGTGGGGG
>CAMFLL010000175.1 GCA_945957405.1 uncultured Mycolicibacterium sp. | reverse complement strand
AGAGACAGGTCCCACCGTGATCGCCGGATCCTGGCGGCTCTGGTAGACGTCGTCGTCCATCCGCAGCTCGTGGCTGGACAGGGGGGTTTCGTCGTTCCAGCAGTACGGCAGCACGCGGACGCCCTCGTAGGCCAGGCCTTTGTCCCAGAGCTGTTTGAAGGCCCAGATCACCGATTCCATGAAGCTCAGGTCGAGCGTCTTGTAGTCGTTGTCGAAGTCCACCCAGCGGGCCTGGCGGGTGACGTAGTCGCGCCATTCCGCGGTGTACTTCAGGACGGAGGCGCGGCATGCGTCGTTGAACTTCTCGATGCCCATCTCTTCGATCTGCGCCTTGTCGGTGATGCCGAGCTGGCGCTGCACCTCGAGTTCGGCGGGCAGTCCATGGGTGTCCCAGCCGAACCTGCGCTCGACCTTGTAGCCCCGCATGGTCTGATACCGCGGGACGATGTCCTTGACGTAACCCGTCAGGAGGTGGCCGTAGTGGGGCAGCCCGTTGGCGAAGGGCGGACCGTCATAGAAGACATACTCGGGTGCGCCGTCACGCCGGGCGATGCTGGCCCGGAACGTGTCGTCGGCCTGCCAATAGTCGAGGACCTCGGTCTCGAGCGCCGGGAAGCTGGGGGCGCCACCGCTGGGGGCCAGCTTGGGATAAGCCTTGGGGCTAGCGCTGTCGGACACTGACCGTCTCCTGTGCCTTGAACCATGGCACGGGGACGACGACGCGCGGTATGCGCGAGCGCCGCGGTACCACCCCGCTTGCGTGCTGGGCACGCCGCTCGACGTGGGCGCTGACGGGCCCACCCGTTCGGTTCTACTGAGCCGCGCGGCTGTGACCGCACACGCTGTTCTTCCGAAGACTCCCCGGTGATGGCCGGATCAACGCCGCTGCGTCGATTCTAAGAGATCGACGCAAATCGGTTCGGCGCCGGTCTAGCCGGACGTGATCTCGATGAGGGCGAGCGGGAACTGCTCGCTGAGCTCCTCGACGGTGCTGCGCTCGAAGCTGCGCGTGTCGTAACGCCAGTCGAGGTACAGCACGTCGGCGAAATCGGCGTCGCGATGCACGTACAGGCCAAGGAGATGCCCCGTGTCCGGGTTGTGCGTCGGCGCCACACCGTGGCTCAGAAGGACCTCCGCAGTACCCATCGCGGGTCGCGGCTCGCCCTCCAGCGCCGACCTGGCACCGGCCAGCAACTCCGGTGAGGTGAGGTCACGCTGCGCGAGACACGGCACCGTGACCTGCCGCTGTCCGCTCCAGCCGTCGGACAGCTCCACGTTGAGGACGCCGTCTCCGACGGTTCGCGCGATCGCACGGATCAGCGCAGCGAGCAGTATTTCCTCGGCGGTGGCTCCCAGCGCGGTCTGCGCGCCGGCGAGCTCGGCCCCCAGCACACTGTTCAGCGCGCTGGAGAGTCCCGCGATGTCGTGTTCCTGCGGCGGAACAGACGCGTGATAATCAGCGACCCAACCGGTCGCGCCCGAGATATCGGCCAAAATGGGTGCAGCCATGACTCAACCGTAGCGAAGGTGTCCCAATATTGGGAGATCTGTGTCAAAAGTCTGACAGGGCTGTCAATAAAGACAATTACTTACCTGGCGTGGTTGCTGTTTCTCATCTGGGGAAATCGGTTTATTCTCTGTTGATGCCACGTACTGACGAGAACGGCAGGCAGTTGAAAGCGCTGCTGGACTACCTGCTGGACGGCGACGTCGACGCCAAGGCGATCTATACCGCGCTCGGCGTGTCGAGCAGTACCTATTACCGACGCGTCAAGGAACCGGACTATCCCAACGCCGAGGAGCTGCGGCAGGTCGCCGACCGGTTCCTTCTCAGTTATCCGGACCTGCAGATCCGCTTCGGCTTGATGAGCGTGCAGGAGGTCTCCCAGTACATGGAGACCGCGCCCGTCATGGTGGCCACCGCCCAGACGACCACTCGCAGCCGACCGCTGCCGAAGCTTTCCGAGCTCACGGCGCGCAGTGACGCTCCCCCGCTGTAGTTCGACGAATTTGCTGACCGAAATTCCCTCTCAAGGGCGACTCCCATGGCTGTAGCAGTACTCATCGCGATCACGCTCAGTTGTATCGCCTGGAGCCTTTGGATCCGGCGGGTCACATGGTCGTGCCGCTGGGAGGTCGCTGCAACGCTCAACATCGCGTTACAGGGGGCGGCGGTCTTCTTGATGTCGCCGTTCGCCTCGGAAACCATCGGGCCGGTGCTGCATCACCTCACGGGCAAATGGAACCTCGAGGACTACATCGGCCACGACTGCTACATCGTGGCCGCATCGGCGATCGTCTACAACGCGGTTGGCCGGCTGCATCAGGACGAGCACATGCAGCGGTGGTTCAGGCAGTACATCGAACGGCCCGCCACCCTCTGCATCCCCGTGCTGTTGGCCACGTTCTGGCTCGGCAACGGTGCCGCGATCTACAAACCCGACTTCTTCCAAGTGCCCACCGATTTCTGGCTCAGCGTCTACTGGATCGCGCTCTGCGGCACGCTGGTCTATCTGCTGGGCTACGGCGTGCGCGCCATGCTCATCCTGCGGCGTGATCCCCGATCGCGTGTGATCGCCAATGTGTACCTGTTCGCCTCGCTGAGCGGCATTGTCGCCTGCGCCATCCGCATCCTGACGGCCTTGATCCCGGCATTGCAGCCCTACGAGAACGGCCGCTTCGTCTGGTTGTTCGCGTGCACGTGCGGTGCGGTGTTCGCCCTGGCGGCCGCCCACTCGTGGCGGATCAAGATCAAGTGGCTGACGCCGGCCCGGCACTGACCCGGCCACGGATGGAACCTGCCGAACAGGAGCCCGACTACCGCTTCACCCTGGCCAATGAGCGGACGTTCCTGGCCTGGATCCGGACCTCCCTGGCGCTGATCGCCGGCGGGGTCGCCCTTGTCCAGCTGGTGCCGTCGTTCGGCGTCGCCGGGGGGCGCCACGGTATGAGTGCGCTGCTGGTGGCCACCGGCGGTGTCCTGGCAGTGCTGTCGGTTCGCCGGTGGCGGCTGGTCCAGGACGCCATGCGCCGCAATGTCGACCTGCCCCCGAGTCGGCTCCCGATGGCGTTGGGCGCCATCCTGCTCGTTGCGACGGTGCTGCTCCTGGTGCTGCTGCTGATCGGACCGGGACCGCGCTGACGTGGCGGACCCGCCCTCGCCGAAACCCGGGCTGCAGATCGAGCGCACGCACCTGGCGTGGGAGCGCACCGCGATCAGCTGCCTTGCGATCGCGGCGATCATTCTCTTCCATCGTCATGGACCGATCGGCGGGGCGCGTCTGGCGCTGGCGGCCGCCGTCCTGGTGGTTGCCTTGTGGGTCTTCGCCGTCGGCCGGCGCCGCGGCCGGATTCGCGTTGCGGCGTCGACGGTCCCCGACGCCAGGACCGCGGTGTACCTGACCGGCGCGGCCACCGCGGCGCTGGCGGTCGTGATCCTCGGCGCACTGGCGCTGGCGGGCTGACGGCACGCCGCTGAATGCCCGGTTGATCAGCATGTTTGCCACGGCTCGACATCAAGATCGACAGGGTGACGTGCACCCCACGGAGCCCAGGAAACCGCACGGCGTTGTCTGCCGGCCCCACCAGGGCACCAGATACATCGCGGATGTACCTGCTGCGCAGCACAGTTAGCCCGTGAACGTAGGCGGTGCGCCGGAGCCTCGCAGGTCTGCTCGCAACCCCGCCGCCGATTTTGCAACCCTGTAAGCTCCGATTTGCCTGGGCTCGGCCATCGGGGCTTCCAGGCAGTGTTTCGAGAGGGCGCCAATGAGCCAGTCAACCATTCCAGCAGTGCTACGCGAACGGGCCAGTCTGCAGCCCAACGACCTCGCGTTCACCTACCTTGACTTCGAGCAGGAATGGGATGGCGTCCCGCACACGCTCACCTGGGCGCAGCTCTACCGTCGCACCTTGAACCTCGCGCAGGAACTGCGCGCCCACGCGGAGGTCGGCGATCGCGCGGTCATCCTTGCTCCCCAGGGCGTCGAATACATCCTCGCCTTCCTGGCATCGCTCGAGGCGGGCGTCATCGCGGTCCCCCTGTCGGTCCCGTTCGGCGGGGCTCACGACGAACGCACCACGTCGGTCCTCGAGGACACCGAGCCGGCGGTCATCCTGACCACGTCCGCGGTCTCCGGTTTGATGGGCGACTACGCCGGCACAAACGGAAAGCCATGCGTGACAATCGAAGTCGATACCCTCGACCTCGACCAGAAGGGTGCGCGTCCGGCCCGGGTGAAACGCCCCGAGATCGCCTATCTGCAGTACACCTCTGGGTCGACACGTCGACCGGCGGGCGTCGAGATCTCGCACCGCAACCTGTCGGCGAATTTCGAGCAGATGATGGCCGGGTATTTCAGGGATCACGGCAATGTCCCGCCCCCGGACACCACCTTCGTGTCCTGGCTGCCCTTCTACCACGACATGGGTCTCCTGCTGGGCGTGTGCGTTCCGGTTCTCGGTGGTATCCGTACGGTGCTCACCAGTCCGGTCGCATTCCTGCAGCGCCCCGCGCGCTGGCTGCACCTGATGGCGAGTCACCCCCGATCGGTCTCGGCGGGGCCGAACTTCGCGTTCGAACTGGCGGTGGGCCGCACGTCCGACGAGGACATGGCAGGACTTGACCTCGGCCACGTGATGTACGTGCTCAGCGGTGCCGAGCGGGTCCAGACGGCGACGGTGAAGCGCTTCACAGAGCGTTTCGCCCACTTCAACTTCCCGGCATCGGCCATCCAGCCCTCATACGGGCTGGCCGAAGCCGTTGTCTATGTGACCTCGGCCGAACCCAGCGAACCACCTCGTGTGGTGGACTTCGACAGCGAGAAATTGTCGGCCGGGACCGCCGAACCCTGTGGTGCCGGCACCGGCAGCCCCCTCATCAGCTACGCCATCCCCGCGTCGCCCGTCCTGCGCATCGTGGACGCCGACACCAGGGTCGAATGCCCAGCCGGTACCACCGGCGAGATCTGGGTGCACGGCGAGAACGTCGCGCTTGGCTACTGGCACAAGCCCGATGCCAGTGAAGCCACCTTCGGCGGACAGATCGTCGACCCGACCGACGGCACGCCGGAGGGACCCTGGCTGCGCACGGGAGACCTCGGCTTCTTCTATGATGGCGAGCTCTTCATCATGGGCCGCATCAAGGATCTCCTGATTGTCTACGGCCGTAACCATTCTCCCGACGATATCGAGGCCACGGTCCAGGAGATCAGCAAGAGCAGGGTGGCCGCCATATCGGTGCCCGACGACAGCACCGAACATCTGGTCGTCATCATCGAGCACAAGAAGCGCGGCGACTCCGAAGAGGAGGCGCTGGAAAAGCTCGACCTCGTCAAACGCGCTGTCACATCTGCAATTTCGAAATCGCACGGTCTCACCGTGACCGATCTGGTGTTGGTGCCCCCGGGATCGATACCGATCACCACCAGCGGGAAGATCCGCCGATCCTCATGCGTCGAGCAGTACCGGCAGGATCAGTTCGCCCGGCTGGACGCCTGAGCGCAACTGAATCATGTTGCCGGGCAGGTTTATCGGCCTGCCCGGCGCCCTCAAACCGCGACGTTCTGCGCGTACGCGTTCAAGCGGTTCTCGGCCGCACGCACATACACCGACCGCATGGTCTCGATGAACTGACTCACCGATGCCCGTGCCGTCGGATTGTTCGGGAACAGGGCGGTCACGACGGTCTCGTGCTGTAGGCGCGTCACCCACATCGACACCTGGTGCGAGGCCCGTCCTTCGTTGTAGATGTGGAAGTTCAGGTTCGAGTTCGCAACGGTGGACAGCGGTGCGATGCTGGCGTCCAGGAACGACATCACGAAATTGCCGGGCCGCGGACTCTTCATTCCGAGTTCTGCCGGTGCCAGTTGCATGACCCGGTCGAACGGGACCTTGGCGAGTTCGATGCTGCCGTCGAACGAGTCTTGGGCAGCCCGCGCCGCATCGCCGAAGGAACCGGACGGCATGGGCACGCTGACGGGCACCAGGCCGGTGAACCATCCGGTGGTGACGAGCTCCGTCGGCGTCTTGCGGGTGTCGGTGGGGGTCACGACGGAGAACGCATCGGCGCCGGTCAGTTCGCGCTTGGCCAGGGCGGCCGCTGCGAACACGCCACCACTGAACCGAGCTCCACCCGCCACGCAGGCGGCTTCGAACTTCTGCGTCTGACGCTCGTCGAGCATGGTCATCGTCAGCGTGTCGCCGTCGCAGGGGCGGGACAAGTCACCGAGCGGCAATGGGAAGGGCGGCAGCGTGCCGTCGTTCTTGGCCGCGAAATCGAACCAGCCGCGAATTTCCGGGGATTCCGTGGTGAGTCCCGCCGAGTACTCGCGTTGCGAGACGCAGTACTCCTCGTAGCTGCCGGCCTGGGGAAGCTGCACCGGCGCGGCGCCCTGCACGAGTGCGCCGTACATCATGTAGATCTCCCCGAACAGCACACCCATGATCATCGGATCGATGTACAGGTGGGCGATGCTGGCGAAGAAGGTGAAATGGTCAGGACGTTGGATGATGCCGAACCGGAAGCCGTCCCACTGCCGGGGATCGGGCGTGGTCAGAATGTGCTCGCGCAGCTGCGGCGCGGTGAGTTCGCCCATCCTGCTGGGCGCGACGGCAATGTCAGCGGGATCGGTGATGGTGTGCCGCACGATGCGGTCGACATCGTCGAACTCGAACCAGCTGCGATAGGTGTCATGGCGCCGCAGGTGGGCATTGAGTACGTAGGTCATGGCCCTGATGTCGCACCGGCCCGGGATGTCCCAGGTGAAGATCATCAGTCGCGACATGTCCAGACCGCGCGCGGCGTGGTCGGCGAACCGGCGGAGATGCTGGGTCTGCTGGTAGCTCGGAGGCACAGGGTTGATCGGCGCCTGGCGCGCCTTTGCACAGGACGCCGGTGTCGCGTGCCAGCCGACGACTGAGCCACTACTGGGGTCCCACTCGTCGATCGTTGCTATCGCAAACACACGGTCTCCTTCTACCTTGCCTTCGGGGTCGAACTGTCGGCGCCCACCAGGTCAGATCCGCAGCGATCTGACCGCCGGCATCCGATCGCCCACGATGTTCTGCACAGTGCGATATCGGTCAGTTGCACTACACCCCCGGGACCAAACTCGCACGTCCCACCCCACATTGCCTTTTCGAGCTCCGCTTTCGCGGCCGAACGTTCCACGCACTTCGTCGTTACGTGATGTTCCTTCCTTGCTCACCTAACCAGAGGATTGTAGAAGTTGGGAGATTACCGCCTCTTGCTTACCCCGGTGTTACGAAACACCGAACCATCGTAAAACCAGTTACGCCAGTGCCCGGAAAGTTTGCACGCCCTCATTGACAACTTCTGTTTTCAATGGCGTCGCCGGGATGTGCCCGCCCCTGGTCGGGGGTTTGCCGAGGCCGCCGGAGCCGTGCCGAAGAGGTGTCGCCGGACACGGCGAATACCGTAGTCGGACGGCATTTCGGCCTCTCCCAGCAACCGTGCCAGTGGCCCGGCAGCGCCTTGCCGGCATATTGCATAGGCAAACAATTGAAATATAGATCGCCATTCGTATTCGGCGCGCTTTTACCGCCTCCAGGCCATCGCGATAATCGCGTTACGCGACGGCGACAAGAATGTTTACGACATGTTCACAGCCAGCAAACAATGACGATGAAATTGCTCAACGCCGGGATTGTGTCGGCACGCATGATCGCGCGTGTCGAACAACCGATATTCATACATCCAGCTGGTCGAAACGCATTTCACAAACCCGCGACGGCGACCACCAAATAGTGGTCCACATGGTGACTTCTGGACCGGGAGCGATTTTGCTCGCTGCGGCCACCGCACGCTCGATCACTGGTGCCACGCACGCTCAGGCGTGGGATAACTGTGCCAGATCTGGCAGTTCAGGCCGCTGGGTGGTGGCTTCGGCCCACATCCACTCGAGGCCTGGCATGGCCAACCGCCGGCTCCGCACTTCGCCAGCCCGCCCATTGCCTTGACGCCATTGACGCACCTAAGGCGATCCCGATCATGAATGGATTTGTCATGTCAAACAATACTGCCAAGGAATACCGGGTGTGGACAGCGGCGTGATGAACCCTGTCGCCGCCGACCGAAGTTAAGACGTTTCTTGCAAAGGAAAACAGCCGTGCCAGAATTCTCCGCGGGCAGATTTTTATGCCCCGACCGGAAATCATGCTGATTGACTTCATCGTAAATTTGCCGTGGCTGTCTCCGGCGGCGAAGTCCGCCGACCATGGCGGTCCACGGTGATCAGCGGGCACCGGTGGCTGTGCTGGCGGCAAACATGTGTCGGCCGCCCGCGAAACCGTTCGATCGATAGTTATGAAATCCGTTATGCCACAACGTCAGACCGGGAGGCCGTGAATGTGGGCATCCCGACGGTAGAGGTTTGCCCATTCGTCGGAGCGCAGATCGGCTTGGCGTTCCAATACCGGCTCAGGCGCCAGCAGGGGGTCGAGTCCCAGCGCCGACATGATGGTGCCCGCCACACCGGGCAGATCCCGGCACAGCAGCGGGTACGGCACCTCGATCGGCGTGATGTCCTCCTCCGCGAACCAGCTGCGCCAACCTTCTTCCTGGTCGCGCAGGATCCCCACGAGGTGCGCGATGGCGCCCGCGTGGTACTCGGCTCGGGCGTCGCGCAGCGGTTCGGCCCGCCCGCGCCAGGCCTTGGTCTGGACGGCACGCCAGAACGACACCGCCTGGGACACCACATCGGGTCGGTGCACGTGCACGAAAACGGGTTCTTCACCGATGACATCGCGAATCGCGGCCCGTAGCCCGTCACCGGATCGATCAGGCAGGTCCTTGGCTCGGTTGAGCAGCAGGGGCGTCTGATTCCACATCAGCTTGCCGCCCCACACGCCGTTAGGGGTCCTGCCCACCGTGCGAACGTAGTCCCGCCAGATGTGCGCCGGGGCAAGGTCGGGAGTGCCGCGGTCGAACGGGTCCAGTAAACGCAGGATCGACGGGTCCTCGACGCCGGAAAACCATTCGCGCGGCTGCGGAGCCTGGCTGGTCCACGGCTGGTACTGGAAGAATTCCTGCGGCTCGCCGGCGAGTCCGGTGGATCGCAACGACTCAACCAGCAGTGTGCTCCCACTACGCTGAGACGCCAGGACGAGGTACGACGACGGGCTATCTGCCACGGCGAGAGCCTAACCGTAATGACGCGGCGAACCCGCGGGCAGCCCCACGCTCACCGGCACGGCGGGTGAAACGGTTGCGCCGCACGTCGATTCGATGAAGGACACTGTGCATCACCGCCACCCCCTCATTGACGATCCGATGATTCGTCCTCCTAGTACGCAGCCGTACCGCGGCACGCACCTACGGTCGATCTCATCTCCCCCGAGGCTTATAGCGTAAACGAGCACCGCCGGACTGTCGCACCACAGCCCATCTCAACCTGTTCCGGCACCTCCATCACTCGCAACCAAACCGCTGCGTGTCACCGCACGTCCGCATGGGGACTCGGGCGCATCGCAGGCTGGGCGAAGTCCCGTGAGCAACGCCAGCGAACTGACGGCCCCGCTGATTGTGGCAAATGGTGCCGCTCCTGCGTGCACATTGATGAAAATTCACCTCCGCGTAACGCCGAGGTGTATCGCGGGGCGCGGCCATCGGGCGTGGAGTACGGTCCTTTCGCATGTGGACCACCATGCTGCTCATGGCGCTCGCGGTGGTTCTCGAACCGGCCCGCACCGCGCTGGTGGTACTGATGCTGACCCGGCCCCGCCCGATCTTGCAGCTGACCGCCTTCCTGGCAGGCGGTTTCACCATCTGCCTGTCCGCGGGGTTCGTCGTGTTGTTTGTCGTGGGCGCCACCCCCGTCGCCTACTCCGGCGGTTTCACCGTCGCGCGGGTGCATATCGCCATGGGTGTGTTCGCACTCGCTGTCGCGGCCGGTCTGGCCTTGCATGTGCCGGTGCGCACCCTGGTCCTGCGCAACAGTTCTGGCGGCAACCGGAGCGATGGACAGTCCGTCGTGGTGACGATCGAGCCACCCCCGCCGAGCGGCTTCCAGAAAATCACGTCGCGTGCCTGGCAGCTGTTGCAGGGCCGTTCGCTGTGGGTTGCCGCCTGTAGCGGGCTGTTCACGCTCTTCTCGGCCAACTACGCGGCCGCGCTCGCGGTGATACTGGCGTCGGGGGCGTCGGCCGCCACCCAGACGCAGGCGCTGGTGACGTTCAATGTCGTCGCAACGGGTCTGATGAGCCTGCCGCTCGTCACCTACCTGGTGGCACCGAACAAAACGAGGTCGAGCATGTCCGCGTTGCATGCGTGGCTGCTGGCCCGGCGCCGACGCGACGTGGTGGCGCTGTTGGCAGTGCTCGGATGTGCCCTGGTCGTCCTCGGCGTGGCCGGTATCTGACCAGGGCCGATCCTCAGTCCTTGGCGAAACAGTAGAGCCGGCGCACGAACCGGCCGTCCTCGAGCGCCCGATACAGCGCCGATCCCTGCGTGCCTGCGCCGTTGCGCGCGACGCCCCGCAGGAACGAGGGCACGTGCCGGGTGATGAGGTCCTGGTTGACGCCCGTGTTGTTCTTCATCCCGCGCAGCGACTGCAGGCTGATGTCCTCCTGGGACACCATCCGCAGCGGAGCTCCCGCGAGGACCGCATCCCACTCCGGGATCCGGTCGTCCCAGCGTGCGTCGATATAGAGGAAGTGTCCGCCGGGCCGCAGCATGCGGGCCACCTCGGACAGGAAATGCTCGACGCTGGGATAGCAGTGCGACGCCTCGACATTGATGATCGCGTCGAACGAGGCGTCCCCGAACGGCAGATTGTCGGCGTTGCCCTCCTGGAAACGAAGGCCGGGGACGTTGTGGTACTTCCGGCAGAAGTCGATCCCGGATTTGTTGAGGTCCACCGCGGTGTAGGAGGCGGGTTTCATCGTGCGGGTGATGTAGGACGCGCCACCGCCGTGCCCGCAACTCACTTCCAGGACATCTTTTCCGGCGAGGTCGACCTGCGCTGCGACGCGGTGATACAGCTGGATGAAGTAGCGGTACCGCTCGTCGGCCTCGGACAGCGGGATCCCGAGTGGCGGATCCTCCTCATAGCCCGGATTGAAGAACAGGACGTCGTCTCCGCGCACCGTACGCGTGAGCAAGGGGTACCAGTATTTTGCTGAGAATTTCCAGACGGTCGGATTGAAGACCAGCCGGTTTGTCAGAGGCATGCAGGGAGTATGCCTCATGCCCGTCAACGGTCGTCGTCGGCGGGATGCGTATCGGTAGCCGAAATTGCCGTTACCGTCGATCGGCGGCCCGGTTGGGCACACACCACGGGTTTGCCGTTGTAGCATTGTCGGGACCCTGCGTGCGGTGGGGGAACCCGGGCCGACTTGGCCAGGTTCATATCGCCAGGAGGAATGTTGAACAAGTTGCTCGCGGCGGCCGTTGCCATGGGGATGGTGGCGACCATGCCGTTCGGCGCTGGCGTGGCAGCCGCCGAGACCGCGCTGATCGTCTCTGGGACGGCGACGCCCACGGGACCGGCCGCCAACCTGTACCACTTCAAGCCGGAGATGGTTCCGCTGATCGGCGCCAAGTACTACGACAGCGCCACAGCCACCCGCGAGCAGGTGCCCTATCCGGGTACCGTGCGCCCGCTCACCGGTGCGAACTCGCCGACGCTGGCGCAGTCGGTGGCCACCGGCAACAACAACCTCGACGCGATGATCCGCCGCACCGACGGCCCGATCGTCGTTCCCGGCCTGTCGCAGGGCACGCTGGTGCTCGACGCCGAACAGGCCCGGCTCGCCAACGACCCCACGGCCCCGCCGCCCGACCAACTCACGTTCATGAAGTTCAGTGATCCGTCGCCGCTGCTGAACAAGTTCGCCAAGCCGGGTGAAGTGGTCCCCGTGCTCGAATACACGATGCCGCAGCCCTTCGAGAGCCAGTACAACACCGTCAACGTCGTCAGTCAGTACGACATCTACTCTGATCCGCCCGAGCGGATGGGCAACCTGCTCGCCGTGGCCAATGCATTGGTCGGGCGCGGGCACACGCTCGCGGCATTCACCGATCCCGCCGCCGTCCCGCCCCAGAACGTGACGGTCACGACCAACAGCAAGGGCGCGACCACCACCACCTACTTCCTCCCCCAGGAGGAACTGCCGCTGGTGACCACCCTGCGGAATGCCGGCGTGCCCGATCCCGTCGCCAACGATCTCCAGGTCGTCATGAAGCCGATGATCGACCGTGCCTACGGGCCACCGCCGCCGCCATTGCCCGGTGTCCAGCCGCCGAACCTCGGGAACCTGCCCAATCTCGGCGACATCCGCGACATCACGATCCCCATCACCGCGGTCAACGGCTCACTCACCGCGGCCAACGGCACGCTCGCGGCGGCCAACACCGCACGGACCCTGAACAACGTCCGGAACATCCTCGTCGGACGCAAGAACAAGTAGTCACCTGCGCACGCTGATCCCGGCGCATCTGCGCCGGGATTTTCAGCGTTTACGAGAGGGCCACCAGTTCGCATTGCCGATGAGGGTGGCCGCGGCGGGCACCGTGATGGTGCGGACGACGAAAGTGTCGAGCAGTAGCCCGACGCCCACGACGAAGCCGGCCTGCACCATGGTGCTGATGCTGCTGAACAGCAGGCCGAACATGGTGGCGGCAAAGATGCAGCCCGCTGCGGTGATCACACCGCCGGTGGCCCCTACCGTGCGGATGACGCCCAGCCGCAATCCGTGTGGTGATTCCTCGCGAATCCGCGATATCAGCAGCATGTTGTAGTCCGCCCCGACCGCCACCAGGATGATGAAGGCCAGTCCGGGCACGCTCCAGTGCAACTGCTGACCCAACAGTAATTCGAAGAAGGCCACGCCGATGCCGAGCGCTGCCAGGTACGACACGATGACCGACAGGATCAGGTAGAGCGGTGCGACGATGGCACGCAGCAGCACGACCAGGATCAGCAACACCACGAAGATGGTGGCCATCACGATCAATCGAATATCGTGATTGTAGAAATCGCGCGTGTCACGCAGGATCACCGGATAACCAACGATCGACACTTCGGCGTCGGACAGTGTCGTATTCGGTTGCGCCCCTTCAGCTGTCGCGATGATGGCATTGACCTGATCCATCGCCTCGACGCTGAACGGATTGCCATCGGGCTGGATCAGGTAGCGCACGGTATGGCCGTCTGGCGAAATGAAAAGCTGGGCAGCCTTTTTGAAGTCTTCGATACCGAAAGCTGTTGGCGGCACGTAGAACCCACTCATCGCCGGAGTCGTGGCGTCCTGATTCAGTGACATCAGGAATGCCGATGCCTGCGCCAGACCGCCGCCCATCCGCTGGATCTGCTCCACCAACTGGTCGACGCCGTCGGCGACCTGCTTGCTGCCTTCCGCCAGTGAGTTGGCACCCTTCTGCACGTTGTTCAGCTGCCCCTGCATCGCGGCGGGATTGGACATCCCCAGAGTCCGCAACGCACCGGATGACACCTCGATCGCGCGGCGCAGGTTCGTGGCAGTGGACGCGAGATTCTGTGCCGCCTGGGTGGACTGCAGTTGCCGCGCGATCTCGGCGAGCTTGTCGAACGTCCCGTCATTGCGGGCGGCCGATAAGCGGACCAACTGGGTGCGCGCCTCGACACAGGCCGGTTCGTCATTACAGACCGTCGACTGGTTGAGTGCCACCAGTACCGGGTCGATCCACTGGAAACTGTTCTGCAGGTTGGTGACATTCAGCCCGATCGAGTCGCCCAGCGAACGCATGTTGGCGATGAATTTCGTGGCGTTGTCGATATCGCGCAAAGTCTTGGTGCCGCCCACCGCGTTCTGGACGGTCGCCAAGGTGTTGAGCATGCTGCGCGCCTTGGCGACGGCATCGATGACCTGACCGCGCACCGTACCGAGGCTGTCGGCCAGCGTATTGGCGCCGGTCTGCAGGCGATTGAGGTCCGCGGCGTTGTCGGTGATCAGTTTCGAGCCTTCACTGAGCTGCTTGCCCACCTCACCGACCTGATAGGACACCTTGGCCTGTTCCAGCGGTTCGCCGGTGGGCCGGGTGATGCCCCGCACCAGCGAAATCCCCGGTAGCTGGCTGATGCGCTGCGCCATCTGCTCGAGGTCGGCAAGTGCTTGCGGCGTGCGCAGGTCGTTCGGCGACCGGATCACCAGGTACTCCGGCACGATCGAGTTCAGCGGAAAATGCTTCTCCAGCGCCGCGTACCCCATGGAGCTGTCAGCCGACGGCGGCAACGCCTTGCGGTCGTCGTAGTTGAACTTCGCGACGCCCACACAGGCGCCCAGCACGAGGAGCACCACGAGGCTCCCGACCAGATGAGCCACCGGCCGACGCACGATCCGGATACCCGACCTGCGCCAGAACCGGCTCGTGAGATCGCGGCGCGGGTTGATCCAGCCGCGCCGGCCGACGACCACGATGATGGCGGGGAGCAACGTCACCGATGCGAGGAACGCCACCGCGATGGCGATGGACAGCGCAGGCCCGATCGAACTGAAGAGGGCGAGTTTGGTGAAACTCATGCCGAGGAAGGTGACGGCGACGGTGGCCGCCGATGCGGCGATCACTTTGCCTATCGAGTTCAGGGCCTTCTTGATCGCGACATCCGAGTGTTCGCCGTCGCGCAGGAAGTCGTGATACCGACTGATCAGGAAGACGGCGTAATCGGTTCCCGCGCCGACCATCATGCCGCTCATGAATGCGATGGTCTGGTTGGCGATGCCCAGGCCGTACTGGGCGATGCCGGCGACCACCGCCTGCCCCACCACCACCGAGATGCCGATGGCGATCAGCGGAAGCATCATCGTCACCGGGTTGCGGTAGATCTGTCTCTTATACACATCTCCGAGCCCACGAGACTAAGGCGAATCTCG
>CAMFLL010000174.1 GCA_945957405.1 uncultured Mycolicibacterium sp. | reverse complement strand
GCTAGCGAGTCGGCGATACGGCCTCGGTGCCCCGCGTGCGGGGGCGGCCCGAGGCGCTCAGAAGCGAGCGCAGTGGCCAATGTCGCGGCAAAACACGACATGTAACTCCTTCGAAACACGACCTGGCGATCCGTTCACATCGGCGAAACTTCCACGCGTCGTCGCCGAAACAACCACTGCGCATTGTCTTGGCCTAGGTCAACGGTGCCTAACCGTGGCATGGGCGAAGGAGGAACTAGCGAGTGGACGGTTTTCCTACGATGGGTATCCCGGACACCGGCGATACGGCATGGATGCTGGCAAGTGCCGCACTCGTGCTGTTGATGACGCCGGGTCTGGCCTTCTTCTACGGCGGTATGGTGCGCGCCAAGGGCGTGCTCAACATGATCATGATGAGCATCAGCGCGATGGGTGTCGTGACGGTGCTGTGGGTGCTCTACGGCTATTCGATGGCATTCGGCAACGACGTGGGGAACCTGTTCGGTAACCCCGCTGAGTTTTTCGGGCTCAAGGGGCTCATCGGCGGTAATGCCGCAGTGGCCGTGGTCGCCGATCCCGCGGCCGGTGTCGAGGCCGCCGACGCAGTCAACATCCCGCTTGTCGGCACCCTGCCGGCCACGGTGTTCGTCGCCTTCCAGCTCATGTTCGCCATCATCACCGTCGCCCTGATCTCGGGCGCGGTGGCCGACCGCATGAAATTCGGCGCCTGGCTGCTGTTCACCGGACTCTGGGTCACCGTGGTGTATTTCCCGGTCGCACACTGGGTCTTCTCGTTCGACGGTGTGACCGCCGAGACGGGCGGCTGGATCGCCAACAAGCTCGCGGCCGTCGACTTCGCCGGTGGTACCGCCGTCCACATCAACGCGGGCACCGCAGGTTTGGTCCTCGCGATCATCCTGGGCAAGCGCTCCGGTTGGCCGGGTACTGCCATGCGTCCGCACAACCTGCCCTTCGTCATGCTGGGCGCCGGCCTGCTGTGGTTCGGCTGGTACGGCTTCAACGCAGGCTCGGCCACCTCCTCGGGTGGGCTGGCCGGTTCGACCTTCGTCACCACGACGGTGGCCACCGCCGCCGCCATGCTGGCCTGGTTGATCACCGAGCGGATCCGGGACGGTCATGCCACCTCGCTGGGTGCCGCGTCGGGCATCGTCGCGGGCCTGGTCGCCATCACCCCGTCCTGCTCGTCGGTGAATGTGGTTGGCGCACTGGTGATCGGTGTCGTCGCGGGCGTGCTGTGCGCACTGGCGGTCGGGCTCAAATTCAAGTTCGGCTTCGACGATTCCCTCGACGTGGTCGGCGTCCACCTGGTCGGCGGTATCGTCGGCACGCTGCTGGTCGGCGTGGTCGCGGCACCGGAGGCAGGTGCCGGTGTGGCGGGTCTGTTCTACGGTGGTGGTTTCGACCAGCTGTGGCGACAGGCCGTCGGCGCGGGTGCCGTTCTGCTCTATTCCGCTATCGGGACAGCTATCTTGGCCTTGATCGTCAAGTACACAATCGGATTGCGACTTGACCGGGAGGACGAGGCGTCCGGTATCGATGAGGCCGAGCATGCGGAGACCGGCTACGACTTCGCCACGGCGGGCGGCGGTTCCGTTCTGCGTCACGGCTCGGAGGAATGAGGGAAATGAAGCTGATCACAGCAATTGTCAAACCGTTCACGCTGGAAGACGTCAAGACGGGTCTCGAGCAGACGGGTATTCTCGGGATGACCGTCAGCGAAGTCCAGGGTTATGGACGCCAGAAGGGTCACACCGAGGTGTACCGGGGTGCTGAGTACTCCGTCGACTTCGTGCCGAAGGTTCGCGTGGAGGTGGTCGTGGACGACTCGGCCGTCGACAAGGTCGTGGACGTCATCGTGCAGGCGGCCCGAACCGGCAAGATCGGTGACGGCAAGGTCTGGGTCAGTCCGGTCGACACCGTCGTGCGGGTGCGCACCGGTGAACGGGGAAGCGACGCCCTTTGACGCGCAAGGCATTTTAAGAATGTCCCCTCCCGGGCGAGGTCCGGTGAGCAGTTGACCGGACCGAACCTGGGGAGGACGAAACCTTGAAGCAGGCACCAGATCCCGCCGCCGGCGCTTCCCGATGGGAAGCCCCGGCGGCGGGCTCGTCCAAACCCGCGCGTGATCTGGCAGCGGCGGTCAACAATCTTCTCTCGGGTCCCGGCCGGCAACTGGATTCCGCCGGACTGCGGCACGCGCTGCTCGACCTGCACGAATTCTGGTTGACCACGAAGGCCGCCGAGATCGGCATCACCGCCACCAGTGGGTTCGCCATCGTGGCCACGGGTGGCCTCGGCCGGGGCGAACTGGTGCCGTTTTCCGACCTCGACCTGATGCTGCTGCACGACAACATGCCTGCCGACATCGTCACGCAGGTGGCCGAGATGCTGTGGTATCCGTTGTGGGACGCCAACATTCGCATCGATCACAGCGTGCGCACCGTGCCGGAGGCGCTGCATGTGGCCAACGACGACATCTCGGCGGGGCTGGCGATGCTCGAGGCCCGTCACATCGCGGGTGACGCCGAGCTGTCGGCACTGCTGATCGGCGGCGCGCGCCGCCAGTGGCGCACCGGTATCGCGCCGAGGTTCGAGGAGCTCGTCGAGCACACCCAGGCGCGGTGGCAGCGCAGCGGTCAGATCGCGCACCGTGCCGAGCCAGACCTCAAGAGCGGGCGGGGCGGTCTGCGTGACATCCAGTTGCTCAACGCCCTGGCCATCGCTCAACTCGCCGACGTGTACCCCAGCCGGCTGCTGGCCTCGCCGACGGGTTCACTTGGTGATGCGCATCTCTCGTTGCTCAACGTCCGCACCGAACTGCACCGGGTCTCGGGGCGTGGCCGCGATATGGTGCTGGCCCAGCACGCCGACGAGATCGGCGCCGCGTTGCGTATCGGTGACCGCTTCGACCTCGCGCGGGCGCTCTCGGATGCGGCGCGCACCATCGGTTACTACGTCGACGCGGGCCTGCGCACTGCAGGAAATGCACTGCCGCGCCGCGGTTTTGCCGCACTACGCCGACCGGCTCGCCGGCCACTGGACGAAGGGGTCATCGAATTCAACGGTGAGGTCATCCTGGCCAGGGATGCACGTCCAGAACGCGACCCTGGTCTGATCCTGCGGGTGGCAGCGGCCTCGGCGACCACCAGCCTGCCGATGTCCGCATCGACGCTGAGCCGGCTGGCCGAGTCGGCACCCGAATTGCGCGCCCCGTGGCCGCGCCAGGCGCTCAAGGATCTGCTGGTGATGCTCGCGGCGGGGCCGACCGCGGTGGCCACCGTGGAGGCCCTGGACCGGACCGGCCTGTGGGGCCGACTGTTCCCCGAGTGGGGCGCCGTCCGCGACCTGCCGCCGCGGGATGTGGTCCACATCTGGACCGTCGACCGGCACCTCGTCGAAACCGTCTCGCGGGCAAGCGCATTCACCACCCGGGTGGCACGACCGGACCTGCTGGTCCTCGGTGCCCTGTGCCATGACATCGGTAAGGGCCGTGGCGGTGACCACAGCGTCATCGGCGCCGACCTGGCGGTGCAGATCGGTACCAGGCTGGGCCTGTGGCCCTCGGACATCGACACGCTGTCGAGCATGGTGCGCCATCACCTGCTGCTGGCCGAGACCGCGACACGGAAGGACCTGCAGGATCCGGGCACCATCGCCGGTGTGGTCGACAAACTGGGCGGTGACCCGGTGCTGCTCGAACTACTGCACGCCCTGGCCGAAGCGGACTCGCTGGCCACCGGCCCCGGTGTGTGGGGCGACTGGAAGGCGTCGCTGATCGGCGATCTGGTACGCCGGTGCCGGATCGTGATGGCGGGCGAACCGCTGCCGCACGCCGATCCCGTCGACCCACGCTTCCTCGCGCTGGCCGCCGAGGTCGGCGGTGTGCACGTCGAGATGGCACCCGGTGACAGTGGCCGTACCTACGAGGTGACGATGATCGCCCCCGACCGCCGCGGACTGTTGTCGAAGGCGGCGGGTGTGCTCGCGCTCAACTCACTGCGTGTCCACTCGGCGTCGGTCAACAGCCACGAGGGTTCGGCGATCAACAGCTTCGTGGTGGCCCCGCACTTCGGCACACCCCCCGCCGTCGAACTGCTGCGCCAGCAGCTGCTGCTGGCCCTCGACGGTGAACTCGACGTGGTGGCGTCGCTGGAGAAGCGCGAACGCGACAGTGCGCACACCGGTCGCGCGGGGGAGATCCGCCCCGCCGTTCCGATCAAACCGCCCGCCGCACCGCCGCGCATCATCTGGCACGACGGTGCCGCGCGGGGACAGCTGGTGGTCGAGATCCGCACCACCGACCGTGCCGGCCTGCTCACGATCCTGACGACGGTGTTCGAACGGGCCGGCATCGACATCGAGTGGGCCAAGGTCACGACGCTGGGTTCATCGGTGGTCGACGCCTTCTGCATCGTCTTGCCAAGCCTGGCGACCGGCGACCCCGACGACACCAAAGCCACCCTAGAGCGTGAGCTGTACGCCGTGCTGCCCACGCCACCGCCGGCCAAGCCGGCCGAGGAAGCGGGCTGACATCCGCCTCGTCCGTCGGCGATGACGGCGCGCGGTTAGGCTTGCCACGTGTTTGAATCCCTGTCCGACCGGTTGACCGGTGCTCTTGCAGGCCTGCGGGGCAAGGGTCGGCTCACTGATGCCGACATCGACGCCACCGCCCGCGAGATCCGCCTTGCGCTGCTCGAAGCCGACGTCTCGCTGCCCGTGGTGCGTGCGTTCATCACCCGGATCAAGGAGCGGGCCAAGGGCGCCGAGGTCTCGGGCGCACTCAACCCGGCCCAGCAAGTCGTCAAGATCGTCAACGAGGAGCTCATCGGCATCCTCGGCGGTGAAACCCGCACGCTGACGTTCGCGAAGACCCCGCCGACGGTCATCATGCTGGCCGGTCTGCAGGGGGCGGGTAAGACCACCCTGGCCGGCAAGCTCGCCAGCTGGCTGCGCGGTAAGGGGCACACACCGCTGCTGGTGGCGTGCGACCTGCAGCGACCGGGTGCGGTCAGCCAGCTCAAGATCGTCGGTGAACGGGCCGGGGTCAACGTCTTCGCCCCGCATCCCGGGACCGCCGCTGATGCCGCCGACACCGAGGGTGCGGGCCCCGGCGACCCCGTCGCGGTGGCCGCCGCCGGCCTCGCCGAGGCCAGAACCAAACATTTCGACGTCATGATCGTCGACACCGCGGGCCGGCTCGGTATCGACGACGTGCTGATGGC
This sequence comes from uncultured Mycolicibacterium sp., assembly GCA_945957405.1. Taxonomy (GTDB): domain Bacteria; phylum Actinomycetota; class Actinomycetes; order Mycobacteriales; family Mycobacteriaceae; genus Mycobacterium. The sequence continues at coordinate 9,673 of CAMFLL010000174.1, read as the reverse complement.
GCAGGCCGCCGCGATCCGCGACGCCGTCCACCCCGACGAGACGCTGTTCGTGCTCGACGCGATGATCGGTCAGGACGCCGTGGCCACGGCCGAGGCGTTCGGCGCGGGCGTCGGGTTCACCGGCGTCGTGCTGACCAAGCTCGACGGTGACGCCCGAGGCGGCGCCGCGCTGTCGGTACGCGAGGTGACCGGCGTGCCGATCCTGTTCGCGTCCACCGGCGAGAAGCTCGAGGACTTCGACGTCTTCCACCCCGACCGGATGGCCTCGCGCATCCTCGGCATGGGTGACGTGTTGTCACTGATCGAACAGGCCGAGCAGGTCTTCGATCAGCAGAAGGCCGAAGAGGCCGCCGCCAAGATCGGCTCGGGGGAGCTGACTCTGGAGGATTTCCTCGAGCAGATGCTGGCGATCCGCAAGATGGGCCCGATCGGCAACCTGCTCGGCATGCTGCCCGGCGCCGGACAGATGAAGGATGCGCTGGCAGCCGTCGACGACAGCCACCTCGACCGGCTGCAGGCCATCATTCGCGGTATGACGCCGCAGGAGCGGGCCGACCCCAAGATCATCAACGCCTCGCGCCGGCTGCGGATCGCCAATGGTTCCGGTGTCACGGTGTCGGAGGTCAACCAACTCGTCGACCGGTTCTTCGAGGCGCGCAAGATGATGTCGTCGATGGCCGGCAATTTCGGCTTCCCCGGCGCGAACCGGAAATCGAAGAACCGCAAAGCCGTCAAGGGCAAGAAGGGCAAGGCCAAAGGCAGGGGACCGACGCCGCCGAAGACGCGCAATCCGCTCGGGGCGGGGATGCCCGGCGGTTTCCCCGACCTGTCGCAGATGCCACCCGGACTCGACGAGCTGCCGCCCGGTCTGGCGGACTTCGACCTGTCCAAGCTGAAGTTCCCCAAGAACTAGCTGCGTGCGCCTGCATCTGACGGGTCTCGGACTACCTGACCAGGTCCCGGTCGAATGGTGGGTGGTCGACGGCGTGCTGAGCACCGAACCCGTCGCCGATGCCGACACGGTGTTCACGGGCGGCTGGATCCTGCCCGGACTTGTCGATGCGCACTGTCATGTAGGCCTCGGTCCGATGGGTCCCACCGACATCGACGAGGCGGTGGTCCAGGCCAAGACCGAACGCGATGCCGGTGCGCTGCTGCTGCGCGACGCTGGGTCACCGATCGACACCCGAAGCCTTGACGCACGCGATGACCTTCCGCGCATCATCCGCGCCGGACGGCACCTGGCCCGCCCCAAGCGCTACATCCCCGGACTGCCGATCGACCTCGAGGACGAGTCGCAGCTGCCGGCCGCCGTTGCCGAGCAGGCCCGTTTCGGTGACGGCTGGGTCAAGCTGGTGGGCGACTGGATCGACCGTGGGGTCGGCGACCTGGCGCCGCTGTGGTCCGACGACATCCTCAAGGCGGCCATGGACGCCGCACATGACAACGGCGCGCGGGTCACCGCGCATGTGTTCGGTGAGGACGCGTTGCCCGGATTGATCAAGGCCGGCATCGACTGCATCGAACACGGCACCGGGATCACCGACGATGTCATCGAGTTGATGCTCGAGCACGGCACCGCCCTGGTCCCCACGCTGATCAACATCGAGAATTTCCCCGGCATCGCCGACGCCGCCGCCAAATACCCGGCCTACGCCGCGCACATGCGTGACCTCTACGCGTCGTGCGGAGACCGAGTCGCCGCCGCGCACGATGCCGGTGTCCCGATCTACGCCGGAACCGACGCCGGTGGCATGGTGGTGCACGGCCGCATCGGTGACGAGGTCGAGGCGCTCACACGGATCGGGATGACTCCCACCGAGGCGCTGGGCGCGGCATGCTGGACGGCCCGCGACTGGCTGGGCCGGCCGGGTCTCACGCACGGTGCCCCTGCCGATCTGGTGTGTTACTCGAACGACCCGCGGGACGCCGGCGTGCTGTCCCATCCGGATCTGGTTGTGTTGCGCGGCAAGGTGTTCCGATGACGCGCATAATCGATCTCAGTCATCCGATCCGGGCCGGCCTGATCACCTACCCGGGGCTGCCTGCGCCCGTCATCACGCCGCACCTGACCCGCGAGGATTCCCGTGCGACCTACGCGCCTGGCACCGAATTCGCGATGGATGTCATCACGATGATCGGCAACACCGGGACCTACCTGGATTCACCGTTTCACCGGTACGCCGACGGTGCCGACCTGGCCGGACTCGATCTGGCGACCCTGGTCGGCTTGCGCGCCGAGGTGTTCACGCCGGATACCGGACCACGTGGTGTCGACCCCGCGGTGTTCGCGGGCCGTGACGTCCGCGGCGCCGCCGTCCTGATCCACACCGGCTGGGACCGGTATTTCGGCACACCCGAATATGGCCGGGGCGCACCGTTTCTCACCGCTGACGGCGCCGAATACCTGATCAGCGCGGGCGCGACGCTGGTCGGCATCGACTCGGTCAACATCGACGACATCGAGTCCGGGGGCGAGCGCCCCGCTCACTCCTTGCTGCTCGGTGCCGGCGTCCACGTCGTGGAACATCTCACCAATCTGGGTGCCCTACCCCCCGGCGGCGCGCGGTTCACCGCCGCGCCACCTGCCGTCGAGGGGTTCGGCACGTTTCCGGTCCGCGCGTTCGCCGAGATCTGATTCGCCGAGCAGACGCAAAGTCGTACCGATACGGGTCACATTGTCCGACTTTGCGTCTGCTCGCCGAGTCAGGGGCGGCCGAAACCCCAGTCGAACAGTCCCATCGCCTGACCGTAGAGATCACCACTGCCCTTCATCTGGACCACCACCAGGCGCCGGCCGTTGCGTTGGGCCGCGCCGACATAGGTCTTGCCGGCCAGGTTGGTGTAGCCCGTCTTACCGCCGAGGTCGCCCGGGTACCGCTGCAGCAGTTCGTTCTGGTTCGAGATCTCCTTTGATCCAGAGCGATCAGGAAACCGCGCCGACGGGCTGCGCATGATCTGCGCGATCAGCGGATAGGACAGTGCCGATCTGAACAGCACTGCCAGATCGTGCGGTGTGGTCACCGACTCCCAACCCGGCCCGTCGAGGCCCGACGGTGATCCCGCCCTGGTACTGCGCGCCCCGAGTCGCTGCGCCTTGACGTTCATCTTGAGCACCGCCGCGCGATAGCCGCCGAGCATGTCCCCGAGCAGGTTCGCCGCATCGTTGCCCGACACCATGAGCAGGCCGACGAGCAGCTGTGCTGCCGTATAGACCTGCCCGGGAACCAGCCCCACACAAGAACATTCGACCTTTGTGTGGGTTGCGTTGGCGCGGACCGCAGTGTTGGGGTGCAGCTGGTCGAGCACCACCATGGCCAGCAGCACCTTGATCGTGCTCGCCGGCGCGTATGACCCGTGCGGGTCCTTCGCGGCCAGGATCTGGCCGGTGTCCAGATCGGCCAGTAACCACGCCCGCGCGGGTCCGTCGGGAGCGGCGATGGCGCCGGCGGGTTCGACGTCAGGCTGCGCGCCGGCGGGCTGACCGACGCCGGCGGACAGTGTCGTGAACGCCAGCAGGATCACGATCACCGCGAGCGCTCTTCGCAACGGCACGAGGGCCGAGCGTAACCGCGCCGCGTCTAGGCATGGCCGCGAAGCGGTCTCGGTTAGAGCACGCCGATGTTGGCATTGCGATCCTGGGCGAATCCCCAGTCGAGCAGCGTGGTGGCCTGATCCCAGTACGTCGGGCCACCCTCTTTGACCAGGCCGTACATCATTGCCACGACGAGCCGGCGGCCGTCGCGCTGCGCGGCTCCGACGAACGTCTTGCGAGCCAGGTCGGTGAAGCCGGTCTTACCGCCCAGCATCCCGGGATAGCGGCCCAGCATCTCGTCCTGGTTGACCAGGACGCGGTCCCCGGTCCAGGTGGGGAACACGGCGGTGGGCTGTGCGGTGATCTCCGCGAACACCGGGTAGTTCATGGCGGAGCGGAAAATCACCGCAAGGTCATGCGGCGTGGACCACATCGAGATGCCAGGTCCGTCGATACCCGATGGGCTGCCTGCGGTGGTGCCGAGCGCGCCCAGCGCGGCGGCCTTGGCGTTCATCTTGGCGACCGCGGCCTCGGGACCACCGACCATGCGCGCCAGGGTGTTCGCGGCGTCGTTACCGGACACCAGCAGCAATGCGTCGAGGAGCTGGCGGGCCGTATAGGTCTGTCCGGGGGCGACACCGGCGCAGTTGCACTCGACCTGGGTGTCGGCCTCGTCGGCGACGATGGTCGAGTCCAGCGGCACCTCGTCGAGGATCACCTGGGCCAGCAGCGTCTTGATGGTGCTCGCCGGTGGGGACTGACTGTTCTCGTTGCGGCCCGCCAGGATCTGCCCGGTGTCCATGTCGGCGACGATCCACGCCGGTGCCGGTCCGTCGGGTACCGGCACCGAACCGACGGGCTGGACATCGATGGTGTCGGCGTGGGCGGTCGCCGTTCCGGCCAGCAGGCACAGACCCGCCGCCAGGCACGCTAGGAACCTCTGCATGTCACAGGAGCGTAACGGTCGTCTCGGATGGTGTCGCAATCAGTAGACGTCCCGCAGGTAACGGTGATCCTTAATCAGTTCGTTGACGTACGCGTGGGCGGCGTCGCCGGTCATGCCGCCGGCCGTGGCGACGATCTGGTGCAGTGCCTGATGGACGTCCTTGGCCATGTTGTCGGCGTCACCGCACACGTACAGGTGAGCGCCGTCCTGCAGCCAGTCGAACACCTCGTCGGCGTTGGCGAGCATGTGGTGCTGTACATAGTCTTTGGCGCCATCGGGCGAGTCACGTGAGAAGGCGAGATCCAGCCTGCTCAGTACGCCGGCGTCGCGGAAGGCGAGCAGCTCCTCGCCGTACAGGAAGTCGGTGCTGCGCCTGCGGTCGCCGAAGAACAGCCACGACCTGCCCGACGCCCCGACGGCCCGGCGTTCCTGCAGGAAAGCCCGGAACGGCGCGATCCCGGTGCCAGGCCCGACCATGATGACGGGGACGTCGGGGCCGGGCAGTCGGAACGAGTGGTTGGGTCGCAGGTGCACCCGGACGGCGTCACCGCGGTGCGCCAGGAATGTCGACGCGACACCGCCGCGGCGGCGGTTCCGGGCGGTGTAGCTCACGGTCGACACGGTCAAGTGGATGCGGTCGGGATGGAGCAGCGGGCTCGATGCGATCGAGTAGTCGCGAAACTGCAACGGCCGCAACGTGTCGAGCAGTTCGTCGACGGATGGCCGGATCATTTCGAGGAGGTCGAGGACATCGTGGGAGTCGGACTCGTCGAACTGAGTACCGATGCCCGCGGTGGCCAGTGCCCGCAGGGCCCGCGACGGCGTGCGGATCTCCAGGTGTTCGCTCAGCAGCACACCGAGTGGGTGCTCGTGGTCGGCGACAGTATGGTCGGCGCCGACGCCGAGGGTCGCCAGCACCGCTGCCACGAGGTCGGGGTCGTTGACGGGATGGACCGCGACCGAGTCCCCGGCTTGGTAGGTCATTCCGGAGTCGCCGAGGTCGATTTCGTAGTGGCGGACGTCTTTGTCGGATTCGGCGGCGGTGAGCGGACGGTTGACGACAAGCCTTGCGGTATAGGGATTGTCGCGGGGCCATGACAACTTCTCATGCCGTGGCGGAAGGTTCTCGGCGTCGACGGCGGGCACCGAAGGCGAGACCGATGTGACTGCGCTGATGGCCTTGACCACGTCGGCCGTCCACGCTGCCGCCGGCTTCTCGTAGAACCCGTCGATGTCGATGCGCTCGGCGAGCCGGGTGCCCCCCAGTGCCTCGAGGCGTTCGTCGAGGATCTTGCCCGCGTTGCAGAACAAGTCGTAGGAGATGTCGCCCAGAGCCAGCACCGCGAAATGGAGGTGGTCGAGACGGTCGACGCCGTCGGCGCTGATCGCCTCCCAGAACAGGGCGCCGTTGTCGGGGAACTCACCGTCACCGAACGTCGACGTGACCACGACGAAATGGGTGGCCGACTGCAGGTCCGTGAGCGGGATCTGGTTCAGTTCGACGGCTTCGGTCACCACGCCGATCTCCTCGGCCGCCGCGACGGCTTCGGCGAAGGACATCGCGGCGTCCTCCGCGTTGCCCATATCGCTGCTGAAGCCGACGATCAGCGAAAACCCCGGACTGTCTGACACGACCCCTCCACTCGTCACGCGCGCGGTTAGGGTGACCTTAGGTTGATGTCGCGCGTAATGGGGAGCTCCCTGGCGCGCGGGCGACCTGCGGCCGCAGTGTTGAATCAGGGCATGCTCAGCCTGGAGGAGATCTCCGACCGACTCGAGATCCAGCAGTTGCTCGTCGACTACTCGACGGCCATCGACAACCGCCGCTTCGACGACCTCGATGCGGTGTTCACGCCGCAGGCGTACATCGACTACCGCGCCATGGGCGGTATCGACGGCCATTATCCGCAGGTCAAGGCATGGCTGGCCGAGATACTGCCGAACTTCCCGGCCTACTCGCACATGCTGGGCAACCTGTCGATCACCTTCTCCGAGGACCGTCACAGCGCGTCGTCGCGGGTGATCTGCTTCAACCCGATGGTGCTGGGCGGGGAGCCCGCGCAGGTGCTGTTCTGTGGGCTCTGGTACGACGACGAGTTCATCCGCACGGCCGACGGGTGGCGCATGACGCGGCGCGTCGAGACGAAGTGTTTCGACAAGGTCGTCTAGCGCACCTGTCCCGTCGCGATTTTTGCCAGGCCTGGCCGCTCTGGCAGAATGGTCGGCTGTCCGCCCGCGACTCCGGCTGCGCGGTGGTCACACACGTACGGCAAAACCGGATCCGGGCATCCTGCCCCGATCGCTGAATTGCAGCGTGGCAATCACAGGAGATGTGCTTACTCATGGCTGTCAAGATCAAGCTCACCCGGCTTGGCAAGATCCGCAATCCCCAGTACCGCATCGCTGTCGCCGACGCGCGCACCCGCCGCGACGGTCGCTCCATCGAGGTCATCGGCCGCTACCACCCCAAGGAAGAGCCGAGCCTGATCGAGATCGATTCGGAGCGCGCCCAGTACTGGCTCGGCGTCGGTGCTCAGCCCACCGAGCCCGTCCTGCAGCTGCTGAAGATCACCGGTGATTGGCAGAAGTTCAAGGGTCTGCCCGGTGCCGAGGGCACGCTGAAGGTCAAGGAGCCCAAGCCGTCCAAGCTGGACCTGTTCAACGCCGCCCTGGCCCAGGCCGATGGCGCGCCGTCCGGCGACGCGACCCAGCTCAAGAAGAAGAAGGCGCCCGCCAAGAAGGCCGACGCTGCCGAAGAGACTGCGGCCGAGGCCCCCGCTGAGGCTGCGGCCGAGTCTGCCGAATGAGCACGGTCGTCGTCGACGCCGTCGAACACCTCGTTCGCGGGATCGTCGACAACCCTGACGACGTACGCGTCGACATGGTGACCAGCCGCCGCGGCCGCACCGTCGAGGTGCACGTGCATCCGGACGACCTCGGCAAGGTCATCGGCCGCGGTGGGCGCACCGCGACGGCGCTGCGCACCCTGGTCGCCGGAATCGGCGGCCGCGGGATCCGCGTCGACGTGGTGGACACCGACCAGTAACCCGCCGGCGGGACAGACGATGGAGCTGGTGATCGGCCGGGTGGCCAAGGCGCACGGCGTCACCGGCGAAATCGTGGTCGACGTCCGCACCGACGATCCCGAGGCCCGGTTCAAGCGCGGAAGCACGCTGCGGGGCAGGGCGAGTCGAGGTGGAGCGCAGCGCAACTTCACCGTCGAATCGGTGCGGGCACACGGCGGCCGGCTGTTGATCCGACTGGCCGGCGTGGCCGACCGCGACGCCGCCGACGCGCTTCGCGGCACGTTGTTCCTGGTCGATTCTGGAGAGCTGCCGCCCATCACCGACTCCGACGAGTTCTACGATCATCAACTCGAGGGGCTGCTGGCCCGCACCGTCGACGGCGACGACATCGGCACTGTCGCCGAGGTGTTACACACCGCCGGTGGCGAATTGTTGAGCATCAAAAACGAAGACGGCGCTGAGATCCTGGTGCCGTTCGTCGCGGCCATCGTGCCGACGGTGTCGCTGGCCGACGGTGTCATCGAGGTCGACCCGCCCGACGGTCTGCTGGACCTGGAGTGAGGGACTGCGGCCATGCGCATTGACGTGGTGAGCATCTTTCCCGACTACCTGGCTCCGCTTCGACAGTCCTTGCCGGGCAAGGCGATTCAGTCCGGCCTGATCGATCTGGGCGTGCACGACCTACGTGGGTGGACCCAGGACGTCCACCGCTCGGTGGACGACGCGCCGTACGGTGGCGGACCCGGGATGGTCATGCGCGCCCCGGTGTGGGGTGCGGCTCTGGATGAGATCTGTTCGGAGCGAACGCTTCTGGTGGTGCCGACACCGGCAGGCCGCTTGTTCGACCAGGCCACTGCGGCGCGCTGGAGCGCCGAGGAGCATCTGGTGTTCGCCTGCGGGCGCTACGAAGGAATCGACCAGCGGGTCGCCGAGGACGCCGCCCGGCGGATGCGGGTCGAAGAAATGTCCATCGGCGACTACGTGCTGCCCGGTGGCGAGTCGGCTGCCCTGGTCATGATCGAGGCGGTGGTGCGCCTGCTACCCGATGTACTGGGCAATCCACAGTCACATCAACAGGATTCGCATTCGGACGGCCTGCTCGAGGGGCCCAGCTACACGCGGCCGCCCACGTGGCGCGAACTCGAGGTGCCGCCCGTGCTGCTCTCCGGCGACCATGCCAAGGTGGCGGCCTGGCGGCACGAGCAGTCGCTGCAGCGGACCCGCGAACGGCGTCCCGACCTGCTCGACTAGATGCGGCCAGTCGGGAACATCGTCTTGACGGCCGCCGTGATGGTGTTTCTGGCGGTGACGGCGTCGGTGGGCTGCAGCGAATAAATCACCATGACGTAGCGGCGATCGGCGCCGACCACCCCGGTGGACATGTGCATCCAGTCCGACCCGATACAGCACATCCAACCCTGTTTGACCGCCACGCGGTCGCCGGGCAACCCGTCGGGGATGCCGAACCGCTGGGGGTACACGCCGCCCGGCTGCGTGCCGTCGATCGCCATCGGTGTCGACTGGGCCAGATTGTTGACGATGATGTTCGCCCGCTCCATCGGCAGTCCGCCCGCACCGGAGAGCAGCATGTCGTAGTAGCGCACCAGATCCTCGGCCGACGTCATGGTGTTCCACCACCGGCCGTTGTTGGGTGGCGGGGACGTGGCGGCCAGGCCGTAGCGGGCCGCGACCCGCGTCACGATCGCGCTGCCACCGCCGCGGTTCCAGAACACCTCCGCGGCGCTGTCATCCGAGGAGCGCAGCATGACGTCGAGTTGCGCCCGGTCGTCCGGTGACAGATCCGGCTCACGCAGCAGCAGGTCGTCGGCGATGAACAGCTTGACCACCGACGCGGTCGCCATCCCCCGGGTATGGCCTGCCGACACTCGCTGGCCGGTCTCCCGGTCCAGGACCATGAAGCCGATGTCGGCGCCCTTCTTGGCGGCATCGGAGGTGGCCTGCTGGGCGCGCATCTCCAGGCCGTCGAAGCCGGTGGCGACCTGGTTCGCGGGGGCTTCCGGGGTGGCATCGACGGGCCCCTGCGGCGCGACCATGGTGAGCTGAGGCGATTCGGCGCGATCGGACGGCGAGCCGTACACACGGGCTTCGCAGCCGGCGCAGCTCGCCAGCAGGATCGCGCTGGTCGCCGCCGCCGTTACCTTGATC
>CAMFLL010000173.1 GCA_945957405.1 uncultured Mycolicibacterium sp. | reverse complement strand
GTCCTACGCGGACGGACTGGCCAAGGCCTTCGAGCTCTCCGGTCATCGCAACCGCCACGTCGTCGCCGTCGTGGGTGATGGCGCGCTGACGGGCGGTATGTGCTGGGAGGCGCTGAACAACATCGCGGCGGCCAGGCGCCCGGTCGTCATCGTCGTCAACGACAACGGCCGCAGTTACGCGCCGACCATCGGCGGCCTGGCCGATCATCTGGCGGCGCTGCGCCTGCAGCCCGGATACGAGAGGCTGCTCGAGAAGGGCCGTGACGTCGTGCGCGGCGTGCCCGTCATCGGCGAGTTCTGTTACCACTGCATGCACAGCGTCAAGGCCGGTATCAAGGACGCCCTGCAACCGCAGGCGATGTTCACCGACCTGGGCCTGAAGTACGTCGGACCCATCGACGGTCATGACGAGCACGCCGTGGAGGCGGCGCTGCGGCACGCCCGCGGCTTCAATGCTCCCGTCATCGTGCACGTCGTGACCCGCAAGGGCATGGGATACGGCCCCGCCGAGGCAGACGAAGCCGAACAGATGCACTCCACCGGCGTCATCGACCCCCGCACCGGCCTGGCGACATCGGCCGCCGGACCCGGTTGGACCGCCACGTTCTCCGATGAGCTGATCAAGCTCGCCAAGAAGCGGCGGGACATTGTCGCAATCACCGCCGCCATGCCCGGCCCCACCGGTCTGTCGGCATTCGGACAGCGCTATCCGGACCGGCTCTTCGACGTCGGCATCGCCGAGCAGCACGCCATGACATCGGCGGCCGGCTTGGCCATGGGTGGTATGCATCCCGTGGTCGCCATCTACTCGACATTCCTGAACCGGGCGTTCGACCAGATCATGATGGATGTCGCGCTGCACAAGCTGCCGGTGACCATCGTGCTCGACCGGGCCGGCATCACCGGCTCCGACGGCGCCAGCCACAACGGGATGTGGGATCTGTCGATGCTGGGTATCGTGCCCGGTATGCGGGTCGCCGCACCGCGTGACGGGGCCCGCCTGCGTGAGGAACTGCGTGAAGCCGTGGCCGTCAGCGACGGCCCGACCACCCTGCGGTTCCCGAAAGGTGATGTGGGCGAAGATATTCCGGCGGTTACGCGCAGGGCAGGAGTCGACATCCTCGCCGAGCCCGCTGCGGAACTGTCCTCCGATGTCCTGTTGCTGGCCATCGGGTCGCTGGCGGGGATGGCGCTGGCCACCGCCGACCGGCTGCGTAAACAGGGGATCGGTGTCACCGTTGCCGACCCGCGGTGGGTGCTGCCCGTTCCCGAGGTCATCGGCGAGCTGGCGCGCGCTCACAAGCTGGTGGTGACGCTGGAAGACAACGGGGTGGCCGGCGGCGTCGGCTCCGCAGTGTCGTCGGCGTTGCGCCGCAAGGAGATCGACGTGCCTTGCCGCGACGTCGGTGTGCCGCAGAAGTTCCTGACGCACGCCTCACGAAGCGAGATCCTGGCCGAGATCCGGCTGACCGATCAGCATGTGGCGCGTCAGATCACCGGATGGATTGCGGCGCTGGGCGCTTCGGTTGCGGAGCCCGCTGTGAGCGAACGCCTCGACTGAACGCCATCGTGAGACTCGCAATGGTGCGCACGGCGCTCATCCTTGTCCTGACGTTGGTCGTGAGCGTGGTGCTACCCGCCGATGCCATGGCCGCCGCGCCGCCGCAGTGGTCGGGTCTGGACGCTCGTGACTACGACGGCCCCATTCCGGCGCACGGCGCACTGATCGACACGGTGTCGCTGGACCCGGCGCTGTCGGTGGCCGGCGCCGCGGCCGCCTACCGCATCCTGTATGCGACCACCGACCAGCATGATCGGCCCGCGGTTGGCACCGCCGCAGTGTTCACGCCGAGAAGTCCTGCGCCACCGGGAGGTTGGCCCGTGATCTCCTGGGCGCACGGCACGGTGGGTCTCGGCGACGATTGCACGCCCTCCGCCCAACCCCGTAGCGAGCGCGACAACGAGTACCTGTCGCACTGGCTCGACCAGGGCTACGCGGTGGTCGCCGCAGACTACGTCGGCCTCGGCACGCCGGGCCTGATGAGCTACCTCAACGGTGTCACCACGGCCCACGGCATCGTCGACGCGGTGATCGCGGCGGCGCAACTCGACATCCCGCTGTCACCGAAGTGGGCGGTGGTCGGGCAATCGCAGGGTGGGGCCGCCGCGATCGACACCGCGCGGTGGGCCACCGAATTCAGCGTCGGCACCGCGCTGGACTACCGCGGCGTGGTGGCCACCGGCACGCCCGCCAATGTGGCGCCGCTGGCCGTCGAGGCCGGCCCGGACATGCCGGTACCGCAGAATCTCGACCCCATCGCCAACGCCTACGTCGCCTACATCCTGGCCGCGATGCGGGAGGCCAATGCCGCCCTCGACATCGACGGAGCACTGACGCCGGCCGGCCGAGCCGCCGCCGACCAAGCCGAGACGCTGTGTGTCCACGATCTGGCGGCCGCACTCACGCAGATGACGGTGCCCGGGTTCTTCAGCGCGCCGCTGGCCTCGATACCGGGCTTCGCCGACTTCGTCGACGGCTTCATGGGCACACCCCAAGACGGTTTCGACCGGCCCATCTTCCTCGGCGTCGGGCTGCAGGACCGCGACGTACCACCCCAGCTGACGCTGCAGTTCTACGACCAGTTGGTGGCCAACGGCCAGGACGTCACCCTGAAGGTGTATCCGGATCAGGATCACAGCGGCACCGTGCTGGCCTCGACACCCGACTCGACTCCATTCCTGGAGCGTGCCTTCGCCGACTAACGTCGGATGGTATGGACGCCGAACTGCAGCGCTGGAAGGCCGAGGGCAGCTACTTCGACTATCTCGGGTTCGACATCTTCTACCGGATGCAGGGGAGTGGTCCACCGCTGCTGCTGATCCACGGCTACCCGTTCAACACCTGGGACTGGGCCTCGATCTGGCCGACGCTGGTGCAGCGGTTCACGGTGATCGCGCCCGACATGATGGGGATGGGCTTCTCGGCCAAACCCGTGGCCTACCAGTACTCGATCCACGATCACGCCGACATGCACGAGGCGCTGCTCGCGCATCTGGGCGTCGAGAACGCGCACATCCTGGCCCACGACCTCGGTGACTCCGTCGGGCAGGAACTGCTGGCCCGCCATCGGTTCGGCGACCACGTGTACGGCCGGCTCGGCATCGACTCCATCACCTGGCTCAACGGCGGGATGTTCGTCGAGTCCTACACGCCGCGGTTGATGCAGAAGGTGATGTCACGAACTCCGTTGGGCGACATCATGAGTCCGCTCCAGGGCAGCGGTTTGTCGCGACGGGTGCTGGAACCCACCATCAACGAGATGTTCGGCCCGCACACCAAACCCACCCGCCACATGATGGACCAGTTTCATGAGATCCTCGACTATAACGACGGAAAACGGGTGCTGCACAAGGTAGGTCGCTTCATCAACGACCGCTACGAGCACCGAAACCGCTGGGTGCGCGCCATGCGTGAGACGTCGGTGCCGATGCGGTTGATCGACGGGCCGATCGATCCCAACTCCGGTCGGCACATGGCGCAGCGCTACGCGGAGGTCATCCCGGCGCGGACGTGGTGATGCTCGCCGACACCATCGCACACTGGCCGCAGATCGAGGCGCCCGAGGAGGTGTTGCGGCATTTCCTGGCGCACATCGACCGCGTGACGGCAGCCCAGCCGTAGCGAACGAGCGGTCTCAGTCGGCGTCAGGTTCGGGGGCAAGGGCCGCGGCGAGCACCGGCACCACCAGGACACGCTGCCAGTCGCGGGCCCCGTTGGCGGACAGGAACGCCTCGATCGCGCCCGCCGGGTCGTCGGTGGGCGCCCAGTCCCAGCACAGCCGGCGCACCATCTCCGGGGTGACCAGGTTCTCGGTCGGCACGCTGACCTGCTCGGACAGGCCCGACAGGGCGGCGCGCGCGGCGTCCAGGCGGGCCGCGGCCTCGGGTTTGCGCTTACTCCACCGCACCGCCGGAGGCGGCCCGGGTTGAGCCTCAGAGGGTTCGGGCGGTTCGGGGTTGGTGCGGCCCGCGGCCAGCGCGTCGAGCCAGACCTGTGCGCTGCGGCGTTGCTTCGGACCGCCGAACACCGGCAGCTTGACCAGGTCGTCCACGGTCTTGGGGTCGGCCAGCGCGGCCTCGATGATCGCCGCGTCGGGCAGTATCCGGCCGGGGGCGATATCGCGGCGGCGGGCGATGTGGTCACGCGTCGTCCACAATTCACGCACCTCCGACAGCGCACGCCGGTTGCGCACCCGGTGGATTCCCGACGTGCGACGCCACCGGTCACGGCGGGTGGGCGGCGCCTCGAAGGTCCTGAGGTGTTCGAATTCTTGTGCAGCCCAATCAGTTTTACCCTGCTCAGCGAGAACGGCGGTGATCGCGTCGCGCAGTTCGAGCAGCACCTCGACGTCCAGGGCGGCATAGTTGAGCCAGGAGGCCGGCAGCGGTCGTTTGGACCAGTCGGCCGCGCCGTGTCCCTTGGCCAGCCCGAGGCCCAGCAGCCGCTGCACCATTGCCGCGAGGTTCACGCGCTCGAACCCGGCGAGCCGCCCGGCCAACTCGGTGTCGTAGAGCGCCGGCGGTCGCATCCCGACCTCGGCCAGACACGGTAGGTCCTGGTCAGCGGCGTGCAGGATCCACTCGTCCTGCGCCAGCACGTCGGCCACCGGTTTGAGCACCTCGAGCGGATCACCGCCGTGACTGACCGGATCGATCAGCACCGTGCCCGCGCCGGCCCGCCGAATCTGGATCAGGTAGGCACGGTTGGAGTAGCGAAACCCCGACGCGCGCTCGGCGTCCACGGCGAACGCGCCGTGGCCGCCGGCCAAAAATTCTGCAGCCGCAGCGATTTCGTCGCGGTAGATGGACACCGGCGGCACTCCGTCGACGGGTGCCAACAGGGGCGTGGCGTCAGCCTCGGCCTCCGCTGGATCCGGCATGGGGTTCATCCTACGGTTCGAGGTGTGTTTGCTCGGGTAGGGTCACCGGTCGCGGTACCGCCGAGTCGAATCGCAGCCCGCTGCCGCCCTCGCCGCGGCCCACGCCGACCCGTCGGGTCACCCACCCGTCGTAGCTGCCGTCGGGGCGCCGGACCAGCACCGGAACCCGTTGGACCTTGATGCCGTCGCGGGGTAGTTCGGCGTCGTCGAGCAGGGCCAGGTCCGCTCCGGTCAGCAGGACACCGCGCGCGGTGATCGGCGTGCCGTCCTCGGGGTGGTCGGGCCCGTAGGCGTTCATCGCGGCGCGGGCCAGCCGGAGGTTGACCGAACTCATGCCATTGGGGTGGCGTTGCGTGGCGATGCGCGGCACGTACGGAATCCACCAGCGCGGCACCGCGGTCTGCAGCAGGTAGTCGAGTTCGGCCTCGGGGTGCTGTGCATCGCCGGGCTGGTCGTCGTGGCGCTCGCTGTCGCGCGGTCGCGGATCGCCTGCCACGTCTTCGATCACCCGTTCCACCGCCCACGCGACATTGGCGGCCTCGTCGCGCAGGAACAACACCTCTTCGACGGGTGGGCCTTCGATCCGCGCGGCGGTCAGCGGGGGAACCACCAGGCCGTCGAGGGCCACGCGGTCATCCCAGGCCTCGTCGATCTCGGTGACGGCGAACATCCGCCACGAACCGTCGTCCGACCGGCCCCGGTCCCTGTCGCCGGCCGCCCGGAATGTCTCACCGAATGTGGTGCGGTACAAGATGTTCTGCACACGAACCAGTGATGCGGACGGAACGTCGATCGGCAGGGTGAGCCAGTCGCAGCCATAGATCAGGGCGCATTCGGCGACCAGCAGGCGCGCCAGGTCATGTGGTTGGGACTCCACCGCACCGAGGTCGATGGTGGCGTCCTCGAACTCCCACCAACGGTCGGCCGGCATCCCGGGATACCGCAACGGTGTGGCGACGCTGCGATGCGTCAGCTGCTCGGCGGGCGGTGCGGGCCGGCCGAAGTCCAGCCGGGTGCCGTCGGCGTCGAACGACCACCAGTCGGCGACACCGTCGGCGGCCTCGGGCGCCTGCAGGGTGACGTCGCCGGCGCCGACGCTGTACCGGTGCTCCAGTTTCCGGCCTAGCCACGACGCCCCCTGGGGAGCGGTGTCGGGGCGGTACCAGGACAGCCAGTGCCCGGTGACCTCGAGGATCAGGTTCCGGTGTGCGGCGTCGTCCAGCCAGGGCGGCAGCTGGCCAGGAGCCATCTCCTGCACAGCGTCGGCCACCAGTTTGGCGTCGACGGCGCGCCCGGCCAGCACAGACAGCAATGGCCACTGCGGGTCCGACGCCGCTACCGGCAATCTGGCGAACTGGGTGACCGCCTCAGCGGCGGCGCTGAGGCCCTCGTCGCGCAGCGCGATGAGCAGTGCGCTGCCGGCTTCCACCCGGGCCCGCAGGCCTGGCGCCCGGGGTGCCTCCCGTTCGACCCGCATCGCCAGGGGTGACGCGTCGAACGGTTCGGGCCGCACCGGGTAGGTCTCGGCCCAGTCGCCGGGGCGGAAGGCATCCATCGGCTCCGCGGTCGCGTCGACCCGCACCGCCAACGGTGTGCCCGCGTCCTCTCCGGCGAATTCACCGAACTGCCACTGCCGCACCAACAACCACAAGGGGTCGTGCAGGGTGGCGGCCACCCCCGGCCCCGGGTCACCGCCGGCGGTCTGCGGTTCCAGACGTGTCGACGTCGGGGCGCGAGTGCACAGGACCGCCAGCACCGAGTCGAACGTCTTGGGGCCGATCACGGGCGCCATGTCAGTCCTTTTCCGCGACGTAGGGCAGTACCGCGCCTGTCGCATCGGCGTCGTACAGCTGCTGCAGGTCGAGGACGGGCTCACCCTGCATCGACCAGTCCGCGACATAGATGGCGGGCAGCAACCTGCCGATCAACGGCACCTGTTCGAGTGCGGCGGCGCGTTCCTTGACCAGTTGCAGGGTGTCGGTCAGGATGCCCACCACCTTGTCCCGCGACCACGGCCGCGTGTCAGGGTTGACTGCCAGCAGAACACTCTGCGGCGCACGGGAATTGGGCCCATTGGCGTTGACCGCCAACCCCACCGTGGTGATCTCACGGGTGGTGCCGGTGGGCTCACCGGTGCCGGGGTCGCGCACCACCGCGCGCCGCGGCACCACCTCGGTCCACTGGTCCACCACCAGGGCTGTCATCGACGATGTCGGGTCGTGCCGCGTGGGATCGGCGTCGAACACCACACTGCTGACCGGGGTGTCCGGTGGGCCGGCTCCCTCGGGGAACGGCAGGCCGATCCAGTTCCGCGACGGGTCGTCGGCGAGCTGCGCGACGCCGAGGGTGACATGCCTGCCGAGCGCCTGCCGCAGGGCCAGGGTCTCGGCGAACCGCGCCACCGCGGGGCGCACCCTGGCGTAGCGGGTGATCCACGGACGCAGATGCCTGCCGTCGCGTACCACCCCGCCTTCCGTGGCGGGAACACCGTCGACCGCTGACGCCATGAATGGATCGGCGTCGCCGTGAGGTGTGCGCAGGTACCCGGCGAACGGGATGCCACCGTCCTCGGTGCCGTGGACCGCCGCCACGACGGCGCCCAACGCCTTCAGGCGTGCCTCGTCGGACGGGAATCCGCCCGCCGCCTCGGTGGCATCGAAGGCGCCCAGGGCGGCTGTCGCGGCCCCGCTGCGTGCCCCCGCGGTGTCGGTGACCAGCTTCTCGTGAGCAGCGGCGCCGTCGGCGTCGAGTGCGCCCGCGTCGACATCAGCCCCGATCCCGAAGACTGCCAGGGCGTCGACGCGAACGATGCCGGCCGGCAGTCCGCGCACCGCGTCCAACACGGTGACCGCGTCGGCGGCACGCGCGCGGAGGTCAGCCACGTCCAGGATGCGCCGGGTCTCGGCGGTGCCGACGTCACCGGGTCGCAGCAGATCGGCCGGGCCCGCCGGCCGGCTGCCGGACAGTAGCCGGGCCAGTGACCCGGCAACTGCCCACGCGGCGGCGAAACTGCCGTCCTCCGGTGTCGGTGCGCCGACCAGACCGGGGATCCGGCGCGCGAGCCGGGCCAGGAACACCGTCGGATCGGTCGTCGCGGCACCCAGGAACTCGACGGCGGACATCGCTGCGGCGGCCAGTGTGACTGCCGGGGCGCCGGCCGCGGGCGGCGCAAGGATGATGTCGCCGGCGGGTCCCAGGGCCTCGCGCGCCCACACCTCGATCTCCGGATGTGTCGGATCGATGTCGGAGAGGTCGACGGGAACGCTGCCGTCGGTCCAGCCGGCCGTCGCCGCGCCACCCCACCACGGGAGCAACACCATCACCCGGTGCGTCAGCGCCACCCCGGACTGCGGCGTGACCACCACGTCCGGTGGCGGCGGTAGGGCGTCACCGGCCAGGGCGTCCATCGCGGCCGAGGCCCGTGCCGGCGAACCGGCGCACAGCTGGTGGACCGACTCGGCGAGAAGGAGATCGGCGACCGCGTCGTGCAGCCTGTCCAACCGCGTGATCACGCCGCTGACCGCCCCGAGTTGATACACGGTGGGTGCCGTCCAAGGGGTGAAATACCGGCCGTAGCCGGCTGGGGGTGTGCGGCACCGGTCGAGGACCGCCGTCGGATTCTGCCGCCACAGTTCGAGCAGGCGCACGCCGTCGACGACATTGGTGGCGGCCACCGACTCGAGCGCGTCCGGCGCGGGTCCCGCGGCGGGTTGAGTCGATTTCGCCGCGACCAGTGGGGCAGTCGCACGCAGACAGTAGATGAAGCGGTCGATCTCGTAGGGCACCGGCAACTGCGCGGCTTCGTGCATCCAGCGTTCCAGCCGGTAACCGAGCAGGGCGCCGAGTGGTTGGCCGGCACGCATACCGTCGAGGACGGCCAGCGCGGCACGAACCCTGGTGCTGGACAGGTCGATGTTGAGCGCGCCGTCGCCGTCGTCCTCAGGATCGTGGGTCAGGCGGGCACCCAACAGGACACCGGCCGTCGTGGCGTGCGCGGGGCTGGGGGCCAGGACGAATCCGCCGTCGCGTTGCGCCTCGAACACGACACCGCCGTCGTCGGCGCTGACGTCGACTGCCTCCGTTGGTGTCTCGATGGTGATGTCGTGCGTCCAACCGAACGCGCCGACGACCGACCCACGGGTGTACGACGGGTGGTCGCGGGTGCCGGTGAGCCGTGCCGTGACCACCGACGTCAGCCATGCGTCGAGGCGGTGCGAGGCGCAGTCGACGGTGTCGGCGAGCAAACGGCCGCGTTCGGCGTCATCGTCGATGGATACGACTTCGGCAATGGCGGAACGGATTTCGGCGAATCGCTGCAGAACCCGGAAGGCACCCGCGGTGGTTCGGACGGCCTCTCGGGCATTGCGCACGGTCAACAGGCTGTGCGGCCGTTGCACGGCGATGGGGTAGCGCGCGACGTAGCGTGCCGGATCGAACGGGCCGATCCTCGCGGGGCCGGACGGCCCGTCGTACTCGTGGTCCTCCAGTTGCTGGGCCAACTCCGCGAATTCGTCACGGTTGTCCCAGGGCTCCTCGGTGTTCTCGAGGATGTCGACCCAATGGTTGAGGCGGTCGATCAACGCCGGGTCCAGGAATCCGTCGTTGACGGCCGCGGGCCACCACACGATCTGCAGACGCGACCAGCGCTCCCGAACCGTCAACTCTTCGGCGTCATGACGTGCCGCCGCCTCGGCGAGTCCGAACAGGGCCTGCAGCACGCTCTCCGGGTCATCGCGGCCCCCGTGTGGCGGCGGGAAGTGGAGCAGCTCACAGTATTTGGGGTCGCTGGCCGCGGCCATCGGCAGGCCCAGGATGCGCGTGGTGTCACCCAACGCATCCGGCGTATGCCACCCGGACGGATCGCTTCCGGTCATCGCGATCAACGTGCGGGTCAGCAGTTGCTGTGCCGAGGTGTTGTACTCTGCGCCCAGGCCGGGAGCCAGCAGCTCGGCTTCACCGGTGGTGGCCGCGGACCGTACCCGGATACCACGCGAATAAGGCAGCTGGCCAAGGATTCTCGGAAGACCATTCTCCAGGTCCCCGGTGGTGACGGTGGGAACCGTGGTCGAGGCGGCGCGCCACGCCGGCCGTACCCTGCGCAACAGGACCGCCACCGCGTCCTCGGTGCGACCGGTTCCGGCACGGACCCAGCTGTCGTGGTCGCTGGTGGGCAGCACGCCGTACGGCTGTTTACCGATCCGCAGCATCGGCAGGGGACCGCGGCCGCGCACGCATGCGATCGCGTGGTCGCGGATCGCGTCCCGGGCTTCGACCGGCAGTGCACTTCCCGTCGCGGTCGGGAGCAACGCGTGATCCAGGAACGCCCCCCAGGTGACCGGCCACAGCACGGTGGCAAAAGCGGTCGCATGCCGATCGTAAGGCAGTGCGGCACCGTCGATTCGGGACAGCCATCCGGGCACGCCGGAGCCCTCCGGGAATCCGGTCAGCGCGGTGAAGACCTGCACCGCGTCACCCTGGTCGGGGCCGGCCGGACGCTGGATCGGTGGGTGACCGGGTAGTTGTGGCGGCGCCGGGCGGGCGGTGGCCGCGGTGCCGATGTTGTTGGTCGGTGTGCCGGCCGCCACGAACGCGGCGCCGTCGGTGTAGGCGTGTGCCTCCAGCAGCGCCGAAAACCCGGCCAGGCTGTCCTCGGCGCTCTCGGAGTCGCGTACGCCCATCACGTACACGCTGTCGATGTGCTCGCCGGGTCGGGCGAGCTCGACGGTGACCGCCATGCCGACGTCGACGGCGGCCTGATAGTCGGTGAGCCAGCGGATTTTCGGGTCGGCATCGGCATCAGGTCGGCCGCTGAGGGTGTCGAATGTCGAGCGCAGGCTCTCGGTGACCGTCGCGCCGTTGGCGCCCAGCGACGTCGGCGCGCTGAGCGCCAGCGCTTCGTGGTCGACGGCGGACCCGGTGGCGGTGCTGGTCTCTCCGCCCTGATCGACGACGACGTGGAAGCAGTCCGGCAGCATGCGGGCCATGGCCCGGTGCTCGGGATCGGCGGCGTCCGGGGTTCCGAATATCGGTGGGTTGCCGGGCGGGTTGTAGTTCAGCGGCCGCGTCCGCGTGGCCACCCACGATGCCCGCCGGGAGCCGACGCCGCGGACCAGTTCCTGCCACTCGTCGTCGGTGCCCGGCGTCGAGATGTGCCGCCAGCGGCGCAGCCAATAGCGTTCACCCGCAGCTATTTCCGTTTTGGTCAGTCCGCGGTCGAGGCGGTCGACGTGAATGTCGTCGGGGTAGAACCGCACCCGTAACAACGCGCCGTCGCCGTCGGAGCGTGTTTCGATGCGGATCGGCAGCAGCAGGAGGGGCACGGCTGCGGGGATTCCGTCCCATGTGATGTCGGACGTCACGTCGTCCCCGACGTGATGGCGCCCAGCAGTGCGCGGGCGTTGAACGCGGCCCGGGCCGGTTGCTGGAAGAGCAGCCACCCGACGTGCGCGGAGTCGCCGCGGAATTGCCGCTCGAGGGCGAGGCCGGGGTCGACCGGGTTCAGGTAGGGGCCGTTGAGTGGCAGGTCACCCCAGGCCAATTGGTCCCGTTTGGTGGGTCTGGGGTGGTTCGGGGCGGGTTCGTCCAGGCCGAACCGTGGTTCGCCGACGTGCTCGCTGAGCGTGAACCACCATGCTCCGGTCTGCTCGGGGTCCGCGGCAAGAATGTCTTGTTTCGTGACGGCGAATCCGATGACCAGCAGGTCGGGGTCGAGCATCAGCCGGAACATCTCCTTGCTTGCGTCCGGGGGCCGAAACGACGACGGCAGTGGACCGTTGACGGCCTGCTGTACCAGCCCGGCCTGTACATGGGGGTAGCGGCGGACGAGTTCGCCGCGCACCACCATCACGGTCATGTCGCCGACGTGCGTGGCCAGATGGGTCCCCAGCGGTCCGGGTGCTTTGGCGTCCAGCGGTGCGGTCAGCTCAGTCGCCGGGGTCCAGAACGAGTAGAACGAGGTGGCCCGGCCGTCGGTGGGATAGCCGCGCCAGACGAGTTCGCGCGCGAATTCGGCGTTCAGCCCTACTAGGAACGCCTCGATGAAACGGGCGTTGGCGTTCAGCAGCGTGACCATGTCATGCGGTGTCATGGCCGCCACCCCGGGCATCAGCCATTCGCGGTCATAGCGGTCCAGCGCCTCGTACATCGGGTGGTTGAACCGCGGCGCGGCCAGCACCGGTTCGGCACGGCCGTCGTCGAACCAGTTGTGCGGCAACCAACCCGGCCACAGTGAGGCGTCGGGCAGGCGGGCCTTGACCCGTTTGGTGAACGTGATCTTGGGGTCGAGCAGACCGATCAGCCCGAGGTCGTCGACCCTGATGCCGGTGCGGTCGCGGTCACGGGGGCCGCCGGGGCGCACCACCGGACCTCCGAGCCCGCCGAAATCGGTGATCAGCTGGTCGGGCCCGGGGATGCCCAACAGGTCGACGATGACGTCGACCACATCGTTGATGGGACCCTCGCCGCGGTCATAGCCGGCGTCGACGGCTGCGCGGCGGATCTCTTCGACGACGGCGAAGACCTCGCTCACCGTGACTTGCTTAACCCCCTCGTACAGCGGGCGGCCGATGCCGAACCGGTCCGCGGTGTCGGCGAAGATCGGCAACGTGTCCCACCCCTGGATTCCGGTGGCTCGCAGCACCGACTCGATCTGCTCGCTCAGGTCGGCGACGATCTCGGCGGCGCTGTCAGAGGCGCTGATGTCGCCCTTAGTGGGCAGGCTGCGCAACTGCGCGTCGAGGATCCGGCCGAGCAACAGCTGCTCGCGGTAGTGAGGCAGGGTCACCCCGATCGTGATCGCAGCGGGGTCGGTCAACCGTCCGGGCAGGTTGGGGGAGGCCAGCTGCTGGTCGAGGTCGTAGGGATCGGCGGCGGTCGCTGCCGCGGTCCATTCGCTGACCGCGGTCACGGCGTCGGGGTCGGTGTAGGGGCGCACCCAGTTCCGCGTCACCCCGTACTCGTCGACCAGCAGGGCCCGGACCGCACGGCTGCGGGCCACGGCCGCTGATTGCTGGCCGTCCGGTGCCACGAAACGGGTGTAGCGACCGCGCGGCGCCAGCATGCGCCGGGCCGCACCGCAGAGGCTCGATGCGGGTAGCGCGCTCGCCGAGATCGCGGTGCGCACCGTGACATCGCCGTCCAGCAGCCGGCTCGAGACCCGGTCGGTCACCGCGAGCAGATCAGCCGGGGTGAGCACTGAAAGATGGCGGCGGTGCAGCGCTTCGGCGGCGTAGCGGCCCAGCTGGGTGGCACGTAGCGCGCGGTTGGTTTCCTGGACGCCTTCGACCTGCGCCCAAGCGCCCGTCATCAGCGTCTCCTGGTCCATCTGGACCACGCGAGTGCCCAGACCGGCCACCACCCGATCGGCGGGGTCGAGGTTGATGTCGGCGAACCACTGCGGGGCGGTGGAGTCGACCCGGGGTAGCGCGGTGTGCGCGGCGGCGTAGATGGGCGGGCCGACGGTGAGGTCGGGACGTGGCGCCGGATCGAACTGGCGGTCGTCGGTGGTGTGCAGTTGGGCGCGCAGCGCGGCGGTGCTGGCGGCCGGCCACTGGTCGTCCGCGGGCACGCCTGCGGGACTTGTCAATGCGCCCGCGATGTGCCGGAGTCCGCCACTGTCGGTGGGCGTGAGCGGACGAATCCCGTTGCCGGGATGGCTCATGTCGACGCGGCGCACCCCGATCGACGGCCCCGCCGGAGTGGGCTCCAACCGGGTCGCCAGTGCCTCGAAGTCGCCGTCGGCCCCGGTGCTGAAACGCCAATGGTCATACACCGGCAGGGTCACCGTGCCGCCGCCTCCGGTCCAGGCGTACCGCAGGTCGCCGGTGATGGTCTCGGCGCCGTTGACGGCGTCGACACCGGCCTGGAAAGTCGGTACCAGGCAGGCGATCCAGGATTTCATGGGTTGCAGGCGGCGCGGGCACAGCAGCCGCGCCAGGTTGGCCCGCGGGTTCGCCGGCGCCAGTCGGTCGGCCAGGCTCACGGCATCGGTGTCGCTACCCAGCACCTGCACATGCGCCCACGCCCAGGCGTCGCTGCTGGGCGGCAGCTCCGACTGCGGAGTGGTGAGACGGGCCAGCCCGCTGGTCGCGGTGATGGTCGAGACGGCGGCATCGACGACCACGAGTCGGAGCCAGGCTGGTAGGTGATCGGCCGAATCCGGGGCGGTCGGGGTGAATTGCCAAGGCAGATCAGGACTGTCGAGTTCGACATGGACCAGGTCGCTGGGTTCGGCATCGGGCGTACCGGGTTCGGGGTAGCGGCGGATGATCTGGCGCGGGTCGAGCGCCAGCACGTCGCCGGGCCCGCGGATCTGCACTGTGACCTTGGCGGTTTCGGGTCCGACACCGACGGTGACGTCCACCGCGCCACGCGTCGGGGCCCCCGGCGCGAACGGTGTGGTGATCGCCGCCGCGATGCCGGTGCGAAAGTACGGCAGGAAGGTGTAGGCGCCGAGCGTCAGTTTCTCGGCGGGGATCTTCGCCTTGGTCGCGAACGCGTTCGGCAATGTCACCCAGCTCATCGGCCGGCCCCCAGGCCCACGATCTGGAGGTCGGCCGCCACCGCGGGGTGGCGGCCGATCTGCTCCTGCGCGTGCGTCCAGGTCATCGCGGCATCGGTGACCTCGGGTACGGGGCGCAGGTCAGTGCGTGAGCGGACGACGACCTGCTCGGCGGGCGCCATGTGCAGCCCGCTGGTGACCGCGCGGTAGCGGTCCTCGGCGCGCAGTTCGCAGGTGCCGGCCGCCGCGGCGTCCAGGCGCAGATCCGACGCGGCGCCGGGGATGATCTCCTCGGTGAGGATCGGCGCACTGCGGTGGGGGAACACGGTCTCGTAGCGCAGGGTCGCGCGGCTGGCGTGGCGGCTGTCGACGTCGGTGAGCCCGACGGGGTCGATACGCACACCGGCCGAGAGGGATTCGAAGGCGGGGCGGCGCAGCTGATCGTCGTCGGTCAGGTCGAGATACTG
>CAMFLL010000172.1 GCA_945957405.1 uncultured Mycolicibacterium sp. | reverse complement strand
GGCTCATCACGTGCCATGCACTCGATGGCGGTGGAAGGCAACCTGCCCGCGGTGCTGGGTAAGACCAACCGCCAGGGGACTCCGTTTGTCGCCATGCTGGTCATCGGCGGCTTCAACGTGGTGTTGATTTCGATGGGGGATGCTGCGGCCATTGTTGCCGCCTCGGCCATCGGGTACACGTGCGCCAACGGCATCAGCCTGTTCGCCTACGTCAAAGCCAAGAAGCACAAGGACTTTGCCGACCTGGAACGACCCTTCAAGGCGCCCAGGGGCTGGACAAACATCGCCTTGACCTTCGGTCTGTTCAACGTCCCGCTGTGCGTGGTCGGGGTGGTCTACCTCAACAGCCTCGAACTCGGGTGGACCTCAACCTGGGTCGGCTTCCTGGTCCTGGCGCTCTACATCCCCATCTGGTTCTACTCTCAACACGAATCGCACCACGCGGGAGACCACGAAGTCACTGCGGGCCCGGTCGATCACGGTGCCGCAGAACCAGAAAAGGTCTTGAACCTCACGTCGTGACTTCACCGCCACAGCCATGCCGTCAGCCGTTCTGATTCTCACGGCCCGCCCCGGGTTTGCCTCGCCACGGCATCCCGGGGCAAGGTCCGCGACTGACTGCGCTGGAATGGCGGTCCCGGTCGACTCAGACCCACCGACTGTGAGACGCTCCTTCACACCGCCCACGCGGCGTGAAACTGTGCACCGCGAGTTTCAACCAGGGTGGGGGCAGTCTCGGAGGAAAAAGATGGTACCCAGTGCCCGCCCGCGATGATCGCTTCATCACTGCCCGCTCTCCGGTGGAAGGTCTTCGCCGTCGGCAACTTTCGTTCCTGCCAGTCTTTGCGCAGGCAGTCGCCAACGTGGCACCCGCGGGTGCCATGTCGGTCATTCCGGCCCTCATCCTCCCAGGACTCGCATTTGGTTCCACGGGACCGAACCTCCTGCTGACATTCGGCGCGGCCACGGCGGTCATGATCCTGGTTGCCTTCTGCCTGAGACCGATGGCAAAACGCATGGCCGCCGTCAGCGGTCTGTACAGCTATACAGCCAAAGGACTTGGCCACCAGACGGCAATCACCGCAGGCTGGTCGGCCGTCTTCGGATACGGCCTCGTGGCCATGGCAAGTCTGGTGGCCGTCGGCACCTATGTCGTCGAACTGTTCACCAACCTCGGCGTCCCCATAGCGGATCCCAAGATTGTCACGGTTGTGGTCATACTCGCTGCCGCTGGTGCCGCCTGTTTACTCATGATCAGGGGGATACAGCTGTCCGCGTGGGCCACACTGCTGATGGAGTCCGTGTCGATCTGCCTCCTCGCGATCCT
This sequence comes from uncultured Mycolicibacterium sp., assembly GCA_945957405.1. Lineage (GTDB taxonomy): Bacteria > Actinomycetota > Actinomycetes > Mycobacteriales > Mycobacteriaceae > Mycobacterium. Next base: position 13,618 of record CAMFLL010000172.1, on the reverse strand, counting down.
CATGGTCGTCTACTTCACGTTCAACGCACCGACCGTCAGTCTCGGGAATGTGTTGGCCTGGAACGGAAATTTTGATCTGCTGTGGATCGGCATCGTCGTTGCCGTGAGCGCGTTCGTCGGTTTCGAGAGCCCGACCACGCTGGGAGGTGAGGCGTACAAACCGTTCGTGAGCATCCCGCGGGCCATCACCTGGACCCCCATTCTGGCGGGGATGCTCTATCTCCTTGCCGCCACCTCTCAGGATCTGGCCCTCAACGAGGCAGCGTCGAGCATCACCGCAAGTTCCACTCCGCTGTCAGACCTGTTTTCCCAGACTTCCCCGGTGTTCGCCGCCGCGCTCGACCTCGGCATCGCGGCATCGTGGTTTGCGTGTGCGATCGCGTCGGTGAACGCCCTCGCCCGGATACTCTTCTGCATGGGTAGGGAAGGGGTTGCGCCGCGCGCAGTCGGCCGGACCCATCCCGCCTATCGAACTCCGTCGACGGCGATCATTGTCGCAATGCCGGTAGTTGCCGCCGTCCCCATCGCTGTCGTCGTCGCCGGTGCAAGCCCCGCACAGGGTCTCGTGAGCCTGTTCACGCTGGGTGCGCTCGGATACCTCGGCACCTACATCCTTGCCAGCGCGTCCATGCCCGTGTTCCTGCGCCGGATCGGAGAGGACACTCACGCCAGCTGGATACTGGGAGCCGCAACCTCGGTGATCCTCGGCGCGGTGCTGTGGATGGCAGCGACGGAATCGATTCGCACGGGCCACGTGCAGACGTTCATCTACGGCGGTGTGCTCGCCGCCAGCGTCGTCTTCTCCACGCTCCTTCGACTCCGGTCGCCTGAGCGTCTGGCCGCCGTGGGCATCTACGACGAGACCCGTGAATCAGATCTCTTTCACGGCAGGCCCATCCCATGAGCTACCGGCCCAAGAACTCCGGGCCCGGCACGCCGTCACTTCGGGTCTTGGAGGCCGTGGCACGGTTCGGCACAGGGACAACGGCAAAAGAGATCAGCGACGCCCTGCAGATGCCGGCAGCCACCGCCTACCGGGTACTCAATGCGCTGGTCGCAGACGAATACCTGACCCGTACCTCTGATCTTCGCGGATTCGCACTCGGGCATGCGATTTCAGGTCTGATCACGGCCGCAACCCCGCCAACGGTGCCTACCGCGGCCCGCACCGCGATCGCAGAGTTCAGGACCGGCAATCGTTTCGCGGTACACCTTGTCATGTTCCGCAACGCGTCCCTCAGAATCGCCGACGAAGATCCGGACTATCCGCTTCACTCGGCGTTCGAGATGCTCCGCTTCCCGCATGCCTCCGCCGCCGGGAAACTGATGCTCGCCGAACTCGGTGATGCGGCACCGCCTTTCCCGAGCGGCCCGCTGGTCAAGCTGACCGAGCACACGGTCACGAACAGGCGTCAACTGGAGGAGCAACTCGCGGAGATACGGCGCACCGGTGAGTCCTCGGAGGTCAACGAATTAGAGCAGGGATCCGCCAGTCTGGCACTCCCGGTGCGACTGCCCGATGAACCGGCCGGTGCGGCCTTGTGCCTGTCCGGCCCCGCGGAACGATTCAGCACGATACGCGAGCATGTCGAGGCTGCCCGCGAACTGACGTCACGTTTGGCACCGCTGTTGTTCTGATCGACGATCCGTACTCTGCTCGAATCAACCACGCCGAGTCAGCCTTTGGCCATTGTGCAGAGTGGTGCGCCGGGTGTGGCGGCTCAGCCGAACAAGACGGCGGCTTCGTCGTAGCGCTTCTGCGGAACGGCCTTGAGCTTGCCGAGGGCCTGTTCGAAGCCCACCTGTTCTATTTCCGTGCCTTTCAACGCGACCATGGTGCCCCAGACGCCTTCAACCACAGAGTCGATGGCCGCCATGCCCAGCCGGGTGGCCAGCACGCGGTCGAAAGCTGAGGGCACGCCGCCGCGTTGGATGTGGCCCAGGATGGTGGCGCGGGTTTCGATACCGGTGCGGGCTTCGATCTCCGGCGCCAGCTGGTCGGCGATGCCACCGAGCCGCGGCCGTCCGAAGGCGTCCAGGCCGCGCTCGGAGTGCGGGAATTCCATGTGCTCGGGGATGAACCCTTCGGCCACCACGATCAGTGGTGCACGCCCGCGGGCGTGGGCTCCCTTCGTCCACTGGGTGATCTGCTCGATGCTGGTCTTCTGTTCCGGTATGAGGATGGCGTGGGCGCCGGCCGCCATGCCGGCGTGCAATGCGATCCAGCCCGCGTGACGCCCCATCACTTCGGCGATGATGCATCGATGGTGCGATTCCCCGGACGTGCGCAGCCGGTCGATGGCCTCCGTGGCGATCTGCACCGCGGTGTCGAAACCGAATGTGTAATCGGTGGCATCGAGGTCGTTGTCCACGGTTTTGGGAACACCGACGATCTTCAACCCGGCGTCCGTCAGCCGCTTGGCCGCAGCCAGCGTTCCCTCACCGCCGATGACGATGATCGCGTCGATGCCCAACCGGTCCAGGTGCGCCTGGATGACCTCGGGCCCACCACCGTTCTCGAACGGGTTCGTCCGCGAGGTGCCCAGGATGGTGCCGCCCTGCTTGGCGATGCCCCGCACCAGTGTGCGGGGAATGTCGATGATGTCGCCCTCCACCACGCCACGCCAGCCGTCAAGGAATCCGACGAACTCATGACCGTAGACGGTGATGCCTTTGAGCACGGCGGCGCGGATGACCGCATTCAATCCGGGGCAGTCGCCACCGCTGGTGAGGATTCCGATTTTCATGATTCGACTCAGATCCTAGGGGAGTGTTTACCGGACGCGCCACGCTGCCGGTTGCGGCACAACGTGTTTGGAGTGAGGGTCGGGGACCGGAGCTTACCTGAGGCCGGCGGAAACGCGTCCGCGGCGTACGCGTGCCACGAGCATCACTGCAGCGGCGAGCACGAGCTGCGAAACAGCAAGCGCTGTAGCCGTATCCAACAGAAGTGCGCCGAGGCCGTGCATATCCATCTGCGCGCCGCCGTCCGGCATCGTCATCGATGAATGGTGGTGCTCGGCCATCCCTGTGACACCGTCGGCGAGCTTGGATGGCGTCTTCATACCCTGCATCATGAGCGAATGAAGCACGAGCATGGATCCGCTGATGGTTGCGACAGTGCCCCAGTCCCGCAGCAACGGTGCATTCCACAGGCTCTTGGCGCAGGGCAGGCATGCGCAGGACAAGATGAGCATGAGCAGGCTCGTGCCGGGGAAAGTGCCCAGATGCGAGAAAAGCACCGGAATGTGGATCAGTCCGCACACCACCGCGAGGATGGCCGCGGCCTTGCCGGCGCGGCGGCCGACAACCACCTTTTCAGGTAGCGTCGGCCGCCTCAGGCCGGGTCGTGGGGGACCGGATAGCCGCCGTCCAGTTCCAGCAGTCGATGTCATGATTCCTCCTGCATTGTCACCGCTGGTCTGAACCGGCACTTGGCTCAGGCCGCAAAGATCACCAAGAACTTTCTGATTCGTTCCTGGATCTCCCACGTTCCCTGCCACCCGATCGGGAAGAAACCGGCAGTTCCCGCCTCCAGGGTCACCGGGTCGCCGCCGTCCTCGGTCACCACCATGCGCCCTTCCAGGGCATGGATGACCTCTCGTGCCTGGGTGTATCAGTACTGAGCGTCGAAACTGGCCGAAAGCCCGGTCATTCGAGGTTGGCGTGGCGCAGCCAGAGTTCTTCGGCGCGGACATCGGCGTTGTCCCACAGTGACTGGAACACCGCTTCGGTGGCGATGAAAAGGACCTGCTCGAAAAGGGACCCGGCGTACTGACGCGAGACGCTGGAGCCGTGATCGGTCTTCTGCGCCGCGGGAACGACCACCACGGCGTCAGCGAGTGCAGCCAGCGGCGAATCGGGATTGGTCGTGAACGCGGCGATACGAGCTCCGGACTTCTTGGCCGTCTCGGCTGACTTGACGACGCCCGAGGTCGTCCCCGAACCGGACGCCACCAAGAGCAGATCACCGGAACCGATCGCAGGAGTGGTGGTGTCGCCGGCAACGTGGACGTTCAGACCAAGGTGCATCAGTCGCATGGCAGCCATCCGCAGCACCAGCCCGCTACGTCCAGCGCCGGCCACGAACACCGTGCCCGGCTCCGTCAGGTGGCCGGCGAGGACGGCCACCTGCTGGGCGTCGATCTTGGCCGCGGTGGCTGCGATCTCGTCCACCACAAGGGACAGGTTGCCGGCGATGGTTTCTCCGGTCACTTCCGAGGTGAGTTCGGTAAGGACGGTCATGTTTTCTTCTCCTCCTCCAGGGGTGGGGCCTGACCTCCATCGTCCTGTCATCGCAGGGGTGGGGGAACGCCATTTTGGGATGGTTCGATCTACCCGTTCGAATAGGTGACGGCCCGCGCAACCCGCTTGGATCTGGACAAACAACCTGGCTTGGCGGTCACACGAGCGCCGCGGGTGCCTCGTCGAATCGAATGCCCAGTTGGGTCAAAGCATCGTCCAGCACTCGTTGGACAGCCAGCGTGTCATCGAGCGGCATGACCGCGCTCTCGGTGCGGCCGGCGTTGAGCGCTTCGGTCACTTCGATGAGTTCGTGTGAATACCCGCTGCCCAGCGCGGGCCGGTCGAACCGTTCTGATTCGTGCCCCTGTCGGTGCAGCACAAAAGAATTCGGGTGGTGAAACCGGGGCAGGATGTCGATCCACCCCGTGGTGCCGAAGATCCGCGCATGCCCGGGCATCGGGCTGTGCAACGACGACATCAGCGTCGCCGTCCTGCCGTCGTCGAAACCGAGCAGGAAGGTCACGTCGGCGTCGACTCCAGACGGTTCCAGCGAACCCAGCGCCGACACCGACGTCGGATTGCCGAGCACCATCTGCGCAAACGACACCACGTAGACACCGAGGTCCAAGATCGCCCCACCGCCGAGTTCGTGGGCGAAGACCCGGTCGGTCGGATCGAAGGCTCGCGTCACGCCGAGGTCGGCCTGCACCGAGCGGACCTCGCCGATCGCACCGTCGGCCAGCAATGTGCGCGCAGCGACGACCGCGGGCTGGAAGCGCGTCCACATCGCCTCCATCGCGAACACATGATGCTCGCGCACTGCTCCCACCAACGACTCGGCGCCGGCGAGTGTGGCGGTGAAGGCCTTCTCCACCAGCAACGCCTTACCGGCCGCAGCAGCAGCGAGCCCGACCGCGTGGTGGTGGGTATGCGGGGTGGCGATGTACAGCACGTCGACATCGGGATCGGCGATGATGTCGCGGTACGAACTGTAGCTGCGTTCGATGCCGTGTTCGGCGGCAAAACCATCCGCGCGGGCGGCGGATCGGGACGCGACCGCCAGGACCGTCGCGTCCGGAACGTGGGCGAAGTCGCCCATCACGTTCTGGGCGATGCGACCCGGCCCGACGATTCCCCAACGTATCGACATGTGATATCCGTTCTGTGTCAAAGAGTTTGCCGACTTCTTCGGCGCACCCGGAGATAGTTGCGAGTGCGCGGTGTTTCGTCAAGGCGGCGGCGGCCGGACCCGTATCTCAGCCGGCGGCCGCCACCACGTCGGCGATGAACGTATCGGGCAGGTACCCGCTGAGATCGTCCGCTCGGTGCTCGAGGTGGGCAGCCAACGAGGTGAACGCGGCGAGGACATTCGCGCCGCCGTCGGGAAGGAACCGGATCAACCCATGCTCGGCGCAGCGGAGTGCGACGGGGACCAGTGCATCCTCGGCTTCGTGTACGCGCCCCGCGCTCCACAGGCACGACACCAACAACCGGCCGGCGTGCAACCAGGCCAGGACACGGTCGGTGCCTTCCAGTGCACGAGTCCACTCGCTCGCCCACTCGACGGCGGTGCGGACGTGCTCGGGGTCGCCTGATCGCGACAACAACGCGATGGCTGTTTCGGCCTCGGTTTGCGCGGTGATCTGCCCGATTCCGTCCGTCGAATCTTGTTCTCTCGTGCGGGGGACTGGCACGAATCCTGGTCGGAGCGGCATTCCGAGGTGGATACGTTCGTTGTCGATCGCAGCCCGCAGCCGGGGCAGCGACAGCAGGTCGGCGGTCTGGGCGCCCTCCTCGAGTTCCCGAAGAGTCCCGGCGCGGTCACCGTGGATGGCCGCCATTCGGGCACGCAGACAGTAATGGCGAATCATGAAGTCGGCGGTGCCGCCCAATGTGGCCGCATAGAAATTCTCGGCGAGCAGCTCCTCCGCCTCGTCGAGGTCGTTTCGCAGGTACAACTGTTCGGCCAGGAGGGCTCGTGTCAGCCGCGCGTGATGCGATTGGGTATTGCCCGCGTCACGAACAAGTTGATGTGCGCGCCGATACAGCTCGGTTGCGCCGGCGAGATCGAGTTGTTCGGCTTTCGCCAGACCGGCGAAACAGTAGCCGTAGGCCACCGTGTACGGTCCTGTGGTCTTGCTGTGGTACGGCGCCGCCCAGCGCTGGCGGCGGTCAGCATCACCGAAGCGAAACTCGTAGGTGTCGGCGAAGGTGTCCAGTAGGGCAGCCATCGACACCACAAACGGGTAGTGCGGCGCGGGCTCGGCAAGACATTTCGCCACGAGGTCTTTCACACCGAGGACCCGGTCGGCAGTGCAGTCGATATTTGCTTGCAGCACATCAGATTCCACGCGTAGTCGGGTGACCTGATCGGCAGGCAGGTCCAGCACGTCGAGGAGATCGAGGGACCGGCGGCGGGCCTCGACCGCCTCGTCGAGGCGTTGCAGTTCGGTGTTCGCCCAGCCGATGTCGAGCTGGAGCCGCACACTTGCCAGCACCAAGTCAGTCGGCAGCTTGGCGATCAGGCCCAGCAGGGTGGACATCTGCGAGCGATCGAGATGATAGAGATCGTCGTGTTCGACCATTGCCACCGCCGAGGCCGGGTCGCCGGCGGCAAGCAGATGGTCGATCGCCTCGCCGAGCAGGCGCTGTTCCCGAAACCATGCCGATGCCGAACGGTGCAACTGCTTCGTCCTGCCCGGGTGGTCACGTTCGAGCCGTCGACGCAGGATCTGGGCGAACAGGTGATGGTAGCGGTACCAACGGTATTCGTCGGCCGTGCGCCCGAGAAACAGATCGCGTGCGGCCACTTCTTCCAGTCTGGCCTGTCCGTCGGAAACGCCGGCGAGAGCCGAGGCCAGTTCCCCGCACACCCGTTCGGGCACAGACGTGGAGAGCAGGAAGTCGAGCATCTCCGGTTGGAGGGCGTTGAGCACGTTCTCCGCGAGATATTCCTCGACCGAGGATGTGTCATCGCGGAACCGCTCCAGCACATCTGACGTTCCTCCGGCCTCGCGCAACGACAGCGAAGCCAGCTGTAGTGCTGCGATCCATCCGTCGGTCGAATCCCGCAGGAGTGCGATATCGGCGTCTGTCAGCTCTGTCCGAATGCGGTCGGCGAAAAAGCTCCGCGACTCCTCGAGATCGAAACTCAGTGCCTTGGTGTCGATTTCCCTCAATTCGTCACAGACTCGCATGCGACTGAGCGGTAACCCGCCCCTTGTCCGGCTGGCCACCACCATGCGCAGGTGATGACAACTGTTGTCGAGTAGAAACGCCATCGCCGCGATAGAGTCGGCCGCCGACACGCGGTGCCAGTCGTCGATGACCACGACCAACGGCTCGTCACTGTCGTGGAGCCGGTTGATCAGCGAGATCATGACGAAATGTTCGGCTGCCGAGCCGTTCTCTTCGAGCGCCTCCCCGAGTCCCTCGACCACCGCGGGCCGTACTCGCCGGACAGCCTCGGTGAGGTGCGAGAGGAACCAGACGGCGTTGTTGTCGTCGCTGTCGACGGTGAGCCACGCCACCGCCAGTTGGTCGGACGTCAGTTCCTCACGCCATTGCGCGAGCAGGCTGCTCTTGCCGAACCCGGCGGGCCCGTGGACGAGCGTCAGGCGGCTCTCTTCACCCTCCCGGAGCGCATCGAGGAGGCGTTGCCGGCGCACCATCTTCCGACTGCTCGTCGGCGGGCGGAACTTGGTGACCGGGACCGGCGGGGTCCGCGGCGACACCGCGTCTGACCGCACGCGCTCACGCGCGTCCGGAGGCTCCGGTTCAGCGCGCGGCTGGCTTGCCGGGGCCAGCATGTCGTCGACGACCAACCCGTGCGCGCGCTCGATCGCTTGGAGTTCTTCGCCGAACGCGGCCGCGCTGGTCGGCCGTTTTTCGGGTGGGCGTGCCATCGCATGCTCGACCGCACGTGCCACATCGTCGGGGATGCCGGCGGCGTCCAGGTCCGGCAGCGGTTCGGTGGAGATCCGCAGAAACTGAGCGATGAGGTGTTCGCCGCTGCGCCGCTGGAACGCGGCGTGGCCGGTTAGCGCACAAAATATCGTCGCCCCCAGGCCGTAGACGTCGGACGCGGCCGTGGACGGATGCCCTTGGAGCACCTCGGGGGCGGTGAACGCGGGTGAACCGGTGATGCCACCCGCCGCAGTCTCGAACCCGCCGGCAATCCGGGCGATGCCGAAATCGGTCAACTGCGGCTCATCGAAGTCGGTCAGCAGGATATTTGCCGGTTTGACATCGCGGTGCAGCGTGTCATTGCAGTGCGCGGTCTCCAGTGCGCCGGCGATCTTGATTCCGAGTTGCAGCACCCGCTCCCATCTGAGCGGGCCACTTTGGCGGAGGCACGCATCCAGTGAGCCGCGTGCGTGATAGGGCATGACGAGGTAGGGACGTCTGCTCCGGGTGACACCGACCTGATAGACATCGACGATGTGGGGATGTCCGGACATCCGGCCCATCGCACGCTGCTCACGTAGAAACCGGGCGAGATTCTCCGGCGCGAAATCGGCGCTCAGGACCTTGAGCGCAACGGTGCGGTCGAGGTCCTCTTGTCGACAACGGAAGACCGTCCCGAAGCCACCGTGGCCGATCTCCACAGCGTCCTCGAAACCGGCATCGGCCAGTTCCGCGGTGATGTCCGGCTCCCGCTGCGTTGCCCACGGATAGTCCGTCACCGGCCTGCACCACCTTTGACATCTCTTCCCAGGATAACCCCGGCCACCTCGGCGGATGATGGTTTTTCCGCCTGCGCGGGGGCCTGGACACAACACCCGTCAAATATGTTGTGGTGCTGCGGCGTTGATGGCGGCGTCGAGGAAATCTGACGGTACCTCGGGCCATTCCGGACTCCACCGGCCCGCCTCTTGGTCGGCCCGCAATGCCGACAGGGTGGCGACCACATGGGGACCACCGTCGACGAGGTAACGCAGCATTCGTAACCGAGCGCAGTCGGCAGCCACGGTGGCGATGATGGCTTTCGCCTCAGCGGATCGCCCGTCTGCGGCCAGGCACGCACCCAGCAGGCGGCGCGCCCGCAACAGCGCCTGCGGGCGGTTCTGCGGGGTCAGACAGTCCACCCATTCGCCTGCCCAACGGCAGGCGAGCTCACTTTTCACCGGATCGTCTGCGCTGATCAGCTTGCGGATCGCCGAGGCCTCCTCGAATTGCACGGCGATCTCGTCCATCGCGTCCACGGGCTGTCGGCGCTCGTCGTAGGACGTCACCGACATCGCGCCGAATTGAGGGTGCGGCGGAAGCCCGAGACGCAGTCTTTCGTGCTCCGCCAGCGCACGCAACCGATTCAAGGACAGTGTGTGTGCCACTCGTGTCGCCTCGTCGAGCCGCGCGGCGGCGGCCAGCCGGTCACCCTGCAGCGCTTTGATCCTGGCGTTGATCACGTACCGGGTGATCTTGAAATCGACCGAACCGCCCTCGGGACCCAGCTTGTAACCCTCGTCCAGGAGGCGCTCCGCCTCGTCGAGATCTCCTCTCTCATAGAGCAATTCGCCGAGCAGTGAGCTGGCCAGCCGTGCCGTGTAAGAGTGGATCCCACCGGAGCGCTTGGCGATCCGCAGCGCCTTGCGGTAGTGCTTCTCTGCCGCCGTGTTGTCCAGCATCAAGTGATGCGCCAAGCCCGTGAAGCACAAGCCATTCACCACGCTGAACGCATCTCCGGTGCGCTCGTAGAACGGCGCCGCCCAGGCTTGTATCCGTTCCACCTCGGCGAGGTCGTATCGGTAGGCGGCCGCGAAGGTTGCCACATTGGCGGCTGAGGCAACAGTGAAGGGCGGCATCCGGTCCCGCCGCTGCAGGCACGGTGCGAGGTGCTCGTCGATGCCCGCCAGCCGATCGGAGCGCAAGTCCACGACGCCGCGCACGACACCGGCATCGGCTTGCACATCGGCGATCTCGTCGGCGGACAGACCGGAGCTGGTCACGGTGGAGTCCACCAACGCCAGCGCCTGCTCGGCGGCCGGGATCCGGTGCAATACGATGTTTGCCCAGGCCAACGCCAGCTGCAGGCGTGGGTTCGATTGCACCGCAGCGGAAGGCAGCTTGTCTGTCAGCCCGATCAAGGTCGCCATCTGGGCGTTGGCCACGAGGCTGATGCCGTCGTTCTCGACCAGGCTCACCGCCCGCTGCTGGTCACCAGCCGCCAGCGCGTGATCGACCGCTTCGCTGACCAGCCGCTGCTCGGCGTACCACGCCGAGGCCAGGTGATGAAGCTGGACAACCCGTTCCGGGTCGTTACGGCTGAGCCGGTGCCGCAGAAAATCCAGGAACAACTGGTGGTAGCGAAACCACTGATCATCGATCCGGTGCAGGAACAGGTCCTGTTCGGCGACCTGCTCGAGCATCGCCAGACCATCCGGCACCCCGGTCAACGCCGACGCCAGGCCACCGCAAATCTGGCCCGGTATCGAGGTGGCCAGCAGGAAGTCGAGCACCGCCGGCTCCAGGGTCTCGAGCACGTTGTCTGCGAGGAATTCGCTGATGACGTGGTGACGGCCGGTCATCGTGCCGATCAGGCGCACCGGATCATCGAGGTCGCGCAGTGACAGGGAGGCCAACTGCAGCGCGGCCACCCAGCCGTCCGTCTTGGTGGTGAGCTCCTCGACGTCGGCGTGATCAAGGTCGAGCCCGTTGAGCTCGACCAGAAAGCGCTCGGATTCAGCGACATCGAAACGCAGTGCGGTGGCGTCGATCTCGACCAGTTCATCCTGCATCCGCATCCGGCTCATCGGCAGGCCACTCTGACTGCGACTGGTCACCACCACGGTCAGGCCGGATGCGACATTGTCCAAGAGATAGCGCATCGCCGCGACGGTCGCGGGATCGCTGACGCGATGCCAGTCATCGATCACCAGCGTCATGCGTGTGTCACTGTCATGGATCTCGTTGATCAGCGAGGTCAGCACGTAGCGCTCGGCCTCATCTCCGTGCTCTTCGAGCATCCCGCCCAGGTCGGATGCGAGCGCGGGGGTGACGGCACGAATGGCTTCGATCAGATGGCACAGGAACCAGACCACGTTGTTGTCGTCATGATCGACGGTGAGCCACGCCACGACCACCCCATCGGCGGCCTGCAGCTTGGCCCATTGGGCGGCCAGCGTGCTCTTACCGAACCCGGTGGGCCCGTGGATGACCGTCAGCTTCTTGTTCTGGTTCGCGCGCAGCACGTCGATCAGGCGGGCGCGCTCGACCATCGTTTTCACCGCGACCGGCAGATGGAAGCGGGCGGCGGGTGTGGGCGGGGTGAGCGTGCTCACCCGGTAGCCACTGGAGGGTGTGCCTGGCGATGGCGTCGGGTCGTAGTGAAACGCCGGCGCCGGTATCGGTACCGGCATCTCGTCAACCGGAAGCCCGTGCCGGCGTTGCAGTTCCTGCAAGCGCTCGCCGAACGCCGCCGCGCTCGGCGGACGGTCGGCGGGTTCCCGCGACATGGCCTGTTCGATCGTCGTGCACACATCGGCGGGCAGGCCCGAGTCGAGCAGATCCGGCATCGGACTCTTGGTGATCCGCAGGAACTGCGCCACCATCTGTTCGCCCTTGCGACGTTCGAACACCGCGTGGCCCGTGCCCGCACTGAACAGCGTCGACGCCAGACCGTAGACGTCAGAGGTCACGTCCGGCGGCTGGCCGAGCAGCACCTCGGGGGCGGTGTAGGCGGGCGAGCCCATGACCGCGCCGTCCGCGGTCTCGAAGCCGCCGATGATTCTGGCAATGCCGAAATCCGTGAGCTGGGGCTCGCCGTACTCAGTGAGCAGGATGTTGGCCGGCTTGACGTCGCGGTGCAGGGTGCCCCGCCGGTGTGCGGTCTCCAGCGCGCCGGCCATCTTCACCCCGACGCGCAGCGCGTCCCGCCAGCCGATGGGCCCGTCGTCGAGGATCTTGGTGTTCAGCGAACCGTGCGGGTGGTACTGCATCACGATGTACGGCCGACCGCTCGCGACAGTGCCGACCTGCAAGATGTTCACGATGTTCGGGTGCCCGGACAGTTTGCCCATCGCGACCTGCTCACGCATGAAACGCTCGAGATTGTCTGGCTCCAGGTCAGCGATCAAGACCTTGACGGCGACGGTGCGATCCAGTGTGCCCTGGGTGCAGCGGTACACGACGCCGAATCCACCCTGCCCGATCTTCTCGGGATCCTCGAAACCGGCCGCCTCCAGCTCCGCCGGGATCCCGGCGGGCAGATCCCGCTGCGTGGGCAGCGGGTCGTTGCGGCCCATCGTTCGCCTCGAAACTCCCATGGCGTCCATGGCGGCAATACAGCCGCCTCGGCAAGCATATGCCCGCCTTTGCCCGCAGGAGCCACGATCTGGCGGTTACGCCGACGTGGCACCATTGCGGAGATGGATGCGGTTTCTGGGCCGAATGTCGACGATCCGTTCGACGTGGCGATCGACGAGGCGCTGGACTCGCTGCCGCCCCAGCTCCGTGCGGCGATGAGCAACGTCGAGATCATCGTCGAGGACGAGCCTCCTGACGGACGGCCGCTGCTCGGCCTGTACCGCGGCGTACCGCTGCCGAAGAGAACCAGCACGTACAGCGGGGTGCTGCCCGACAAGATCAGCATCTTCAGTGGCCCGATCACCCGACTGGCTGCCGGCGACGCGGACCGTCTGCACCGCGAGATCAAGCATGTCGTGCTCCATGAGATCGCGCATCACTTCGGGATCAGCGACCACCGGCTGATCGAGATCAATCGCTACTGAGCGACGGTACCTCGACAGCCTAGGCAATAGCCTTGTGTCCCATCATATTCGAGCATCTGAGTTTCTGTGTCAGATCGAAATAACTGTGCGACAACGGATTTGCGTCCCAGCCGCGTGCGCGTCACGGAACCAGGAGCCCGCGGGGGATATCTGCGGGCAGTTGGATCGGCGGAATCTTGGCGGGAAGTTGGACGGCGGGGATGTCCGAGGGCATCTGCACGGTGGGGACCGCAGAGGGCAACTGGACCGGGGGAATGTCGTTCGGCAATTGCACGGTGGGGACATCGGCCGGATAGGGGAAGGGCGGGAGGCCGAGCGGTATCGGCAGGACCGGGAGCGGCAGGGAGTACAGATTGGACGGTACCGGCAGGGTGGGGACGGACGGATCCGCTGGCGCAGCAGCCGCCTGCCCGGGCGCGGAGAAGAATGCGGTCAGCGTTGCGCATGCGCACATCGCCATCCGCACCCATCGGGCAGTGTGTTGGTCCATCGCGCCTTCTTGCCGATTGACGTTATGAGTCGAGGTTACTCGTGGCCGAGCGGTGAGCATTTTGTCACGTGACGAATTGTGAAGCGCGCTCGTTTCCCTTGCACCGGTCGGGGATCAGTTCCGACCGAGAAATCCGCCCGAATGTGCTGCAACC
>CAMFLL010000171.1 GCA_945957405.1 uncultured Mycolicibacterium sp. | reverse complement strand
CCACGGTCGACGGCATCGCGCCGGGTGAACTGTGCGTCGTCGGCGATGCAGACCAGTCCATCTACGCGTTCCGCGGGGCCACCATCCGCAACATCGAGGATTTCGAACGCGACTTCCCCAACGCCACAACCATTCTGCTCGAACAGAACTACCGATCGACGCAGAACATCCTGACCGCGGCCAACTCGGTGATCGCCCGCAATGCCGGCCGTCGCGAGAAGCGGCTGTGGACCGACGCGGGCGAGGGTGAGCTGATCGTCGGGTTCGTCGCCGACAACGAGCATGACGAGGCCCGCTTCGTCGCCGAGGAGATCGACGCCTTGGCGGAGAGTATCGGCGGATCAGCTACCCACAATTATTCAGACGTCGCCGTCTTCTATCGCACCAACAATTCGTCGCGCGCTCTGGAAGAGGTCTTCATCCGCGCCGGCATCCCCTACAAAGTCGTTGGGGGAGTGCGGTTTTACGAGCGCAAGGAGATCCGCGACATCGTCGCTTACCTCCGGGTGCTCGACAACCCGGGCGACTCCGTGAGCATGCGCCGCATCCTGAACACGCCACGCCGCGGTATCGGCGACCGGGCCGAGGCGTGTGTCGCGGTGTACGCCGAGAACACCGGCGCCAGTTTCAACGATGCCCTGCAGGCCGCCGCAGAAGGCAAGGTGCCGATGCTCAATTCGCGGTCGGAGAAAGCGATCGCGGCATTCGTGGAAATGCTCGACGAGATACGCGGCAAGCTCGACGACGAACTGGGCGATCTGGTGGAGGCCGTCCTCGACCGCACGGGCTACCGTCGCGACCTCGAGGCATCCAATGACCCGCAGGACCTGGCCAGGTTGGACAACCTCAACGAACTCGTCAGCGTCGCACACGAATTCAGCACCGACCGGGCCAATGCCCAGGCGTTGGCCGCCGACGACGAGGACGTGGTCGACGAGGACGTGCCGGAAACCGGCATCCTCGCCGAGTTCCTCGAACGTGTCTCGCTCGTGGCCGACACCGACGACATTCCCGAAAATGGTTCCGGTGTGGTCACCATGATGACGTTGCACACCGCCAAAGGCCTTGAATTCCCAGTGGTTTTCGTGACGGGCTGGGAGGACGGCATGTTCCCGCACATGCGCGCGCTGGGTGATCCGACCGAACTGTCGGAGGAGCGCCGGCTCGCGTACGTCGGCATCACACGCGCCCGGCAACGGCTCTACGTCAGCCGCGCCAAGGTGCGCTCGTCGTGGGGGCAGCCCATGTTGAACCCGGAATCCCGTTTCCTGCGCGAGATTCCGCAGGAACTCATCGACTGGCGCCGTACTGAACAGACGTCGAAGTTCAGCGCGCCGGTGGGTAACGCCGGCCGCTACGGTGGGGCGGCGCGCCCGGCGCCGGCCAGGTCGGCCGCCGCCCGCAACCGTCCACTGCTGGTCCTCGAACCCGGCGACCGGGTCACCCACGACAAGTACGGGCTCGGCCGGGTGGAGGAGGTCTCCGGTGTCGGTGAGTCGGCGATGTCACTGATCGATTTCGGCAGCGCGGGCCGGGTCAAGCTGATGCACAACCACGCGCCGGTCTCGAAGCTGTAGCTACTGCCCGGCCGCCCACCGGCGCGTGGACGGCAGCAAAGCCAGCACCGCGCTCAGGACGGGCAGCGCCGGGATGCCGTACACCAGCCACGGGATCCGGGCACCGGCCAGGAACACGCCGCCGAACGCCAGGAGCGCCACGACGGCGCCCACCGCGATCAGGTAAGGCCCCCACGAGCGGCGGCGCAGCAGCATGACGACACCTGTGATGGTGCTGCCCGCGAACACCAGCGCCAGGAAACCAACTGCGGCACAGAACAACCGGTCGGAGTCCCACCAGCCGGTGATCAGGTCGGTGGCCACCACCAGCGTCGCCCACCCGCTGAGCATCGCGACGACACAGGCCGCGATCGCCGTGGTCGCGGTGCGCCCCCCGGCGGTGGTGCTGGGCGCCGATGCGGCCTTGGCCCGCTGGATCATGGCCGTTTCGTCGCCGCGCGGCGCGCGTTGGGCGGGGATGTTCTCCGTCGGCGGGGCGGCCGCGCCGGGAATCTGGGTGGTGGGCGGGGCGATGTGCGTCGTCGGCGGCGAGTCCGGGCTGACCGGGATGGCGCCCGTCGGGGCGCGACGGATGATGCCGGTGCTCGGTGCGTCGTCACGGGGCGGGGCGGGATGGGCCCCTGAACGCGGCTCAGGCGTGACGGGCAGCGGCCCGGTAGGTGTTCGCCTGATGATGCGTGTCGGTTCGCCTGACGGCGGTTCTGGGGTCGGCCGGGTCACTCGCTCAGCCGGAGAGGGAGCCGACGTTGATACCGCGCTGAGCCAGCCACGGCACGGGGTCGATGCGGTCGTGGCCGTTCGGCATGACCTCGAAGTGGCAGTGCGGGCCGGTCGAGTTGCCCCGGTTGCCGATGGTCGCGATCTGGTCGCCGGCCATGACGCGCTCGCCGACACTGACGAGCCAGGTGTTGACGTGCCCGTACAGGGTCACCGTCCCGTCGGCGTGACGCAGCTTGACCCAGGCGCCGTAACCGGCGGTGGGGCCCGCGTCGATGACGACACCGTCGGCGACGGCATAGATGGGCGTGCCGATGGAGTTGGCGAGGTCCACGCCGGCGTGCAGCGCACCCCAGCGGTAACCGAAGCCTGAGGTGAAGATCCCGTTGGTGGGTTTGACGAACAGCGGCCGTTGCAGGCGGGCTTCGCGCTCGGCCCGCTCCTGGGCGAAGGCGACGCCGTTGGCCAGCTCCTCGGAATGCACGCTGGTGTTGACCGCGGGGGCCACGCTGACCACCTGCATGCCGCGCGGGGTGCCGGTGATGGTTCCACCCGCGGCCAGGGCTGGGTCGGCGGCCATGACGGTCTCGGCGCTCGCCTTGTCGGACGGGTTGATGGCGGTGTGGGCGGCGGCCGCGGCGGCGCCGGCAGCCATGGCCGCGATCATCACGCGGCCCTTGAGGGCGCTGGCGGCCGGCTTGCGATGCGCACCGACGCGGGGGATCACATCCGTCTTGTCCGGATCGTGGATGACGCCGGCGTCCATCCGGCGCATCAGCGTGAGCGGCCGCAGGTTGTCGGTATCGGTGAGATCGTCGAGTTCCGGCGCGCGCATGACGTCTGTCGCGCTGTCGAAGGCATGGTCCTGAAAGTCCAGGTCATCGAGGCTGCCGAACTCGTTGAACGGCACGATGTCGGTCACTTCGTTGGGGTGAAAATCAAGATCGGAGCGGCGCGCGCTTCGCCGTTCTCCCGAGCGTGGAGCCGGTCTCGAACGATGCGGTGCCAACCTGAAACGTCCCTTGTGTCGTGATCAAAGCGTTATCGAAGCCAGAGAGACGTTAACCAAACTCCAATGAATGTGGCAACCCGAGCGAGTATTCCGCCGCGGATTGTGATTTGTATCACTTGAAGCGCGGTGGTGAGATCTACCACATCGGTGGTACGCGGTGCGGGTGGGCCGCAAACGTGTCGATATGGTTCCCACGGGCCATATCCCCGAAACCGTCACCGCCGTCAACACCGGTAGACAGACTGCGCGCCAGTTAGGAAGCTGATGGATCTTTTCGAGTATCAGGCGAAGGAACTGTTCGCCAAGCACAACGTCCCGACCACTCCCGGCCGAGTCACCGATTCCGCCGAGGACGCCAAGGCGATCGCCGAGGAAATCGGCAAGCCGGTGATGGTCAAGGCGCAGGTCAAGGTTGGTGGCCGCGGTAAGGCCGGCGGCGTGAAGTTCGCCGCCACCCCCGACGACGCCTTCATCCACGCACAGAACATCCTCGGGCTCGACATCAAGGGCCACGTCGTCAAGAAGTTGCTCGTCGCGGAGGCCAGCGACATCGCCGAGGAGTACTACATCTCCTTCCTGCTCGATCGGTCCAACCGCACCTACCTCGCGATGTGCTCCGTCGAGGGCGGCATGGAGATCGAAGAGGTCGCCGCAACCAAGCCCGAGCGGCTCGCCAAGGTTCCGGTGGACGCCGTCAAGGGTGTGGACCTGGCGTTCGCCCGTTCGATCGCCGAGCAGGGTCACCTGCCCGCAGAGGTGCTCGACGCCGCCGCGGTGACCATCCAGAAGCTGTGGGAGGTCTTCGTCGCCGAGGACGCCACGCTGGTCGAGGTCAATCCACTGGTGCGCACACCTGATGATCAGATCCTGGCGCTCGACGGCAAGGTCACACTCGACGCCAACGCGGACTTCCGTCAGCCCGGTCACGCCGAGTTCGAGGACAAGGACGCCACCGATCCGCTCGAGCTCAAGGCAAAAGAAAACGACCTCAATTACGTCAAGCTCGACGGTGCCGTCGGCATCATCGGCAACGGCGCGGGTCTGGTCATGTCGACGCTGGATGTCGTCGCCTACGCCGGCGAGAACCATGGCGGCGTGAAGCCCGCCAACTTCCTGGACATCGGTGGCGGTGCGTCCGCCGAGGTGATGGCCGCCGGTCTTGACGTCATCCTGGGCGACAGCCAGGTCAAGAGTGTGTTCGTCAACGTGTTCGGCGGTATCACCGCATGCGACGCCGTCGCCAACGGCATCGTCAAGGCGCTGCAGATGCTCGGTGACGAGGCAAACAAGCCGCTGGTGGTGCGCCTCGACGGCAACAACGTCGAAGAAGGCCGCCGCATCCTCGCCGAGGCCAACCATCCCCTGGTGATCCAGGCCGAGACCATGGACGCCGGCGCCGACAAGGCCGCTGAGCTGGCCAACAAGTAAGGGAGCCAACAACTTATGTCTATCTTCCTGAACAAGGACAGCAAGGTCATCGTCCAGGGCATCACCGGCGGTGAGGGCACCAAGCACACGGCGCTGATGCTCAAGGCCGGCACTCAGGTGGTCGGCGGTGTCAACGCGCGTAAGGCCGGCACCACCGTCAAGCACGTCGACAAAGAGGGCAATAACGTCGAGCTGCCGGTGTTCGGCAGCGTCGCCGAGGCCATCAAGGAGACGGGCGCCGACGTGTCCATCGCCTTTGTGCCGCCGGCCTTTTCGAAGGACGCCATCATCGAGGCCATCGACGCGGAGATCCCGCTGCTGGTCGTCATCACCGAGGGAATCCCGGTGCAGGACAGCGCCTATGCGTGGGCCTACAACGTGGAAAAGGGTGAGAAGACCCGCATCATCGGGCCCAACTGCCCTGGCATCATCACTCCCGGTGAGTCGCTGGTCGGCATCACGCCCAACAACATCACCGACAAGGGCCCCATCGGTCTGGTGTCGAAGTCGGGCACGCTGACCTACCAGATGATGTACGAGCTGCGCGATCTGGGCTTCTCGACGGCCATCGGCATCGGCGGCGATCCGGTGATCGGCACCACCCACATCGATGCCATCGAGGCGTTCGAGAAGGACCCCGAGACCAAGCTCATCGTGATGATCGGCGAGATCGGCGGCGACGCCGAGGAGAAGGCGGGCGCCTACATCAAGGCCAATGTCTCCAAGCCGGTCGTGGGCTACGTCGCGGGCTTCACCGCCCCCGAGGGCAAGACCATGGGTCACGCCGGTGCCATCGTCTCCGACGGCGCGGGCACCGCACAGGGCAAGAAGGAAGCCCTGGAGGCCGCGGGTGTGAAGGTCGGCAAGACTCCGTCCGAGACCGCCAAGCTGGCGCGCGAGATCCTGCAGTCGCTGTAGTTCTGCCGAGCAGACGCAACGGGCCCCTTTTCCACGGTGAAAAGGGGCCTTTTGCGTCTGGCCGCGAGGCCAAATTAGGAACACGTTCCAGTTTTCGGTTAGCCTGACGAATTAACGCTCGTCAGGAGGTCTGTAATGCAGGTCGATCCGCGTACCCCGGTCGTGGTCGGTGTCGGACAGTTCACCGAGCGCATCGACGAACCGGACTACCGCGGCATGTCGGCCGTCGAACTGGCCACCGCGGGCGTGCGGGCGGCGCTCGCCGACACCGGGGTGGCCGCCGCGAAGGTGGCGCAGGCCATCGACGTATTCGCCGCCCTTCGGCAGTTCGAGATCTCGGGACCGATGCCCGCCACGCTCGGCGTCTCCGACAACTACCCGCGGTCGGTGGCCAGGCGCATCGGCGCCGACCCGGCACGCGTGGTGCTCGAACCCCTCGGCGGCCACGGCCCGCAGAAGCTGATGACCGAGTTCGCCGGTGAGATCGCGCGCGGCACCGCCGAGGTGGTGCTGGTCCTCGGATCGGAGGCGGGGTCGACCGCACGGTATTTCGCCGACCGTGACGACAAGCCGGATTTCACCGAACGCGTCGGGGGCCAACTCGAAGATCGCGGTTACGGCTTCGAGAAGTACTTCACCGAGTACACCGCGGCGCACGGGCTCACCGGCGCGCCCGTGCAGTACGGCCTGCTGGACAATGCCCGTCGGGCCAGGCTGGGGCTCAGCGTCGACCAGTACCGGCTGGCGATGGCGCAGCTGTTTTCTCCGTTCTCGAAAATCGCTGCCAAGAACCCTTTTTCGTCGTCGCCGGTGGAACGTTCGGTCGACGAGCTGATCACCGTCACCGACGAGAACCGGATGATCTGCGATCCGTACCCGCGGTTGATGGTGGCGCGCGATCAGGTCAACCAGGGTTCGGCCGCGATCATGATGTCGGTGGCAGCGGCCCGTCGGCTCGGGGTGCCACAAGAGAAGTGGGTGTACCTGCGCGGGCATGCCGGCATCACCGATCAGGATCTGCTCGACCGGGCCGATGTCAGTGTCAGCCCCTCATCGGAATTCGCGGTGCGGGAAGCGCTTCGGGTCGCCGGTGTGGGTATCGACGACATTGCGACATTCGACCTGTACAGCTGTTTCCCGTTCCCGGTGTTCGTGGTCTGCGACGCCTTGGGGATGGCCGCCGACGACCCGCGCGGCCTGACGCTGACGGGCGGGCTGCCGTATTTCGGTGGACCGGGCAACAGTTACTCGCTGCACGCCATTGCCGAGACCGTGCACGAAATGCAGGACAAGCCCGGGCAGTTCGGATTGGTGGGCGCCAACGGCGGAACCATGAGCAACTACGCGGTGGGCGTGTACTCGACGGAGCCGGCCGAGTGGGTCGAGGACGACAGCGAAGCGCTCCAGCAGCGGATCACCGGCCTGCCGAAAGTGCCAGTGGTGCGCAATGTCAACGGCTCCGGCGTCATCGAAACCTACTCAGTGCGCTACGACTGGCCGGAGCCGACGGCCATCATCATCGGCCGCCAACCCGACGGCAGGCGGTTCATGGCCACCAGCACCGACGAGAAGCTGACGGCGCTGATGCGAGATGGTGACCCACTGCGCGCCGGCATCGCCGTCACGGCTGACGGCAAGACGAACCGGGCCGTGTTGGCCTGAGTGCCTGCCTGGCCTCAGAACAGCACCGACGACGTCGCGGTCAGGATGAAGCCGTGTCCGCCGACATGGCAGGCCACCGTCAAATCGTCGGTGACCGCACACAATGTGTCGGGGGAGTCGATCACATAACTGCCCCTTGGTAGTTCCTTGGGTTCGTGGCGGACCGGTTCGGTCGGATCGGGCGGCGTAGCCGCGGAAATGGTTGTCGTCTCATATTTCTCGGCGTACACCTCCCAGTAGCCTGGTCCCCGGTCGGGGCGCAGCCCCCAGCAGCTGGCGTGGGCGTACTCGGGCGAGATGTAGGACGTCATGTCGCACGTGAGCCCGTTGGGTGTCACGAAGCCGAAACCGTATTCGGGATTGCCGTCGCGGATCCAGAAGGTCTCCGAGTCGACCTCGTGGAGCCCGACCGTGGAGGGGAAGTCGTCGACCGGCAAGGTGGGATCGGCCCGAGGTTGACCGCCGACCATCGCGGTGCACCCGCTGAGCAGCGCGGCGGCGATGGCAATGGCGACGGCGACGGCGATGGCGAACTTCATGGTTGAGCCTAAGCGGGCCGCCCGGTGATGCCGTGCAGCAATACGGAGTTCAGAGATCGAGTGCTGACAGCTTGCCCGCCAGGCGTTCGACGTACGCGGCGACATCGGCTTCGGATTTGTCGGGCAGACCGAAGAGCACTTCGGTGACGCCGAGCTTCTTCCAGTGCGCGAGCTTGTCGGCGTCGGGCTTGAAATCGAGTGCCACGATCTGCGGTGCGCCCGGTCGGTCGGCTGCGGCCCAGGTGTCCTGCAACAGCTTGACCGGTTCGTCGATGTCGAAGTCGCGTGGTGTGGTGATCCAGCCGTCGGCGCTGCGGGCGATCCACCTGAAATTCTTCTCGGTGCCCGCCGCGCCAACCAGCACCGGGATATGGGTCTGCACAGGTTTGGGCCACGCCCACGACGGCCCGAACTTGACGAATTCGCCGTCGTATTCGGCTTCTTCCTCGGTCCACAGGGCACGCATGGCCTCCAGGTATTCGCGCAGCATGGTGCGGCGCCGGCCAGGCGGGACGTTGTGGTCGGTGAGTTCGTCTGTGTTCCAACCGAATCCGACGCCCAGGCTGACCCGGCCGCCGGACAGGTGGTCCAGCGTCGCGATCGACTTGGCCAGCGTGATGGGGTCGTGTTCGACGGGCAGCGCGACGGCCGTCGACAGTCGGACCTTCGACGTCACTGCGCACGCGGTGCCCAACGACACCCAGGGGTCGAGGGTGCGCATGTAGCGGTCGTCGGGCAGCGATTCGTCGCCGGTGGTGGGATGGGCGGCCTCCCGTTTGATCGGGATGTGGGTGTGCTCGGGAACGTAGAAGGTGGTGAAACCGTGTTCGTCGGCGAGTTTGGCCGCAGCCGCCGGCGCGATACCGCGATCACTGGTGAAGAGCACGAGGCCGAAGTCCATGCCAGGAATTAGAACGTGTTCTAGTCCAGAGAGCAAGCTCGGGTCGGGTAGCGAACTACGCATGACCCCCGCGCATCCTGCGACGACAGTTCCTGCTCGTGGGGACGAAGCGCAAGGCATGGCACAAGGTCGTCGAATGGGGCAGGCGCTATCTGCCCTGCGAAATCGCCGGTACGGTCGCCGAACTCGGGGGCGCAGGAGCTGTGTATCTGGCGACCGGGTCCGGGGCGGCCGCAGCCGTCGTCGGCACCATCATGGCGTCGGTCGGCTACTACGCCGTCGCCTATGTCAACGCGGTCCGCTGGCTGCGCCGCGACCACGGTTTCGGTGCGGCCAACCTGTTGGCGCTGCGGAGCATCGCCGTGGAGTTCGGCCCGGCCGAGGTGATCGACAGCCTGGTCATCCGGCCCATCTGCTACTACGTGTTCCCGATCCTGACGGGCAGTGTCGCGATCGGGCTGGTGGCCGGCAAGGTCGTGGCCGACATCGGGTTCTACGTGTGCGCCATCTGCAGCTACGAGAAATTCCGGCGCCTGCTGGCGGTGCGGGGCGGCGACCGGAAGGAGACCGGCGATGCGTTGGTCGATGCGGTCGCAGCTGCGTGATTCGCTGTCCGGCGACGCCGCGCGCTGGCGGACGCTGGTGGCCGAATTCGGTACGCCGCTGCTGGTCCTCGACCCCGACAGGGTCGTCGAGCAGTATCAGTCGCTGACCACCCATCTCGACGGTGTTCGGCCGCACTACGCGGTGAAGGCGCTGCCGCATCCGGCCGTGCTCAGCGCGATCGCCCGATGTGGCGGCGGGTTCGACGTGGCGACCAATGCCGAAGTCGACGTGGTGCGCTCGCTCGGCATTGCGATGCAGCGATGCATCCACACGCATCCGGTGAAGAAGGTCGCCGACATCGAATACGCCTACCGGGCCGGTATCCGGACCTTCGTCGTCGACAACCAGGTCGAGGCGCAGAAGTTCACCGGACTGCCTGCCGACATCGAGATCCTGGTGCGGCTGGCGTTCCACAACCCGGCCGCCAAGCATGATCTGTCGACCAAATTCGGCGTCGATCCGGCGGATGCCGAACTGCTGGCCAAGTACGTCACCGCCGCGGGAGTGCGGTTCAAGGGGTTTAGCTTCCACGTCGGCACACAGTGTTCGTCCGCCGAGCCGTTCCGCCTTGCCTTGAAGACCACTGTCGAACTGGCCGATCATGTGGGCCGCGTCCTCGGTGTGCCGGTGACCACCATCGACATCGGCGGTGGGTTCCCGGTGACCTACCGTGAACATATGCCGGATATCAGCGCGATCGGCGCCGCGATCGACGACGTGCTCGGCGCCGGGCATGGATTCGACCTGCTGGCAGAGCCGGGACGGTTCCTGGTGGCCGACAGCATGACGCTGTTGTCGAGCGTCGTCGGTACCGCGGTGCGCGACGGCCGGATGTGGCACTACCTCGACGACGGGTTGTACGGGTCGTACTCGAACATCCTCACCGAGGACATCCATCCGCCCGTGTTGGCGCTGAGTGAACTGGACCGGGTGACCGCCGACTACGAGCCGGTCACCTTGGCGGGCCCGACCTGCGACTGCGTGGACGTCGTCGCCAGGGATTATCCGATGCCGCCGTTGCGGGTCGGCGACGTCGTGGTCAGCCCCATGATGGGCGCCTACACCACGGTGACGTCGTCGAGGTTCAACGGTTTACCCGAGACTCGGATCGTGGTCAGCCGCCGAGAGTGCAGTTGTTGACGCCGTTACCCGCAAAACGCGTGAACATCTGCACGTTCGGAGTTTGTCCACAGGGCTGAATACCGCAACGGCCCTGTTTTGCCGACCATCTCGGTGTGCAGAAGCTGATCGTCGCCAGCGAGTGCCTTGCCAACGGGGAGCTGACGCGCCGCGAGCTGGGCCGTTATTACGTCAAACTTCACACCAACATCTACTCGCGACGCGACGTCGAACTGGATGCCAGAGATCTGGCGGTGGCGGCGTGGCTATGGTCAGCGCGGCGGGGAACTGTCGCTGGGTTGTCCGCTGCGGCTTTACTCGGCAGCCGCTGGGTGCCGGACGATGGACCCGCCGAATTGTTGCGAACCTTTCGGCGCTCACCACCGGGCATCGTCGTCCGCAGCGACACTGTCGGAGCCGACGAGGTGTCCCATGTCGGCGACATCGCATGCACCGCAGCCGCGCGGACCGCCTTCGATCTCGGCAGGTGGTTGCCGTTCGAGGAGGGTCTGATCAGGGTCGACGCGCTCCTCAACGCGACCGGTGTTTCCGTTGATGCTGTCCGTAAGGTCGCCGACCGTCATCCCGGATCGCGCAACATCCGTCGGCTGCGGCAGGTCCTCGAGCTTGCCGACGGGGGTGCCGAATCACCGCAAGAGACGCGCCTGCGGTTGGTGCTCATCCGCGGCGGTCTGCCCAAGCCCGAGACCCAGATTCGCGTCGGTCGACGACGGGTCGACATGGGCTGGGAGGACTGGAAGGTCGGCGTGGAGTACGACGGCGAGCAGCACTGGACAGATCCGCTCCAACACGCGGGTGACATCGAGCGGCTCGACTACCTGGCCAGGGCCGGCTGGACGATTGTGCGGGTGAGTGCCGTGCACCTCAGGACGGACCGGGCCGGGATCGTGCGACGGGCAGCGAACGCACTACTCGAAAGGGGATGCGCCGAGCGTGCAGTTGTTTGCGCTGCTACTCGCGAAATGCGTACAACATCTGCACGTTGGGCGGGATAAAAGGAGGCTGAATTAAAGGGGTGACCCGTCCCGGCCGCGTTGGTCAACTGCAGACCATGACGACCGAACGCATCTCCGACCACGTCAAGTTCGCCTACTGGGTGCCCAACGTCAGCGGCGGCCTGGTCACCAGCGATATCGAACAGCGCACGGACTGGAATTACGAGTACAACGCCAAGCTGGCCCAGACGGCGGAGAACAACGGGTTCGAATACGCCCTGAGCCAGGTCCGCTATGAGGCCAGCTACGGTGCGGAGTACCAGCACGAGTCCACGAGTTTCAGCCTGGCCTTGCTGCTTGCCACCCAGCGGCTGAAGGTCATCGCCGCGGTGCACCCCGGACTGTGGCAGCCGGCGGTGCTGGCCAAGCTGGGCGCGACCGCCGACCACCTCTCGGGCGGCCGGTTCGCCGTCAACGTCGTATCCGGATGGTTCAAGGACGAGTTCACCCACCTCGGCGAGCCGTGGCTCGAGCACGATGAGCGCTACCGGCGCAGCGCCGAATTCCTGCAGGTGTTGCGCGCCATCTGGACCAGCGACGACCCTGTCGACTTCCGCGGCGACTTCTATCGCATCCACGACTTCACCCTGAAGCCCAAGCCGTTGAACACCGCCGAGCGACCCAACCCCGAGTTGTTCCAGGGCGGCAACTCCAGTGCGGCCCGCCGCAACGGCGGCCACTACAGCGACTGGTACTTCTCCAACGGCAAGGATTTCGGCGCGTTGACCGATCAGGTGGTCGAGGTCCGCGACCACGCCCGCGATGCAGGGCGCGAAGTGAAGTTCGGCCTCAACGGTTTCATCATCGCCCGCGACACAGAAAAGGAAGCCAAGGAAGTCCTGCGCGAGATCATCGCGAAAGCCAACAAGCCGGCCGTCGAAGGATTCCGCGGCGCGGTCCAGCAGGCCGGGGCGTCCACCAGGGACAAGAAGGGGATGTGGGCCGATTCGACGTACGAGGACCTGGTTCAGTACAACGACGGCTTTTGCACGCAGCTGATCGGCACCCCGGAACAGATCGCCGAGCGCATCGCGGCCTACCGCAAGCGTGGCGTCGACCTGATTCTTGGCGGCTTCCTGCATTTTCAGGAGGAAATCGAATACTTCGGCGCCCGTGTGCTGCCGCTTGTGCGTGAAATCGAAGCCGCCGAGCAGGATTCCGTCGACGCCCCCGTTCTGGTCTCGGCCTGAGGCGCTCTGAGGCGTAGGACACGCCGGTTGGCGACAGGCGCACTCGGTTTGGTGCGCTAGCGTGGATGATCGAATCGTGGTCAGGACGCCGGCGCCATAGTGCCAGGCGGACGCCGGTCGCGGTCCTAGGTAAGCGCCGCGCGCAGTGGCGCCCAACGACACAGGAGAGGTCATGACCTACTCACCCGGTAGCTCCGGCTACCCCGCACAGCCGCCCGGCTCGTACGGAGCCCCGGCCCCGTCCTTCGGTCCGGCCGCTGAGCCGGGCCCCAGCAAGCTGCCGCTGTATCTCACCGCCGCCGTTGCCGTACTCGGTCTCGTCACATACCTGCTGAGCTTCGGCCCGATGTTCAAGCTGAGCAGCGATATCGGACCGTTCGCCGGTGAGCTGACCGCAGGTGGGAGCAGCTTCTCGGTCGTGGCGTCGCTGTTGGCCGGTCTGCTGGCCGCCGTGAGCCTGCTGCCCAAGGCCAGCAATTACGCCGCGGTGGTCGCGGCGGTGTCCGCGGTGGGTGCACTGCTGGTCGTCGCCGAGCTGATCTCCAAGCCCGAGGGTTTCTCCGTCGGATGGGCGCTGTGGTTCATCCTGGCCAGCACCATCATCCAGACCATCGTCGCCGTCGCCGCACTGCTGCTCGACGCCGGTGTGATCACGCCGCCCGCGCCGCGGCCCAAGTACGAGCAGCCGCAGTACGGGCAGTACGGCCCGCCCGGGGGCTACTACGGTCAGCAGAGCCAGCCGGCTCCCGGCCCGAGCCAGCGCCCCGGTGGGTATCCGCCGCAGTACGGCGGCTACCAGCCGGGCCCGTCGGCCGGCGGCTACGGTCCCGGCCCGCAGGGTGCGCCCCAGGGCGGTTCGCATCAGGGCCCGCCGACGCCGCCGACCGGTTACCCCAGCTTCAGCCCGCCGCCGGCGGTGGGTTCGGGTTCCGGCTCAGGCTCGGGTTCCAGCTACGGCTCGGGTTCAGGCTCGGGTTCCAGCTACGGGTCGCACGGCCCGGGTCCTAGCCCCAGTTCGGTCTCGCCGAGTGCTCCCACTCAGCAGGCGCAGCAGCCGTCGTCCAATCAGCCGCCGTCCAGCGGCTCGTCTTCGTCGTAGCAGGGCCTGCCCGCACCCGGTTTCGGGTGCGGGCAACCTGGACGTGAATGCACGACAACCGCACGGCGGGGGCACGCCAGGCACGTGACCTGGTCCGGGTGGCGTTCGGCCCGGCGCTGGTCGCCTTGGTCATCATCGCGGCAGTAGTACTGCTGCAGTTGCTCATCGCGAACAGCGATATGACGGGCGCCTTCGGCGCGATCGCCAGCATGTGGCTCGGCGTGCACGGGGTGCCGATATCGATCGGGGGCCGGGTGCTCGGCGTCATGCCGCTGCTCCCCATTCTCTTGATGGTGTGGGGTACCGCCCGCACCACCGCCGCGGCCGTTCCGGACCGCGGTTCCTGGTTCGTCATCCGGTGGGTCGTCGCCTCGGCGTTGGGCGGCCCACTGTTGATCGCGGCCATCGCGCTGGCGGTCATCCACGACGCGTCGTCGGTGATCACCGAACTGCAGACCCCGAGCGCCTCGGTGGCGTTCGCTCACGTCGTCGTCGTGCATGCCGTCGGCGCGGCTCTTGGGGTGGGCATGAAGGCCGGACGACGACTGCTGGCCGCATCACCGCTGCCGAACTGGCTGGCCGGTTCGGTGCGGGGTGCCAGAGCCGGTGTGCTGGCGCTGTGCGGATTATCCGGCGCGGTGGCGGCCGCCTCGCTGGTGGTGCACTGGTCGACGATGCACGATCTGTTCGGCATCACCGATTCGTTGTTCGGCCAGCTGAGCCTGGCCCTGTTGTCGATGCTGTACATCCCCAACGTGATCGTCGGCACGTCCGCGATCGCCGTCGGGTCGAGCGCGCACATCGGCTTCGCGACGTTCAGCTCGTTCACGGTCTTCGGGGGTGACATCCCGGCAGTGCCGGTGCTGGCCGCGCTGCCGACGCCGCCCTTGGGGCCGGTGTGGGTGGCGCTGTTGATCATCGGTGCCGCCGCCGGGGTGGCGCTGGGCCAGCAGTGCGCGCGCCAGCCCCTGCCGCTGTTGCCCGCGCTCGCGAAAGTGGCGGTCGCAGCACTGATCTCGGCGGTCGTGATGGCGGTGCTCGGCTATGCCGCCGGTGGAGCGCTCGGCAATTTCGGCGTGGTCGGGGTTGATCAGGCGACGTTTGCGCCCGCGGTGTTCCTGTGGTTCTTCCTCATCGGCACACTCACGGTGGCCATGGCGGGCGGGCTGACCCGCCGGCAGAAGCAGCCGAAGCCCGAGCC